>CAIWPG010000331.1 GCA_903914535.1 uncultured Oxalobacteraceae bacterium
AAACCAACAAGCGAAATTTTTGTGTTGTTGCAAAATTTTAACCGTAGCGCTTACGTAATAATTTCCCGTTTAAATTTTATTTTTATGCTTGCCTATTTATTCAAGTCGACTTAATATTTTAAATAATTCAAAACTAAGTTCCGTATAACGGAATTAAAACATCTGATTGGAATTACCATGGATTTCTCATACTCCCCAAAAGTCGAGCAACTTCGCTCTGAATTGCTTGCTTTTTTTGATCAACACATTTATCCAAACGAAGCGACTTACTTAGAGGAAGTGCATGCCAACCGGGCCCGTGGTAACGCCTGGATCCCAACCACTCTCATTGAAGATCTGAAGAAACATGCTCAGAGGCAGGGGCTATGGAACTTATTTCTGCCTGAATCCACACGGGCACCACAGGGATTAACCAACCTGGAATACGCGCCATTATGTGAAATCATGGGTAGAGTGCTTTGGGCTCCGGAAGTATTTAATTGCTCCGCACCTGACACTGGAAATATGGAAACCATTGAACGATATGGCACCGAGGCGCACAAGGAACGATGGCTGGAACCGCTGTTGGCAGGCGCAATGAGGTCCGCGTTCTTAATGACCGAACCTGCCGTGGCTTCGTCTGATGCTGTCAATATTCAATGCTCAATCAGTCGTGATGGTGACAGTTACATCATCAATGGGCGAAAATGGTTTGCATCTGGTGCGGGCGATCCACGCTGTAAATTATTTATAGTCATGGGTAAAACCAACCCAGATGCGCCAAAACATGTCCAGCAGTCGATGATATTAGTGCCGGCTGACACACCTGGCATTAAAATATTGCGACCACTTTCAGTATTTGGTTACGATGATGCTCCGCATGGTCACATGGAAATTGAACTAATTAACGTGCGCGTCCCAGTTGACAATCTATTACTTGGCGAAGGACGTGGTTTTGAAATTGCCCAGGGACGTCTTGGTCCTGGGCGGATTCATCACTGCATGCGCACGATTGGGGTGGCCGAACTGGCATTGGAATTAATGTGTGACCGCTTAAAAAAACGGGTCGCCTTTGGTAAACGGGTTGCAGACCATACGATCTGGCATGAACGTATTTCCGAGTCTCGTTGCATGATAGAACAGGCTCGCCTTCTTACTCTCAAAGCTGCCTACATGATGGACACTGTTGGAAATAAAGAAGCACGCGCTGAAATTGCTATGATTAAAGTCGTAGCACCAAGCATGGCCTGCAAGATTATTGATTGGGCAATCCAAGCCCATGGCGGAGCGGGTGTCAGTCAAGACTTTCCGTTGGCCGCGCAATATGCAGGAATTCGCACGCTGCGCCTTGCGGACGGCCCAGATGAAGTACATCACGGTACAATTGCGCGACTAGAACTGGCAAAAAACTCGATCCGAAATTTTATCTAACGAGGAATTAAAAATGTGTCTTTTTGAGAAAAATCTTTATGGGTAACCCTAAACGTAAAACTGATACATTAGTTCTTGATGCAGATGAAAATGGTCCGCAAACTGTGAATTCCGTTATGCGCGCTTTTTCAATATTGCGCTGCTTTGAATATGGCGCACAGTATCTTGGTAATCAAGAAATTTGTCGTCAAACTGAATTACCTAAAGCAACCGTATCAAGGTTGACTTTTACACTATCGTCGCTCGGTTATTTGACTTACAACCCTTCGCTGGAAAAATACAGTTTAGGCACCTCGGTACTGTCATTGGCTCATGCCTTTATGAAGAGCAACGACGTCGTCACGATTGCGCGCCCACTCATGCAAGAGTTAGCCAATTATACAAAGTCGGCCGTGATGCTGGCCGTTGGTGACAGCGACCAGGACCGAATGGTGTTGCTTGAGGTATGCCAGGGCGACACTACTTTTCAAATGAATTTGGCTGCCGGCGCACGGGTTCCCCATGGTTCAACCGCCTTAGGGCGCGCCGACCTCGCCGTCAGGCCAATGGAGTTTTTTCAACGACATCTTGACAATCTCGAAAAAAAAACCGATCCAGCACATTGGCAAAAAATCCGTGCGGGAATCATCCGCGCGCGTGAGGAATATGAAAACTATGGTTTCTGTTTTTCGCTAGGGGACTGGAACCCTGATGTGTTTGCAGTTGGAGTTCCTATGGTGTCAGCTGATCGCAGTCGAGTTCTCGCATTTAACTGTAGCGGCCGGGTTTCTATCGTTACTCGTGAAAAACTGGTGCATGATTTTGGTCCTAAATTGGTGGCGTTAAGAAATACAGTATATCAACATACTGAAGGACGTTTTTAATTTGATTCGATCGCGTTTAACTCTTATTTTCAATCTTTATTTTTCTAGGGACTGTTATGAAAGCACTTGTTTGTG
Source organism: uncultured Oxalobacteraceae bacterium (assembly GCA_903914535.1). Taxonomy (GTDB): domain Bacteria; phylum Pseudomonadota; class Gammaproteobacteria; order Burkholderiales; family Burkholderiaceae_D; genus Solimicrobium. The sequence goes on from CAIWPG010000331.1 coordinate 2,349, forward strand.
AAGCATGGGGCGCACCTTCATCGTTGCGTATTCGGGAATTACCATCCCCCATTCCAGGTCCTAAGCAGGTTGTGATTCGTACTCGTGTGGCTGCAGTGAATTTTCCGGATGCATTAATTGTCGCAGGAAAATACCAATTTAAACCCACATTTCCATTTTCTCCAGGAGGAGAATTATCCGGTGAGATCATCGGAATCGGTGCGGAAGTAAAACGTCTTGCCGTTGGTCAAAAAGTAGTTGGCATTACGCCTTACGGAGCGTATGCACAGGAAGTCGCTGTGGACGCAGCTAACGTCATTCCATTGCAGTCCGACATTAGCGATACCGATTACGAATTGGCCGGTAGTTTTGTGTTAACTTATGGGACATCTCTGCACGCTCTGAAGGATCGCGCCCAGGCAAAAGCTGGTGAGACATTGCTAGTATTGGGGGCCGGTGGTGGAGTCGGCCTGGCTGCCGTTGAAATTGGCAAACTGTTGGGTCTGAAAGTGATTGCAGCCGCGTCCACTGAGGAAAAACTCACCGCTGCCAAAGATCATGGCGCTGACATTTTGATTAACTATACAGTCGAAAATGTACGCGACCGTATTAAAGAAATTACTGAAGGGCGCGGCGTCGATATCGTCTATGATCCAGTAGGTGGAGATTACACGGAAGTTGCTTTGCGTAGCGTAGGCTGGCGTGGTCGCTATCTGGTAGTGGGTTTTGCTGCTGGTGAAATTCCCAAAATTCCCATTAACTTGTTGTTACTCAAAGGAAGTGCTCTTGTTGGTGTATTCTGGGGCGATTTTGTGCGCCGCGAACCTGCATTAAACGTCGAAAATATGACACAACTGTTTCGATGGTTACATGAGAAAAAAATTCATCCATTTATTTCCAAACGTTACACGCTGTCGCAAGCCGGGCAGGCGCTGGATGACCTGCTGGCACGCAAGGCAATTGGAAAGCTGGTGGTACTGCCTCAGCAAGAAAATTGACCATTTTCGACGCACCAAAAAATTAAATCAAAAATAATTAAAGTAAGAGACATCAATGAAAAACATCGACCACTGGCCACCGGGAATGCCGACCCATTTAGAACTTCCACAGACTTCTCTGTATTACAACCTTGAAGTTTCAGCCGCACGCTATCCAAACCGGGATGCCATTGTATATTACGGCAATACAATCACATTTTCCGAATTGAAACGCCAAGTCGACATATTGGCAGGATACTTGCAGCAAAAAATGCAAGTCATCAAAGGGGACCGTGTTGCGCTGTTTATGCAAAACAGTCCACAATTTATCATCGCTTTTTACGCTATCCTTCGCGCACAGGCCGTGGTTGTGCCAATTAACACGATGAACATGCCGCAAGAAATTGCCCATATTGTTAAAGATAGCGGTTGCAAGGTGATTATTTATGGGCAGGAACTTGGCGCAAATCTCGGCCAGTTGATTGGAAATGAACTTGCTCATGCCATCGTCGCCACCTATTCGGAGTATGTCAATCCACTTACCGATCTGCCGCTATCAGATGTATTGACCACACCGACAAAACGTGTTGCAGGAACAGTAGCCTGGCAAGAAATAATGCAATTGGGGTTACAGCCCGGACCTGACACCACCGGCCCCGATGATCTCGCTGTATTGCCCTATACATCGGGTACTACAGGTGCGCCCAAAGGGTGTTTGCATACCCATCGCAGTGTCATGCACACGGCCGTTGCCGGACCGGAATGGTGCAGATCGCCGAAAGATAATGTAATACTGGCTGCCTTACCGATGTTTCACGTTACAGGTTTGCAAAATTGTGTCAACACCCCAATCTATGGCGGGTGCACTGTGCTGGTGATGACGCGATGGGATAAACGTTGTGCCGCCATGCTGATTGAACGATATCGCGCTACGGCTTGGACTGCCATTCCTACAATGCTGTTCGATTTTCTCAATCAACCGGATCTTGACGAACGCGACCTGAGTTCGCTGACGATTCTGACCGGTGGTGGCGCGGCCATGCCAAAAGCTGTAGCAGAACGCATTCATGCGTTGTGGGGAATCAGTTATATCGAAGGTTACGGCCTGTCGGAAACGATTGCACCTACTCATATTAATCCGTCGCACAGACCTAAAGCCCAATGTTTGGGAATTCCGATTTTCGATACCGATTCTATCGTGGTGGATCCGGATACACTCCAGGAATTGTCTGTTGGAAGTACAGGTGAAATATTGGTACAAGGTCCCCAAGTGTTTCTAGGCTATCACGGAAATCCAGAAGCAACTGAAGCTGCATTTGTCCAGATTAATGGGCGACGATATTTTAGAACCGGCGACTTGGGTTATGTGGACGTGGATGGCTATTTCTTCATGGTTGATCGCGTAAAGCGAATGATCAACGCATCCGGTTATAAAGTGTGGCCTGCTGAGGTGGAATCTTACCTTTACGCGCATCCGGCCATTTTGGAAGCCTGCGTAATCGGCTGTCGCGATCAACACCGTGGTGAAAGCGTTAAAGCTTTATTGGTGTTAAAACCTGGCGCGACGCTCGATGCTGATTCCTTTATTGCATGGACGCGCACTCAGATGGCTGCCTACAAAGTACCCCATGTGGTTGAGTTCGTGTCGAGCCTACCGAAAAGCGCTACCGGTAAAGTGCAATGGCGCGCGCTGCAAGAAAAAGAATTTCATGAAGAAGGTGAATTACGATGAAGACCGAGGCACGTTACCAGAGTTTTGCCGAATTCTATCCCTTCTATTTGGGCGAACACCAAAATTCGATTTGCCGCCGCCTGCATGTGATTGGTACCACCATCGTGATTGCTGTGTTTATTTATGCAATTGTCAGCTGTCATTTTTGGCTTTTGTTGTTGCAACCGCTGATCGGCTACGGTTTTGCCTGGGTGGGCCATTATTTCTTTGAGAATAATCGGCCAGCCACATTCACCGATCCTTGGTTCAGCCTGTTGGGTGACTACAAAATGTGGTGGGACGTGGTGACTCTGAAACTTAGGTGGTAACTGCGATAGCAGCAGTTTAGTCTTAACCGGAGGCTTATCTTGGCGTCAATCCGTTCGCGACTGGCTTACCGCTATTTAAAATTTTTGCTAGCGAGGGCCCGGCAGTTAAATCCAACGTTGGAACAACGCCGAAGCGCTGCTGACAAAGGAAGTCCGCTGTTATCCATGCCAAAACTTATTACAGTTGAAGAGATTGTAATGCACGGAATCGAAGGAGAATGGTTAAGGCCGAAATCAGTGACAGGCCCTGGCATCATTTTATATTTTCATGGTGGAGCGTACGTATTTGGCTCCATTAAAAGCCATCGCAGGCTGGCTGCGCATTTGGCGTCCGCAGCGCGATTACCGGTATTTATATTTAATTACCGGTTAGCCCCAGAATTTCCTTTTCCGGCTGCATTAGAGGATGCTGTTGCCATTTACTGTGCTCAATTAACAGATCATCCCAATGTCCCGATAGCGCTCGCCGGAGATTCAGCCGGAGCCGGACTGGCACTGGCCGTGGCATTGACTTTACATGATCGCCGTATCGCCGCGCCGAGCGCGTTGGCGCTGATGTCACCTTGGACTAATCTGGTGTTGGACAACCCGACCCATATTACAAACGCTGCCATTGACCCTTTTTTCCCTGATCCGTCGATACTTACATCATCGGCTGCCTCTTACGCCGCAGGTCGAGATTTGCACCACCCACTCATTTCTCCGCAATTCGCTGACCTTAGTCGTCTGCCCGCTACTCTAATTCATGTTGGTGATCGTGAAACGTTGCTGGATGATGCGCGCCAGTTTTATCAAATTATGCAATCCCAAAGTGGGGACGTTAATTTAAAAATTTTTCCAGACATGTGGCATGTTTGGCAAATATTCGTTGGACTATTTCCTGAAGCAGATTTGTCAGTTGCCGAACTTGGCGAATTTATTCAACGACATCTCAATGGGGCAATTCACAATGAGAACTAACCAGATCAAAGAACGAAAAATTAAGATTTATTTCTAACAAAGGAAATTCCATGCGCACAATTCAACAACTTTTCGATTTACACGGTAAGGTCGCTCTGGTGACGGGGGCTTCACGCGGACTTGGGTTTCAGATCGCGCAGGCATTGGGTGAACAGGGCGCCCAACTGATCCTTACGTCGCGCAAACAGACTGATCTGGATGACGCCGTCGACCGATTGGCAACGCAAGGTATCAAGGCGACCGCCATAGCGAGCGATTTATCTCAGCCCGACGCAGTCGAGCCGTTGGTGCGGCAGATAATTTCGCAGATTGGGCGCATTGATATCCTTATCAACAATGCCGGCGCAAGCTGGGGCGCACCTGCAGAAGATCATCCGATTGAAGCATGGGACAAGGTGATGAACTTAAACATTCGTAGCATTTTTTTGTTATCCCAGGCAGTCGGCAAGTTGGCGATGATCCCCGCCGGTTACGGACGTATCGTCAACGTTGCGTCGATTGCCGGTCTGGCCGGCAATCCGCCGGGCAGTATGAAAACAATTGCCTACAATACGTCCAAAGGTGCTGTAGTCAATTTCACCCGCACACTTGCCGGTGAGTGGGGGCAATACGGAATTACCGTGAATGCACTGGCACCTGGATTTTTCCCATCGAAGATGACCAAAGGTGTAATTGACACTTATGGCGCTGAAAATCTGGCGAAGTTTGCACCGTTAAACCGGCTTGGCGACGACGAAGATTTAAAGGGAGCAGCTTTACTGTTTGCGTCAGATGCGGGCAAGCATATTACAGGTCAGATACTGGCCGTGGATGGAGGATTAT
>CAIWPG010000332.1 GCA_903914535.1 uncultured Oxalobacteraceae bacterium
ATTATCGCGACACTTGATGTGCCGGCCAGTAGCGATGTAGATGTTATTTCTTTAAAGTACGCTATTGCCAGCGATATTGTCGCGCTGGTGCAGCGTCTGACTGAACAGAGCAGTTCGCCGTCAGAAAGTACACGCATGACAGTGCTGGCAGATAGCCGGACCAATACAATTTTGCTGCATGCCCCGTCACTGGCACGTGCCAATCTGGTGAAAACGCTGATTGCCAAACTGGATCAGCCAACGGCATTACCGGGTAATGTGCATGTAGTATATTTACGTAATGCCGATGCCATGAAGCTGGCACAGACTCTGCGCTCTATTGTGGCTGCCGACAGTGGCACCGGCAGTTCTTCTTCCGCTTCAGCTTCGGGTTCATCTTCACTTTCTGGCTCCGGCTCCGGAGCGAAATCCTCCGCAACCAGCACCGGAAGTGGTGGTGCAAGCTCATCTCTGAGTGGCTCCGGGAGCGTGAATACGTCGTCAGGAGGAAGTGGCGGCGGTTCAACCGGTACAGCCAGAGCAGAGGCACTGTCTTCCGGCGGACCCGGCGGATTTATTCAGGCAGATTCGGCGACCAATACCTTAATTATCACAGCCAGTGAAGCTGTGTACCGTAATATGCGTGCAGTGATTGACCAGCTGGATGCCCGGCGTGCTCAAGTCTACATTGAAGCCATGATTGTGGAAGTATCTGAAAGTAAGTCAGCTGAATTCGGGGTGCAGTGGATGGCACTGACCGGTAACAGTTCCAGTAATTACCGTATGGCTGGCGGTACATCGTTCAATCTTAATGCTGCCAATAACATTGTCACTCTTGCAGAAGGAGGCTCGGCACCGGGTGCAGGCCTTAGTCTGGGATTATTTCGCCAGATTAGCGGCCAGCTGGGTTTAGGCGCTCTTGCCAGTGCGCTGGAGCAGACCGGCAACGCCAACGTTTTGTCTGTGCCTACGCTCACGACACTGGATAATGAAGAAGCCAAAATCATGGTGGGACAAAATGTGCCGTTTGTGACCGGTCAATACACCAATACCACTTCTACTACCGGTTCTGCCGTGAATCCGTTTCAAACGATTGAGCGTAAAGATGTCGGGATTATCCTGCGGGTGCGGCCGCAAATTTCTGAAGGCGGTACAGTCAAGCTGGCTATTTATCAGGAAGTATCCAATATAGACACCAGTGCGACGACGACCACAACTACGTCAAGTACCTCGGGCCCTATTACTAAAGTGCGCACGGTAGAAACCAATGTGCTGGTGGATGATGGTGCCGTCGTGGTGCTGGGCGGACTGATGTCGGAAGATAGCGGTGGTAACGTACAAAAAGTACCATTGCTCGGTGATTTGCCTTACATAGGTAATTTGTTTCAATATAACAATAAGTCGCGCAATAAAAGTAATCTGATGATATTTTTACGTCCGACTGTTATCCGGGATGCAGACAAGAGCAATGTGATGTCGACAGATCGTTACGATTATATGCGTACTAAAGTCATCGGTGACAAAGGCGAGCAATTGCGTCTGAACCTGCCGGCACTGGCTCCGGAAAAAAATGGCATGTTGCTGCCACAAGATATTATGAGTGCGGTGCAGTCCGTGTCTAAACTGGATGCACAGGATGCAGCTAAACATGCGCCGGTTGCTCCTGATACGTCTTCTGTTACCCCTGTCAGCGGCACTGCACCCGCGGGTGTTCCCGATATGTCTCCGACGGGGAAATAGCATGAGTCAGATTTCAGTCGCACAAGCGAATTTTCTTCCTTATGTCTTTGCGCGCGAATGCGGGATTCTGGCTGCGGCCGGAACGCATGAGCTTACCGGGCATGTTACGGACGGACAGCGTGCCGCTGCAGGTACATCCTTACTACACGTATGGGTATCCGAACGCACGGCACCGGCAGCAATTGCCGAGGTAGGACGACGTTACGGGCGCTTGAAATTAACACAGCTTACGCATGCAGAGCTGGAGCAGGCTATTGACAGAGCCTATGCCGGTTCTGGCGGTGATGCGGCGCAAGTGGTAGATGAAGTTGAGTCTGATTTAGATCTGGCTAAACTGATGACGGATTTACCCGCCATTGAAGATTTACTGGAGTCGGCGGACGATGCTCCTGTTATCCGGATGATTAACGCGTTACTGACACAGGCATTGCGTGAAACTGCATCGGATATCCACATAGAACCTTTTGAGCAAATTTCCGTTGTCCGGTTTCGGATAGATGGCACCTTGCGTGATGTGGTACGCCTTAAAAAAGCTATCCATGCTGCGTTAATATCGCGCATTAAAATTATGGCACAGCTGGATATTGCTGAAAAACGTTTGCCGCAAGACGGACGTATTGCTCTGCGCATTGGCGGGCGTTCTGTCGATGTGCGGGTGTCTACCCTCCCGACAGGGCACGGTGAACGTGCGGTATTACGTTTACTGGATAAAGAAGCAGGCAGACTGGATTTAATTAATTTAGGTATGAGCGATGCGATGTCGCCCCGTTTTGATGAACTGATCCGGCAGCCGCACGGTATTGTGCTGGTAACAGGGCCGACCGGTTCCGGAAAAACCACCACCCTGTATGCGGCACTGTCACGCCTGAATGCCAGCACCACCAATATTCTGACGGTAGAAGATCCGATTGAGTATGAGTTGCCGGGTATCGGGCAAACTCAGGTCAATGCACGGATAGACATGACGTTTGCCAAGGCGCTGCGGGCTATTTTACGGCAAGACCCTGACGTGATTATGATAGGTGAAATCCGTGATCTTGAAACAGCACAGATTGCAGTACAGGCATCACTGACCGGTCATCTGGTACTGGCGACCCTGCATACCAATGATTCAGCCGCCGCAGTTACAAGGTTGCTGGACATGGGGATAGAGCCATTTTTGCTGTCTTCTTCATTATTAGGGGTAGTCGCGCAACGACTGGTACGTAAATTATGTGTGCATTGCAAGCGTGGCGACGGGAATGACTGGCATGCTGCTGGTTGTGAAAAATGCGGACATACCGGTTATCAGGGGCGTGTCGGTGTTTATGAATTGCTGCCAACGACAGATCAGATTCGTGCACAGATTCATCAAAAGGCATCAGAAGCAGAAATTCGCGCTATTGCCCGGGCTGACGGTATGCTGATTATGCGTGAAGATGGTGAGCGCTGGCTGCGGCAGGGAGTGACTACCCGCGAAGAGTTGCTGAGAGTAACGAAAGAGTAGTGACGGAATAGTCAAAAAATAGCGGGCGGAGCGGCGAATAATGAACAGGCAGCAGTAATCAGAAAAATACGCAAATCCATTGCCAGAAACAACTACGTGATGAAAGAACCGATATACCGTGCCAGCATTCCGATATGAAGCCATTGAAACCAATGGACAGACTAAAACAGGGGTAGTTAACGCCGACAGTGCGCGTGCTGCCCGCTCTGAATTGCGGGCACAGGGCTTTACCCCCATCTTTGTTGAGCAAATTGCCAGTGAAGAAAAACAAAAAGGCCGTAAAGTTTTATTCGCTGACCATTTGTCCAGCGTCGAACTATCCTTATTCACACGGCAGCTTGCCAGTCTGCTGGAAGCAGGTTTGCCTCTGGAACAATCTTTTTCTGCATTGCTGGAGCAGGCTGAGCGCACATATGTCCGTGATTTAATTGCCAGTATTCGCGCCGAAGTGATGGCGGGCAGGTCACTATCGGATGTATTAAGTCAGCATCCGCGCGATTTTGCCGATATTTATACTGCTCTGGTCGCATCGGGAGAGCAGATCGGTCAACTGGCTAAGGTATTGTCCCGCCTGGCGGATTATATTGAGCGGCGTAATGCACTGGTGCAAAAGGTCAGGCTGGCCTTTACTTATCCTGTGATTGTATCGGTGGTCGCGTTTGCCATTGTTATTTTTTTGCTGGCATATGTGGTGCCGCAAATTGTTTCTGTCTTTGCAAATACCAGACAAAAACTGCCATTGCTGACCGTGTTGATGCTGGCGGTGTCTGATTTTGTGCGTGCCTGGGGAATACTTGTTGCAATTATTGTGGCAGCTATGGCCTGGTTATGGCGGCAGGCGCTGAAGAGTCCGTTAATTAAACATCGCTGGCATAGCTGGCTGCTTACGGCTCCGCTTTATGGCAAATTTGAGCGCAGTCTGAATACCTCACGTTTTGCCAGTACACTGGCGATCACGACAGGTTCCGGCGTCCCTATTTTGCAAGCTTTGCAAACCAGCCGGGATACCCTGTCGAATGTTGCTATGCGCGGACAGGTTGAAATCGCTACAGCCAGCGTGCGGGAAGGAGTGGGGCTGGCGCGTGCTCTGTCTGAACATCAGTATTTTCCTCCTATGTTGATACACATGATACGTGCCGGTGAACTGACCGGGGAATTGCCTGCGATGCTGGAACGGGCCTCTGATGCGCAGCAACAAGATCTGGAAAGACGTGCCCTGACGATGGCTGGCTTACTTGAGCCGGTACTTATCCTGGTGATGGGGGTGGTGGTGCTGTTGATTGTATTGGCGGTGCTTATGCCTATTATCGAAATTAATCAATTGGTACGTTAGAAGTATATTAGTGCAATATCATTGCAGCACAGGCTGCTTAGGATCAGTATGAAGCGTTTGCCTCTTATTAGTAGTGTGGTGTTATTTGTTTTATTATGTGTGTCGGCTACATACTGGGCGACCTATTTTTTTAAACCTGCCTCCCGTAAGGTGGCTGCGCCCGTCACGCTATTGCCACAAGCGCAGACAGTCACCGTTGCCAGTTTATTTGGCGGCGGTGCGCTTGCTGTTATTAGTAACTATCAGCTTAAGGGGGTGGTATTGGCGAATCCTTCGCAACAAAGCGTAGCGATTATTGCGGCAAATGGTAAACCGGCTCAAGCTTATCCCATTAATACAGAGGTAGGACCGGGTGTAGTGTTGAGCGAAGTATATGCCACACATGTCGTGCTACAGGATAATGGCATCAGCAAACGCGTTGATTTACCGCAGGATCCGGTTTCATCCATACAACGCAGTGCGGCTGTTATGAGTCGTTATCCGGAAAAATCCCTTTTATCCCGTACACCATCCTCTGTTACCGTGTCTCCCGGCCGGGCTATTCACCGGGATGAGCAGCCAATGCCGGCGACGATGCCTGGTTTTGGTGTTGCAGATAATGATGCTCTGCACAAGGCTGTAGAATAATGCCATTCGCCGACAAGGTTAAAAGTAGCATGAAAGAATTTCCTTTAGTAATTGAACAGTCTATAGCTCGCGCACATGTCAGCTGGCAAGCGCATATACGGTCAGGGTGTGCAGCTATTGAAGCGACAACGCCGGGCTATTTGTCTGGTTTGGCTGAAGGTTCATTTTTACCGACACAGCAGCGGCTTTTTGCCGCATTCACCCAGCCGCTGGATTCGGTTCGTTATGTCTTGTTTGGAGAAGGACCTTATCCGCGGGAGCAAAGTGCGACCGGCATCTGTTTTATGGATGGTGCTGTCAATGAAATCTGGCAACCGGGAGCCGGATTGGCAACCGCAGTGAACCGTGCGACATCGTTACGTAATTTTATTAAAATGTTGTTGGTTGCCGATGGTGTACTGAGCGAGGAGTGTACAACTGCGCTTGCATTGCAACCGGTCGCGGAACGGGCGTGTGCTCCGGGTTCTGGCTGGATACGTTCACGTGAACAGTTTGAAGAAAATTTTATGCGTAACGGATTCTTGCTGCTTAATGCCAGTCTCGTGTTCCGGCCTCATGTTGCCCCTGTAATTGACGCCAGGGCATGGCTTCCTTTTGTGCGGGTTATCCTGAATGCTTTATCTTCCCGTGGGCAGGATAAGGGTGCGGCCTTGCCTCAATTGATTTTATGGGGAAAGATAGCAAAGCAGATTTTGGAATTACCTGAAATTGGCAATTTACCCGTTTTTATTTCAGAGCACCCCTATAATTTGTCTTTTATTCGCAATATTTCCATGCAAAATTTGTTTAAATCGTTATACTTGCTGAAGTTATCTCCATAGTTGCGTGCTTTTTGATAAAATGTTGCTGTTGATGACATAAGTATGAGCATAAGCGCTGCATGGTTCAGATTGTTATTGGATAATATTACAGTGGCATAAGCAGTGCGTGCTCAAGCCGACGAGTGGGCGGTGTCACGGCGTTTTTTTTCTTGCTCTTACGTTAAGAATTAATATGATAAAGAAAATAAATGTAGAGCAGTTGCGAATTGGAATGTTTGTCGAACGATTTTGTGGCTCCTGGATGGATCACCCTTTTTGGCAAAAGTCATTTTTGATTGAAGATGATGTTGCTTATCAGGCAATATTATCCAGTAGTATTGTTGAGCTCTTTATTGATACAGCAAAAGGCCTGGATGTACTTTCCGTTCGGTTGGCATCAGAAGAGCAGACTGAGGTCGTGATTCCGGAAAGTCCTCCTTTAGTACCAGAGAAAGAATTTGTAGCGCGTGCTGCAGAACCGGCTACTTCAATGGATGTGGAGCTTGGCCGGGCCGCAAAAGTTATTAAAAAATCTAAACAGGCGGTGGTTTTGATGTTCCAGGAAGCCCGCTTGGGTAATGCAGTTAACCTGGAGAGTATGGAATCGCTGGTCGATGATATTACCGCGTCAGTGATGCGTAATTCGGGCGCACTTATCGGTTTGGTTCGCCTGAAGAGTAAAGATGATTACAGCTATATGCACTCGATTGCGGTGTGTGCACTGATGATTGCTCTTGCCAAGCAGCTTAATCTCAGTGAAAGAGAAATTCGCGATGCCGGTCTGGCTGGCTTACTCCATGATATTGGCAAAATGACCTTGCCGATGGATATACTGAATAAGCCCGGTAAGCTGACAGCTGCTGAGTTTGACATAGTTAAGCAGCATCCTTTATCTGGTTATAAATTATTATTGAAAAACAAAGAAACTAATAAAGCGGTGTTGGACGTGTGTTTACACCACCATGAAAAAATGGATGGGTCCGGCTATCCTGATAAATATTCTGGTAATCAAATCAGCTTGATGGCAAGGATGGGGGCAGTCTGTGATGTTTATGATGCGATTACATCTAATCGCCCTTACAAAGTGGGTTGGTGTCCGTCAGAGTCAATTAAAAAAATGGCTGAGTGGACCAAGGGGCATTTTGATGAAGTTGTATTTGGTGCATTTGTAAAGAGTATCGGGATTTACCCTGTCGGCAGCCTGGTCAGGATGGGATCGGGGCGTATTGGCGTTGTTATTGAGCAAAATACTAAATCGTTGCTCTTGCCCAAGGTGAAGGTATTCTTTTCCAGTAAGTCCATCAGCTACATCGCCCCTTGTATCGTGGACATGGCCAGTCCGGGTGAACAAGATAAAATTGTTTCAAGGGAGGATGCTGATAAATGGGGTCTTAAGAATGTTGATCAGTACTGGGCCGGAGACGCTCTGTTGTAGTAGTGTAGTCCAGAGGGGAGGATTTCAGGATATCGTGGCAGTGTACGACTGCATATTGATCATTCAGTTGTCCTTTTTCGTGTAAAACAGAAAAATATGTTTTTAAGGTATGGGTGATCGTCGGGAATGCGATTGATTCCCATGGAATTTCATCCTCAGAAAACATGCTGACCTCAAGGCTTTCAGGTCCGGCCAGATAATCCAGATTCAGCAGATTAGCGCGATAGAACAGATGTACCTGATTAACATGGGGTACGTTGATTACAGTGAATAATTCATTCAGTTCTACGTTAGCCCCCGATTCTTCTATCGTTTCACGCAGAGCAGCCTGACTGGTTGTTTCACTGTTTTCCATAAATCCCGCCGGTAATGTCCAAAAACCATAGCGTGGAGCAATTGCCCGGCGGCAAAGTAATATCTTGATTTCGCCATTTTTTATCCAGACCGGGATTGATCCGACGACTAATTTGGGATTCTGGTAATGTACAGTATTGCAATTAGTGCACACAAAACGAAGTCGGTTGTCGTCCGGAGGGATACTGAGTGTGACGGGATGTGCGCATTCTGAACAATATTTCATATTAACCAATAAGTGTGTGGGTAAAAAGCATTGCCTGCATCGGCTGATCTTTGAGCGATTTTAGCAGGGTGCAGGGCTTGGTAGTGAGGGCGTAGCAGAAAAACAAACAGATAACGGCGATATTTTAAGAGATGGAATGAAGAGTTCACTTAAGTTATGCCACAGGTCATATCATGCGCACTTTTTCTGTTAACTGTATTGCAGGATGTAATGGTGGTATTTGTGCGCGTACTATTGACCTGGCATGATTTTTGCCGAAAAAACGGAAAATAAGTGATAAATAGCTTGCTAGTGGTACTTACTTGCAGTATAGTTACAACTCAGACGCGGGGTGGAGCAGTCTGGCAGCTCGTCGGGCTCATAACCCGAAGGTCACAGGTTCAAATCCTGTCCCCGCAACCAGTAATTGGTATATCGTAGTGAATTGTCTTGCGCGCTTGCGTGTCTGGCACTCAGTCGCGGGGTGGAGCA
>CAIWPG010000333.1 GCA_903914535.1 uncultured Oxalobacteraceae bacterium
ACTCTGGCACTGACCGGTGCCGGCATTGTTACCGTTGTATTGCAACGTGCTGCAGATGATCCTATGGGCTTTATGCAAGTACAAGATAAAGCACGGGTATTCTTCTGGCTGCGTGAATTCTTTGGGGGGACATTCTTTATCGGCTTGCTCGTCTTTATCGGTAGTTTTTTCGTCCGGGGTGAATATGCCTATAACGATGAAGTGAAACGCGCCCTGGCTGCCTGATCACCTTAATTTAACCAGCTTATTGAGTTCATTTATTATGTTAATGACACACACCAATACCGGTAATACCACCCGACCACTACCGGGTGATTTTGCGATCTGGATTTTTATTTTCGCGGAATTATTGGTATTTGGTGTGCTGTTCGCTGCTTATGCTTTTGCCCGCAGTGCCCATACAGAACTGTTTAATGCATCACAACTGACACTCAACCGGCCTTACGGTCTGGCCAATACCCTTATTCTGATCAGCAGCAGCTATTGCGTAGTACGTGCCAGCGAAGCGATACAAACCGGACGCAGCATAGTCTGTGCTCACTGCTTGTCCGCTGCTCTTGGTCTGGGCGGACTATTTTTGCTACTAAAGACACTAGAGTTTCAACAGGATTTTGCACAGGGCATTACGCTCTCGGGCAACCTGTTTTATATGTTTTACCTGTCCATGACTTTTTTTCATTTTATGCATGTGCTAATGGGCATGCTGATTCTTACCGTCGTTACGTGGAAAGCCTATAACGGCAGCTACAGCGCCGATAACCATACCGGTGTAGAAACCGGTGCTTCGTACTGGCATATGGTCGACCTGGTCTGGATTATCCTGTTTGCGCTGGTTTACGTCATTCACTGAAAGTATCCACTATGAAACCCGTCACGGCATCCCTAAAAAAAACGGTCTCCTTCACCAGTCTGGCAACACTGCTGGTACTCACCGGCATCAGTTTTGTTCTGGGTTATCTGCCTGCCAGTCAGCTCATCATGATGCTGGCACTGGTCGTGACGCTGATCAAAGGGCATGTCATCGTGGATTATTTTATGGGGCTGCGCCATTGCCAGCCCCTGTGGCGCATTGTCATGAATGGCTACCTTGTGCTTATTGGCAGCCTGATCGCCATAGCTTATTTTATTTCCTAATCTGCGAGAATATGATGTCTATCAGCCCGATTACCCATACCAGACCAGCTATCCACTCTGCCCGCATACCAGACACCATCCCCTCATACACCCCGACCGGTGATGAAATTGCCCTGTTTGAATTTGCCTGCAAAAATCGTCTTCCCATTCTGATCAAAGGCCCTACCGGCTGCGGAAAAACCCGTTTTGTAGAACACATGGCAGCACGACTGGCCCGCCCCTTATACACAGTCTCCTGTCACGATGACTTATCCGCATCCGACCTGATCGGACGCCACCTGATTGATGCCAGCGGCACATACTGGACCGACGGTCCCCTGACCGAAGCAGTAAGACACGGCGGTATTTGCTATCTGGATGAAATCGTCGAAGCACGTAAAGATACGACTGTGGTATTACACTCTTTATCCGATGAGCGCCGGATTTTACCCATAGACCGTACCGGTGAAATTCTGGAAGCACCACCGGAATTTATGCTGGTTGTCTCCTACAACCCCGGCTACCAGCACTTACTCAAAGGATTGAAACCCAGCACACGCCAGCGCTTTGTTTCACTCGCTTTTGACTTTCCCGATGCACAACGCGAAGTAACAATAGTCGTCAACGAAACAGGCATAGATCCGGCTATCGCCAAACGACTGGTCACACTGGCCAATGCCCTGCGCAGTACCGCCGACCACGATCTGGAAGAAGCTCCTGGTACCCGGCTCATCGTCGGTGCAGCCAAACTCATCGTCAGCGGCTGCGACCCGCAACTGGCCTGCCGTGCCGCCATCATCGAATGTCTTTCCGATGAGCCGGAGATCACACAATCACTGATGATAGTTGTTCTCGCCATTTTTGGTCACTAAGAGTAAAGCAGGAAACTGGCTATGGAAGAGAAAATTGGTATCGCCTGGCATCGCTTCATCAATCGTATGGCAACACGACGATTCCCTGAAGCGACGGCAACGCTGACGGATATCACCCGCCCGGCCGGAATACTCTTTCGTGCACTCGGCGGCGCACATGGCATCAAAATACAGGCCGGAGCACAATCAGCCCACACCGCCAGACGCTCACTTCTGGAACGACTGGCCGGTAGTGAGCGCAAAGCCGATCTGGCCTGGGCAGATGCAGAATCATTACGCCTTCCCCCGACAATTGATGTTTATCCCACTCCGGAATTAAATCGGGACCTGTATTTCTGGCTGGTGGCATTATGTGCCACAGACCCGCAACCATCCCTGCCCTGGCTTACCAGAAACCAGGCCGCCGTTACGGATATTCTCGCAAGCTTCCCCGGCTTAGCTATACGTTATGCACGTCTGGTACAGGCAGAAATCGCACGCCGGCCAGACATCAGCAAACTTGCTTTTGATGAAGCACAACAAGAGCAAACCATACGCAATGCCTTACAAAATCCCGGTAGCGTCACCCGCTTACCGCAGGCAAAACATGCCCCCCATCCGGTATTATTATGGCTGCGCCCGGCACCGGGCATCACTGGCAAACACAGCATGCACGCCGCACCGGAACCGCAATCCAATCCGGCCACCGCGCTCCAGTCAGACAAAAAACGACGTGTAGCCGAACATGCCGATATGCCGGAAAGAAAAGGCGGCATACTCCTGTTCCGGCCGGAATCCATCTTTAGCTGGGCAGAATACGCCAAAATTGATCACGAAGCCAAAGAAAACGATGATGATGATCTGGCACAGGCAGCCGATGATCTGGATGTCATTGCCATTGCACGCGACAGCAAAAATGTCGCAAAAAAACTACGTATGACACTAGACTTATCCCCAGGCGAAGACGATAGTGCCCGTCTGAACGGTGTATATCTGGTACCCGAATGGGATTACCGCACACACACCTTAAAACCGGATCAATGCCAGATTAATATTCAACAACCGCTTCCTTTAACATCAGATACACTCTGTACATTACCCACACATTTAAAACGCGATCAGCAACGTTTACGCCGCCAGTTTAGTGCCCTGCTGCCATTACGCCAGCGTCTTAAAGGGCAACTGGATGGCACGGATATCGACATCAGTGCCTATATTCGCGAAGCTGCCAACCGCACACGTCAGGCCAATGCAGAACCGCGCTTTTATCTTGATCAGCGTAAACGTGAGCGCGATCTGGCTTGCCTGTTATTAGCCGACGTATCTTTATCGACCGACGCCTGGGTAGGTGAAGGGCAACGTGTGATTGATATCATCCGCGATAGCCTGTTTCTTTTTTCCGAAGCCTTATCCGTCACCCGTGATCGTTTCGCACTATATGGATTCTGTTCTAAACAACGTAAGGATGTGCGCATTTATCCGTTGAAAGAATTTGATGCGCCCTATAACGATGCAGTGCGCAGCCATATCACCGCCATCCAGCCGGCTTACTACACCCGCATGGGTGCTGCAATTCGCCATGCCAGCCAGATTTTAGGCAAACAAAAAGCCAGCGAACGCCTGCTACTGATACTCACCGATGGCAAACCCAACGATGCCGACCACTACGAAGGACGCTATGGCATCGAAGATACCCGCAAAGCACTCATCACCGCCAGACAACAAGGGCTACGCCCCTTCTGCATCACCATAGACCAGGAAGCCCACGACTACCTGCCGCATATTTTTGGCAAAGATAATTTTATTATCATCAGAAAACCCTCAGAATTACCTGCCAGACTGCCGTTGCTTTATGCTCAGTTGACACGTTAAAGCAGAACGTAGGCCAGGTAGAAAACCCGGCTTTTCTGGTTGAATTTTAGTTTGACTTGAATTTGCTGGGTTTATCAACCCAGTATCTACAATATTTTCGGCAATGTAAAATATTGCGCGAAAATTCAGCTTGAATGAAGTACCGGTAAAAATCGCCATACTCTTTAAGTTAAAACTTCACTGTGACTTGTAAGCAATAACAAAGATTTGTATTAAATCAATGCTTTTACTATAATCTTTATCGTGTTAAAACAATCTGTCGCGATGTATCAAATGCACTCTGCCGCTATGGCCGCCCTTGTACGCCTTGATACTAATGTTTTGATCGCAATAAATCTTGCAAAGGAAAAAATACTTATTTATCATAAACCAATGAAATTGTTGAGCTGGAATAACAACTAATTTGTATTTTGTGAAATACTCAAGCAACAAATCCTCAGAATTACCTGCCGGACTGCCCCCATATTGGGCAAAAACAGCCTGAAAATAATGCGGAAACGATAATTACAAAAAATAATCGCAGCTATTCCACCCCCAATTTAAACTCACGAACCCTTAAGAAAAAATGAAATTAACAGAATTTAAGATTGCGACTCGCTTAGGAGTCAGTTTTGCATTGATTCTTGCCCTGTCATTTTTAGCCACAGGCACAGCCATGTGGCAACAGCACACTACATCCGACAGAACAAACTCCATGATGGATAAACCGCTTGCCAAAGAGCGCTATATCGCTGACTGGTATCGCTACGTTTTTGCCGCTGTGCGGCGCACGGAAGCAATCGCCAAAAGCACAGATCCTCAATTGGGTCCCTTTTTCGCATCGGATATCGAAGTCACCAGCAAAGGGGCGAGCGAAGCACAAAAGGCCGTCGAACAACTATT
Organism: uncultured Oxalobacteraceae bacterium; assembly: GCA_903914535.1. GTDB lineage: Bacteria > Pseudomonadota > Gammaproteobacteria > Burkholderiales > Burkholderiaceae_D > Solimicrobium. The sequence continues at coordinate 4,719 of CAIWPG010000333.1, forward strand.
GACAAGCGATGCCGAAAAATCCCTGTTTAATGCGATCGGAGAACAACGCAAGGCCTATACAACGGCACGCAATGCGATAGTAAAAGAAAAAAACGCAGGAAACACGGCAGAAGCCAATCGGATTTTCGACCACGAATTCATGACATCAGCAAAAGCCTATCAGGATTTATTGCAGGAATTACTCGAAAAACAGCGCTCCAGTATGAATGCCGAAGTGGCAGAACAAAATGCGGCTAACTCTCTGAATCGAATTATCCTCATGATCATCAGCCTGACTGCTCTCGTGTGTGGAGTCACGTTTACTATCCTGATCGCCCGCAGCCTTACCAGACAATTAGGCGGAGAGCCCAATTATGCTGCGGACATTGTCAATCAGATGGCTGGCGGGGATCTGTCCCTTGATATTGATACGCATCATGCAGATAAATCGAGCTTGCTGTACGCACTCAAAAAAATGTGCGACAACTTAAACAAAATGGTTGGCAATGTCCGTAGTGCCACCGAAACAATAGCGACTGCCTCCACGCAAATTGCCGTGGGCAATCAGGACCTTGCATCACGAACTGAATTACAGGCATCGACCCTGCAATATACGGCCAATTCAATGAGTCATCTGACCGGTACCGTCAAACAAAATGCCGACAATGCGGAGAAAGCAAACCAGAATGTTAAATCAGCCGCTGAAATTGCTTTTCAGGGTGGCTTGGTCGTTAAACAAGTCGTCGACACCATGGGAGCAATCCATGTCTCGTCCACTAAAATTGCTGAAATTATTGAAGTAATCAACGGAATCGCTTTTCAAACTAATATCCTTGCTTTAAATGCGGCGGTAGAAGCCGCACGAGCAGGAGAGCAAGGCAGAGGGTTCGCCGTAGTAGCAACGGAAGTCCGTAATCTTGCGCAAAAATCAGGATTAGCGGCTAAAGAAATTAAAGAACTAATCAATAACTCAGTGGAACAAGTAGCCGTTGGCCGTGAGATGGTCGACAAAGCAGGGGCAACAATGACCAAGCTAATGGAAGGCGTTGCCCAAGTCAATAACATCATGGGTGAAATTACTTCCGCCAGTCAGGAACAATCGCACAGTATTGAGCGCGTTAATCAAGAAATGCTGGAAATGGATGGCGTCACCCAACAAAACGCAGCTCTTGTTGAAGAGGCCAGCAACGCAACGGATTCTTTACGGGACCAGGCTAACCATCTGGTCGCGTTAGTGAGTATGTTTAAAATAACTAACGTGTATAGTTTTTCCCGGTCTTTGCAAAATGACTCAAGCACACCATCAAGGTCATTGGATCTACAGGCGACGCCCCAAATTCGTCCTGTCCGTAAAATTGCGTCACCCGTTCATCAAGTACATACGCCAGCATTGCGTAGGCTGGGTTAAAAAAAGGGGGGATTACCCCACAAAAGCACGGCTGATATTGCGCTTCTGAGCTGCCTGTGCGACAGTGAACAATCACACGCTGCGTTAAATGTCGGGCTGTTTCTTCTGAGCTGCCTGTGCGGCAGTGAACGCACCGAAGGATGCTCAGACCAGATATCGTCCCTTCTGAGCTGCCTGTGCGGCAGTGAACCATACCGCAGGCGGACTGATTGAAGGCGCTCACTTCTGAGCTGCCTGTGCGGCAGTGAACACGCCGTGAGTGATGCCACGGTGATTTCTTCGGCTTCTGAGCTGCCTGTGCGGCAGTGAACTGCGTCTAAATCGTGCCCGCCGTTGTTTTTTTCTTCTGAGCTGCCTGTGCGGCAGTGAACGAAAACCCATCTGAAGAAGTCCAACTGGAAGCCTTCTGAGCTGCCTGTGCGGCAGTGAACCGGCAATTCCTGCCACAGCGGGACATTATCAGCTTCTGAGCTGCCTGTTCGGCAGTGAACTCAAGGCTGGCTCTGTACCTCCGCCAGTGACTCTTCT
>CAIWPG010000334.1 GCA_903914535.1 uncultured Oxalobacteraceae bacterium
AACAGCACGGCGAGCAAGCTATCGGTATGCTGAATGGCTTTGCTGATCATCCTGTTGTGCAGGAAACGCTGGCTGAAGCTTCAGATGTGCTGCATCTTGATCTGGCTAAACTGATTTCCGGAGGGCCAAAAGAAGAATTGGATCTGACGGTGAATACGCAACCGGTTATGCTGACGGCAGCAGTGGCGTGTTACCGCGCCTGGATTGCGGCTGGCGGCGCTGTGCCCTCGCTGGTTGCCGGGCATAGCCTGGGTGAATACTCGGCGCTGGTTGCTTCCGGCGTTGTGGCGTTTAAAGATGCCTTGCCGCTGGTACGGTTTCGTGCCACGGCTATGCAGGAGGCTGTGCCTGTCGGGCTAGGTGCTATGGCGGCGATTCTGGGCCTGTCCGATGAAGATGTGCGTCTTGCCTGTCTGGAGTCTGCAGAGGGTGAGATTGTTGAGGCGGTGAACTTTAATGCACCGGCTCAGGTGGTTATTGCCGGACACAAGGGGGCGGTTGAGCGTGCCTGCAATGCAGCAAAAGCCCGTGGTGCCAAGCGTGCCCTGATTTTGCCTGTTTCTGCGCCATTCCATTCTTCTCTGTTAAAGCCGGCATCGGACAGATTGCGTGATTATTTAGTTCAGGTTCCATTTTCAACGCCATTGATCAGCTTGATTAATAACGTGGATGTTGCCATTGAGTCGGATGTGCCGGCGATTAAGGATGCGCTGGTGCGTCAGGCAGCTAATCCGGTGCGATGGGTTGAAACCATTCAAAAAATGGCAGAGCAGGAAATAACACACATTGTCGAATGCGGTCCCGGCAAGGTATTATCCGGCCTGGTTAAGCGGATTAACCCGGCACTGACCGGGGAAGCTTTATATGATGCAGCATCACTACAAAAAATTTTGGAGTTGAATAATCAATGAATGCAATGTTTAATCTGACAGGACAAGTTGCTCTGGTAACCGGCGCTTCGCGCGGTATCGGGCGTGCTATTGCTACCGCGCTGGCACAACAGGGAGCAACCGTGATTGGTACGGCGACTTCCGAAGCCGGTGCGACCGGTATTTCTGATTATCTGGCTCAGGCCGGTGCCGGACGTGGTGTTGTGCTGAATGTGAATGATGCTGCAGGATGTGCGGCGCTGATTGATGTAATTCAGCGTGAATCCGGCGGCTTGTCGATTTTGGTCAACAATGCCGGTATTACGCAGGATCAGCTGGCTATGCGTATGAAAGATGAGGAATGGGATTCGGTTATTAGTACTAATTTAACTGCGGTGGGTCGTCTGTGTCGCCTGGTGTTGCGTGGTATGATGAAAGCCAGGTATGGCCGTATTATTAATATCACGTCGGTGGTGGGTTCTGCCGGTAATCCGGGGCAGATGAACTACGCAGCGGCCAAGGCCGGTGTCGCCGGGATGAGCCGCGCGCTGGCGCGTGAAATTGGCAGTCGTAATATTACGGTCAATTGCATTGCCCCTGGTTTTATTGATACGGATATGACTAAAGCATTATATGAGCAGCAAAGCGCTGCTATTGTGCAGCAAATCCCGCTGG
>CAIWPG010000335.1 GCA_903914535.1 uncultured Oxalobacteraceae bacterium
ACCACGCGCTGAATTTTAAATTGCGTCATACGCAGCAATGCATTAAATACGTAATCTTCAATATCAACAGAAATCAAATTAAAGGTAGACCAGCGATGAATAGGTGCATCGGCAGGTTCTCCGGCGATAAGCACATCAAGAAAGCCTGTGGCGGTAAACAAACCGACACGCTCGTCGTGTCGTACCAATACCGTTTTAGTTTTATTTTTTTTCATAATCCTGGCAGCAGTCAGGATGGAATCACTGCCCTCCAGCCAGGTCGCATTATGACGGTAAGCATCGCGTACTTTCGCCGTAAACAAGCTTTCAAATTCATGTGCGCCCTGCTTACGTGCCATATTGGATAATTTATCAGCCACACTGGCGTAAAAATAAGCACCGAAGCGTGGGTTGGATTCCATCAGCAGGGTGATCGTCGCTTTGGGAATCGCATACACCAGGGCCTGTTCTTGTACGATGAAGCGATTCGGACTATGTCCCTCAACCAGGGCACGCGCTTCAAAAGTATCACGGGCGTGATACAAGGCGCCAACTTCATTATCAAGGCCAACTTCACGCACCAGGCCTTTTATCACGACATATAAAAAGTGAATCGGCTGACCGGCCTCAATAATGACGGCTTCATCATCAAAAAACATAATATCCACCGAGGCCTGCATCGTGGCGCGCTCAGCGGTGGTGAGCATTTCGTAAGGCGAGTAACTAAAATCAAAGCGATCCATACATCAGCCAATCAAGATGAGTAGTGTAGTCTGTACGCTAAGCATGCCCGGCCTTAACTTAACGCCCGATAATCCAGAAATCCGTGAACCTGGCACCAATAAGCACCTGATTCAGAGCCATCCAGACAATCAAAGGCGGTTCGGCTCTGTCAGAACTAGTATTTTAGCTCCCACTTCAAAGTCCAGGTGGTGTAAGTAGGCGCGGTAACGTCGGAAATTTCAGGATACCCCAGTGTAGACGAAGTACTGGTGAAATAGTCATTATTGACTAAATTATTGACTGACAAGCGTAATTGCGACGTCCGTGTGAACTTCCACAACGCATACATATCGAACTGCCGCTTTAAACCAATGCTATTGGCCTGGGTCGTCGTGGTTTGTACAGTATAAGCCGGTGTCCAGTTAATACTCCCGCCTGCCGTCAGAGGCAAGGCCGCCATTTTATAATCCATACCCAGATTGGCTGTTTGTGCCGGCTGTTGATCAAGACGGTTGTCCGGGCCCTGAATATCTTGTACCTGAGACCAAAAACGACTGTAATTGCTGCGCAATGAAATGGCCGGTGATGACGGAAAAAATTCCTTAAGATCAAATTTCGCTTCCAACTCAATGCCATGAGTAGTAGCACCACCCAGGTTAACCGGTGCAGAAACCCAGCGACCATCCGCCAGCGTGGTTTCACGACGCATCAAATTTTGTATATCACGCGAGAAAATATTAGCACTGACTATGCCACTGTGCGATAAATAATGCTCAAACGACAAATCGAAACCATGCGCCAATTCCGGTTTTAAATAAGGATTACCAATCCGGTCAGGGCTAATCGGGCTATTGTCATGCGACAGCGCGGGCAAAGCGATCAGATCATTTAAGGTTGGCGGACGATAGCTATTGGTATAGCTCATGCGGATCTGATCTTTGCCTGCACCGGGAATACGCCAGACAAGATGTGCCACCGGACTGGTGACACTGCTGTTATTGCTGACTGGCCCGCTAAGTATCGTACTGGTCGTCGCTATGCCTTCCCAGCGTACCCCGACATTGGCTGACCACTGCGAGGTAATATCCCATTCGTCCTGTACAAATACCGCCATCAACCGGGTGCTGGCATTCAGGTTATCGCCGGAATCACCAAATTGCCCCTGCCCGTTATCTGTCGCCACTTCGACTTCATCACGACGGGTCCATTCACTGCTCACACCAGTAGCAATACTATGTCCCCCGCCAATGACTTGTGTGTATTTTCCACCCAGGCTTCCGTTGCTATCTTTAATATTCGTGGTAGTCAGCAGCATATGATCTCCTGTTGCCACACCAGTCTGGTCCCGCGTTGTCAGACTATTGTTTTGCGACTGGCCTATGCCAAATTTGAACTCGAATTTGCCGCCCTTATCCAGCTTGTGCGTGTAATTACCAAATGTTCGGGCTACAAACGTATCATTATTTGTCACCCATGTCGCGTTCTGGTACGGAGCAAGCAAGCCATCGACTTCATCCAGTACACTCGTACCATTGGTACTACTTTTTGAATACATGACAAACGGCTGAAACACCAGCGTATCGCCCCCGTCAAATTTATACACCAGACGCGGGGTCAGGTGTATCCCTGTCGTAGTAGTCATATCCTGATCGGCAATATACTGGGATTGCACACCATTAGTCAGATTATCGGTAAACGTCTCATCAGCGCGTCTGTTCTGAAAAACCGAACCGGAAAACGTCGTAGATAAATTACCGAACTGCATAGGAGTAGTCAGCGAAAAATTAGGCGCATGACGCCCTTGCTCGACGCTGTCGGAGATACGCAGCTGCGACTCTTTTTGCTTATAATCTTCACGCAATACAATATTAATTGTTCCAGCAATAGCCTGAGTACTGAATTCGGCCACCGGGGCACGAATAATCTCAATCCGCTCAACCTGATCCGGTGACAATGTATCGAGCGAAAACCCACGCGGCATACGCTCACCATTCACCAGAATTTGCGTATAGCCGCTACCAAGGCCTCGCATACGAATATCACCGCCGCGACCAGTTTTTCCGCCTACGGTTACGCCGGGCAAACGCTTCAGGATTTCACCGATAGAACTATCTCCATCACGATCCAGTTCTTCCCGGCCAAAAACCAGTTTAGAAGCCGTGGATAAGCGGCGTTCATCCAGATCAGTTTGCTCACCACCGGTAATCACCACGGTTTGAACAGCAGGGGTGCTTACCGTAGCAGGGGCCGGAGCCGCTGGCGTAGAGGCATCTGCCGCCAATACCTGCGTCGAGCACAATCCGAGCAAAGAAAAACCAGTAATGGAAAAAATTGAAGGCATAATAGGGGGGTAAAGAATAGAAAAATAGATGAGCTAAACGATGTAGTTAAACTCATGGCAGGTCATTTTATATATAAGAGTAATATTCTTGCTAGTAAATCACCGCTCAGATTTGTAGCAAACTGAAACAAACATCGCTTTAGTCGCAGAAAATCCACATAAACGGCAAGAGCAGGCTCAATAATAAGCCAGTAAATGTTTAATCCCCCCAAACTACCCATTATCCGTGACAATCACAAATTGACTACACCACGCACTTATTTGCCATGAATCAGACGGAAATCACTATCCCCTTAGCAGAAATCGAACTTACCGCCATACGCGCCCGGGGAGCCGGAGGACAAAACGTCAATAAAGTATCCTCCGCAGTACATTTACGCTTCGATATTCAGGCATCAAGCTTACCTCTTGAACTCAAACAACGATTGTATGAAACGGAAGATCAGCGCATCACCAGAGAGGGTGTCATTATTTTAAAAGCCCAGTCACACCGCACCCAGGAACGCAACAAACAGGATGCCATTGAACGACTTCATGACATAGTCAACAAAGCCAGTCATACACCTAAAACCCGCTACCCGACCAAACCGGGCAAAGGTGCTAAAACCCGCCGGCTTGATGGTAAGGCACAACGAGGTCAGATAAAAAATTTACGTGGCAAGATAGACTGGTGAATCTGTACTACGACGTATATAACAAAGGACAGGAAACTGAGTAAGTTATAGCCCGGAACCACGCTGAATCAATTCAATTTTATAACCATCCGGATCGGTAACAAAAGCAATTACCGTAGTCCCGCCTTTAACAGGCCCCGCCTCCCGCGTTACATTACCACCGGCAGCCCTTGCTGCTGCACATGCAGCAAACGCATCAGCAACCTCAATGGCAATGTGACCATAAGCTGTGCCCAACTCATAATGATCAACACCATAGTTATAGGTAAGCTCCAGCTCTGCATGATCAGGATTAGAACCATAACCAACGAACGCCAAGGTATAGCGATATTCCGGATTCTCTGTTGTACGTAACAATTTCATGCCAAGTACATTGGTGTAAAAATCAATGGAACGCTGTAAATTACCGACGCGTATCATGGTGTGAAGAATTCGCATTATTTTTCCTTTAAATGGGCTATATAGTGGTACGGGTCAGAGACATAATTCAGGAGAATAACTCAGTTACGTAATTCAGGTGCAGCCCGGTCAGCGCCGGTGACGCAATACAAACAGGGCGAACACACCTGCCACCAGTCCCCAAAATGCAGAACCGACGCCAAACAGGCTGATACCGGATGCCGAAACCAAAAAAGTAATCAGGGCAGATTCACGATCCGATTCATTTTCAAGCGCAACAGCCAAACCATTGCCTATCGTACCCAACAGTGCCAGACCGGCAATCACCAGCACCAATTCTTTGGGAAAAGCAGAAAAAACAGCAGTCACTGTCGCACCAAAAATACCGATCAGGCAGTAAAAAACACCAGAAAACACCGCAGCCATATACCGTTTCGATTTATCTTCATGCGCTTCACGACCGCTGCAAATAGCGGCAGTAATAGCCGCCAGGTTCAGGGCAAATGCACCAAATGGAGCAAACAGTACATTAACTACGCCCAGCCAGCCGACTATCGGCGAAATAGGTGCCGTATAACCGGAAGCGCGCAATACTGCATAACCGGGTACATTTTGCGACGTCATGGTCACAACAAACAAAGGAATGGCAATACCGATCAATGCAGAAAGCGTCAATTGCGGCGTAACCCAGACAGGATGCGCCAGCGCCAGAGACACGCCCTGTATTTTTAATAAACCAAGAAACGCAGAAATGACAATACCAAGAGAGAAAGTCACAATGACCGCGTAACGCGGCAACAGACGACGCATTAACAAATAACAGACAAACATAGCCAAAACCAGTCCGAATTGCGTCTTCATAGCGACAAACACATCCAGGCCAAAACGTAATAACACACCAGCCAGCATACCGGAGCCAAGTGCAGCCGGAATACGTCTGATCGCGCGCTCAAAGATACCGGAAAATCCGGCTACAACCATCAACGCCGCCGAGACCAGAAATGCCGCTATCGCCTGATTGAGCGGGACACCGGCAGCACCGGTAATCAGCATCGCAGCACCGGGAGTACACCATGCTGTAACAATAGGCATACGGTACCGCAGGGACAAACCGATACAGGTCAGCCCGACTCCCCATCCTAACGCCCACATCCAGGAAGCAATTTCAGCCGGACTGGCACCAAGCGCCTGTGCGCCCTGAAACACCAGCACTGCCGAACTGGTAAAACCAACCAGCACGGTCACAAATCCGGCAACCAATGCTGAAACTGAAAAATCTTTTAGTAAAAACATGAATACCTTCAAAAAAAAAGCCACTGGTTATTATTTCCAGTAGCCAGTAGTCAACATTAATTGGACTTACGCAAAATTGCAAAATAACACCGCCGGAGGCAATTTTACATAAGCTAATCAAGAAAAAAATACAAAAAATTACCCCGTTCTGCTGATAAAAAAACGCAGCATTTCTTCTGTCGCATTAGGACCGACGGGGTCTGTATAACTTCCTTCGGGATTTCCGCCTGACCAGGCATGCCCGGCACCATGAATCATCCACTGCTCAACAAAAATCCGGCCATTACCCTCTTTAAACAAAGTACGGGTGTAATCGTGCCCCTCCGCCGATTTTTCTTGCTTTACTTCATGTAACTGATGCCCGATCTGGTGATACTTAACCAGTTCGGAAGCATTTTTCGAATCGACGACATTATCTTTGTCACCATGAAAAACAATCAGCGGAACAGTTGCCAGTGAATTAACCCCATGTGCTTCCGGCCATGCCCCTACAGCAGAGCCTTGCTTCATTGCGGCTATAGCAGAAAATAAGCTGCGCACGCCACGAAACAACAATCCGGAATGAACGCCAATGGCGGAAAAAATCTCCGGATACGCCGTGCCAACAATATAAGCCATAGATGCACCGGATGACAAGCCAGCAATATAAACCTTGCCGGGAGCAACTACGACCGATTTCATGACTTGCCGGGTAATACCGGCAATTAACGACGGCTCGCCGGAGTCACGTGACTGATTAATGGTTTTATACCAGTTCCAGCACTTTCCGGAGTTAGCAAAACGTGCCTGAGACGGATATAACACAAAATACCCAAACCGTTCAGCATGCAAATTCATACGGGTTCCGGTTGCAAAAGCGTCAGCATCCTGCTTACATCCGTGCAGCATAACAATCAAAGGCAAAGCTTGTCCGTGATAAGCAGACGGAACAAATAAGCGATAATGCAAGGTGCCGGCAGCGTTAGTGAAGGAATCACTTAAAAAGAGTGCCCCGCTATCAGCCATTCCGGATTTATCCGGCTTATCCGGATGAGTTCCATTAATGAACAAACGATGCAGCAAAGAGGTCTCAGGGGATGAAGAAACCCCGTCACCGCCGTGGTCTGACCTGACACCAGCGTCACCTTCAGTCCGCGGCGTCTGCCCCTGTAACGGAAAGGTTTTTTCATTAATAAATTTTTTTGCAACTTGTACGGTATTTTCAAAGCGGGATAACAATTTATCTAAAAGATTTTTTTTCACCAATCACCTCGCTTACACATCACGTAGAACCAGTATCGCACACAACTTGCCGTACACCATTGAAACTAATGACAGATCACACGAAGCACAACTAAAAAACACAGTATTTATTTCATCTTTTTTAAGAGCTTAGATGATTGTCATTGTATAAAAGATATATGTTAGAATTGTCTGGCATTAGTAACAAGCAATTTATCATCATGAACAGCCACTCTTATCGATTTTCGGTCATCAAAGTATGGATGTGTTATTTAGCGGGGAATTGGCATTTTCTGATCGGAATAACAGAAAACAAATAAGCTTATTCGCCTGTCTGTGGCCATTCACCGGATTTTTTCAGCTGCCGGAAGAAGTAGTCTCAAATTCAACAGTATGTAACATACATTATACAAAGATGTATTTGCCAGCCTCATAAAGTTCGGTGTCTAATAGCGAAAAGTTTTGCACCATTTAGTTAATTCGCCTTCAACACCTGTAATTGCGTGCGACCACTCATTTTTTGAGAATCTCAGATTCTATCCACTTCCAGAGCGACTATTCGTTCTTTAAAAGCCCATGACACCTACTTCGCCCTCCAACATGACTGCCACATCGACAACAGCATCAAAATCCAGGCGTACCTGGATCTGGTTAGCGGTAGTGATTCTCATCGGGGGTGCAAGCGCTGCATACTACAAAAAATCAACTAAAACCCCGGAAACCGCCGGCACATCCGATGCAACAGCTCCCGGCAAATACAAACGCGGCGATGGTAAAAATCAGCGCCCGACCCCGGTCGTCACTGCTATCGCAAAAACCGGTGATATTAATGTGTATTTAAACGGGTTAGGTACAGTAACGCCGCTAAGCACGGTAACAGTTAAATCACGGGTTGACGGCGAATTATTCAAGGTATTATTCAAAGAAGGGCAACTGGTCAGACGCGGCGACGTACTGGCGGAAATTGACCCGCGTCCGTTTGAAGTCCTGCTGGCACAAGCCAATGGTCAATTAATGCACGACAAAGCATTATTAAAGAATGCGCAACTGGATCTGGAACGTTATCGCACCCTGTTTCAACAAGATTCCATCGCAAAACAGCAATTGGATACCCAGGAAGCGCTGGTCCGGCAATACGAAGGCAGCGTAGCTATTGATCAGGGTCAACTTGACAATGCAAAACTGCAATTACTCTATTCCCGCGTCACAGCACCGGCTTCCGGGCGCGTCGGTTTACGTCAGGTTGACCCCGGCAATGTGGTACATGCTACTGATACAACAGGTATCGTCATCATCACTCAGCTACAGCCGATATCCGTCGTTTTCAGCTTGCCCGAAGATGTCATCCCCGATGTCATGGCTCAATTAAAAATCGCCAGTAAAATTCCGGTCGATGCCTATGACCGCGCGTTCAAAACACGCCTCACCAGTGGCTCATTATTGACGATAGATAATCAGATTGACCCTACTACTGGTACGGTTAAACTCAAAGCCGAATTTGCAAATGCAGATTTCAGCCTGTTTCCAAATCAATTCGTTAACGCCAGACTGCTACTTAAAACCAAGCACAATATCATCACTGTCTCAAGTTCAGCACCACAGCGCGGCAATCAGGGCAACTACGTTTACGTCGTAGAAAAAGACCAGACTGTCAGCGTGCGTCCGGTCACTATTGGCATTACCGAAGGCGACACCACCGAAATACTGAGCGGGCTGGCCAGTGGTGAAATAGTGGTCATTGATGGTACCGATAAATTACGTGATGGCAGTAAAGTCGATACATCCGGCAACACCAACAGCGGTGGTGGCAGCAGTAGCGGCAATGGTAAAACCGGAAAATGGCAGGGAAAACACCGTACGGATGCATCAGAAGCAACTGTTTCAGCTAAAGCACCGGTCACGGATAACGGCAACTGACCATGAATTTATCCCGCCCTTTTATTGTCAGGCCAGTGGCTACCGCGCTACTCATGGTAGCCTTGTTACTGGTCGGTCTGATGTCTTATCGCCTGTTACCACTGTCTGCCTTACCTGAAGTCGATTATCCGACTATTCAGGTCGTCACACTTTATCCGGGCGCCAGCCCGGAAGTCGTTACCTCTTCCATTACTGCACCACTGGAACGTCAGTTTGGGCAAATGCCGGGACTGAATCAAATGTCGTCCGGCAGTTCGGGCGGTGCTTCGGTCATTACGCTGCAATTTAGCCTGAGTCTGAGTCTGGATGTTGCAGAACAAGAAGTACAAGCTGCCATTAATGCCAGCGGCAACTTATTACCCACCGACCTGCCTGCGCCGCCGGTTTATAACAAAGTTAATCCGGCAGATACACCGATCATTACACTGGCACTGACCTCAAAAATACTGCCATTACCGCAAATTCAATCCTTTGCCGATACCCGTTTAGCTCAGAAAATCGCGCAAATCAGCGGCGTCGGCCTG
>CAIWPG010000336.1 GCA_903914535.1 uncultured Oxalobacteraceae bacterium
GAACTTTAATTACTCTTTCCGTCTCCACTTATCCGGCTTGCTGTCATTGTCGTGAAAAATCGGATTCTTCCATTTGTTCAATCACAGAAATCGTTAAATACAAGCAAACCGAAATACAAGAACCGTGTGCTATTTCTACCATATCAATACGGGCGAATCAGCTGGCTTCTGTCTGTCTCAATGTTAATGAATGAATCAATAACGAATGTCTGTCAATTATGTCTGCTACCTGCTTATTTCCCCTGCTTACCCAAAAAACCCATTTGGGCTTTACCTTACTTGAAATACTTATTGCGCTCTTTGTCGTCACACTTGGTGTCACCGGTACCATGCACATGCAAATAAATGCATTTCACGCACAACGGGAATCGCATTACCACAATACGGCACAGCAACTGGCAGCCGAAATGGCCGATATTATGCGAGGCAATAGCAAACAAATGCACAGTACAGATAACGATAATATTTTTTTACGTATCAATTATCAATCTGCATCCGGAGCAACAGACAAACCTATCGGACGTTGCCACTACATAAGCTCTTATTGCACGCTTACCGAATCAGCTTCTGCCGACATTAATACCTGGCTCAATCGCATCCGGCATGAACTTCCCGACGGACGGGTTCGTATCTGTCGTGACAATATCAATACACACCCCAACGCGCCATTACGCTGGGATTGCACACCTGCGGCACACTCCGGCATCGTTATAAAAATTGGCTGGTCAGGGCCATATGACGATAATAATTTTTCACCCGATGTCGTTCTGACGGTCGCTTCCTGATAACAAAATTTTACTGATTCCCTCCCGGTTTTTTTCATTTTTCTGCCGGATGCTGACTCATCAATAAACATAAGTACTGATCATGCCTCTTTCTTTTATGCCTCACACCGGCCGTACTCAATTTGGTTTTTCTCTGGTTGAACTATTGATTTCAATAACACTCGGTCTGTTTATTATTCTTATCATTACCGGCCTGATTAGTGCAGGAAAAATCAACTTTTTTACCCAGGCCGACACCGCCATTCTGCACGATTCAGCACGCACCACCTTTACCAACATAGCGCGCTCAGTCAGGCAGGCGGGCTTTACCAATCAGGATATTGACGGAACCTCCGCCATGACTGATGCCACGCTTTCAGCCGATATTATCGGTTTCGACCACAAAACATTAAAAGCCGGATCTCCCGGAATTTCCTCTCTTCTTGAGAATAAAGAAAATTTCAGCGATGTGCTGGCAGTACGTTTTTCCGGTTCAGGAAAAAAGCAAAGCAACGGAGTGACTGCACCGGATAACAGCATACTCAATTGTGCCGGTTTTGGTGTGACAGTACCTGACACCACAACTGACTTAACCGAATCGGATAACACAAAAAACAGCGAAGAAAAACGAAGCTGGAGTATTTATTATGTTGCCAGAGGTGCTGGCGGTGAATCCGAGCTATTTTGCAAATATCGTGGAAAAAATGCATGGAGCGCTACGGCAATCGCACAGGGAGTCGATTCATTTCAGGTGTTATACCGTCTTGAGAATGATGATCACCACAATACCGGCAAAGGTAATCAGGGCGACAGCAAGCTCACAAGCATCAGCCCATTTTTAAGCGCCGGCGCTATTCATGCGCTAGATGCCACAATTTTGCTAAACGGAGTCACAGCAGCAGAGCGTACCAAAGAATTAAATCAAAAAACATACTGGAAAAAAGTCACTGCAATAAAAGTCGCTTTATTACTGCATAGTACCCATACGCTTACAAGCGCACCGGCTGCTCAGCAGTTTGACCTGTTTGGTGCAGGATACCGGCTGGCTCACGGCGACACCGACCCCGGAACAACAATTGACACAGCACAAAATCCGGTACAACGGCAGCAATTAAGGCATGCATTCAGCACCATCATTCAACGCAGGAATACTTCTGTCCGATATGACTAAATCGCCTTTATTATCTTACCGGACACCGCCGGAACAACGCGGCACCACACTCATTGTGTCGCTGCTAATGCTACTCATGTTACTGATCCTGAGTATAACCATGAACAGTCTGACACTAATGGAAATAAAATCAGCCCGCAACGACGGAGACAGGAAAATCGCACTGCAAGCAGCAGAATTAGCCCTGGCCGACGCCCATGCCGATATCACAAATTCCCCCGACAGCATGCTTTCACGCAGTGCTATTTTTTCTGCCAGCTCAAATGCCGGGTTTACAGCAAACTGTCATCGCGGCGACACCAACCGGTATCAGGGCTTATGTGATGCGAGCGCCAGTGAACACCATTCCGGAATAACACCACACTGGCTTGCTGCCGATATTGCCGACGACAGCACACAATCCGTCTCCGTTCATTACGGACGATTTACCGGAAAAACCATGCCAGCCGGCACCGGTGCATTTCCTGCAAAACTGCCCCGCTATCTGATTGAATTGATCCCGGATACGCAAGCGGGCAAACCACCGGAAGTAACTTACCTGTACCGCATTACCGCCATTGGCTTTGGCAGCGATGCCAATTCGCAGGTCGTATTGCAATCGATTTATCGTAAAGAAAATGAACACCCATGAATTTTTTATTTCTTTTCATTACTTGCTGTTTTTTACTCCTTAGCCCTGCTGTTTTTTCAGAAAAATTAAACCCAAATCCATATGATGACAACCGCATCACCAGTCGTTCCGTACTGAGTTCAACAGATAAAACAGAACCGCTGTTTCTCTATCAATCCGGAATTACTGACAATATGATGTCAGGCAGCCTGAAAAAATGGCAGATCGGATTAACACCTCAAGGTCTGCTTGCCGGCAATAAACCAGCGCTGTGGGATGCAGGCGACATACTCACTGAAAACACACCGGCACGGCTACGCACAATTGCAACGTATGACAGAAACACAAACAGCACCATTGAATTTTTCTTCAATAAACAACTTCCGCCCAATATTAAATTATTGCTGGATAAATCCCCTGTGACCGGGAAAGCAGATGGCCAGGCTGAACAACGCATCAACTATTTACGTGGCGAGCGGCGCAATGAAAGACCCGCCGGTCCGCTGCGTCAACGTAATTCACTATTAGGCAGCATTGTTCACAGCACACCGGTTTATGCCGCCGGACCAGACAACAACAGACACACACCGGATTACCAGAATTTTTATCAACAATATATGGCGCGCAGCAGCGTAATTTATGTCGGTGCTAATGATGGCATGCTGCACGCATTTGATGCCGGCAATGGCCAGGAATTATTCGCTTACATTCCCGGATCGCTACTGGAAAAACTCCCCAGGCTCAGCTCACCGGACTTTCAAAATCAAATTTTTGTCGATGGAAATATAGTCGTTACTGAAGCACGTGTGAACCGGACATGGAAAACCATTCTGGCATCCGGCATGGGGAACGGTGCCAGAGGAATATTTGTATTGGATGTCACGACACCATCCGGCTTCTTGCATGGCGACGGCGTACTCTTTGAATTTTCTGATCTGGATGATCCTGCCATGAGCTATGTTCACAGCGCTCCCGTCATCGCACCATTCCATATTAACGGCAATAAGACGCCTGACAGCTCCGGTCACGGGAACAATACCAGCCAGCAAGCGACGTACTTCGTCATAGTAACAACTGCCGATACGCTATTTTTATTATCCCTGGATAAAAAACCACATGACCCGTGGATACTGAATACCAACTACTATAAATTAACCACGCCGCAAAATGCCGATAACCGCACTACCAACATAAACGCACCCGGTCTGGCATTCGCTACAGACGGCACAGTAAATTATGCTTATACAGGAGATTCATACGGTATTTTATGGCGTATTGATTTTTCATCCGGCTTACAACAAGCCGGCAGTACTGCTATTTTTTCTGTAAAAAACCAGCGTGGCACACCACAAAGCTTCACCACCGCAACACAACTTGTTCTGGCTCCGGGAGGTGGCTACCTGATTCTGGCAGGAGTCGGGCAACAGCAAAAAAAATCAGGGCTAACAAAGTCTCCCCTGTCATCCGGTTTCTACGCGATACACGATATACCAGACAAAAGCACAGGCATCAAAAGTCGCGAATCCCTAGTAAAGCGCACGCTTACACCCGTAATTATTAATACGGTACACGGTAGTGCAATACCCGATGACAATAGCAATGACATAAACGATAAGCAGTCCCGATCTGAGCAAAACGGCTGGTTTATCGATTTCCCTGACAACTGCCTGCTATCTGCTGCGGTAATCCATCATGGTATTCTTTTTTTTAATACAACACCGGCCCTTCCAGCCATCAACAAGCAAACGACCGGCATCAAAAAAAATACCGGAAGCACCAGATACCGCCTGAACGTACTTACCGGTAAGGCAGCCAGCCATGACGGACCGGCAATAAAACAGGGAGACATAAGCATGGCAGGCACGCCATTGCTTATTAATACCGGACGGCAAACCAGTACCACAGATGCTTTCGGACGCCGGCATAATAAAAACACTTACACCGTTATCCATACCAGCGCCATTCACCTGCCGGATACAGGAAATCAGCTCACGGCAGTAAGTGAAACCGGCAGTACCGTTTCCGTCAGCGGACGCCTGAGCTGGAAAGAAATTCAAAACTGGCACGAGCTACGTAAAGAATTTTCAGAAAAAAAGCGAAACCCGCCATGAAAAAAATCCAAAACCGACTGAGCGGCTATAGCTTGTTTGAATTGCTGCTAACCCTCACTCTTATCGCTGTTATCAGTACGCTGGCTTATCCGGCATATCAGCAATCGATACTCCATATCAGACGTATACAAGCAAAAACGGCCTTGTATAAAATCATGTATCAGCAAGAGCGTTTTTATACCAGAAATGCCAGCTATATGCCATTTTCAGCAGCATCACCCTCGCCGGACAACAAGGTATTTGTGTGGTGGTCGGGTGAAAATCCGCAGAGCAGTTTTTATGAAATCAGTGCAACGGCCTGCAATCAGAGCAACATCAGGAGCTGTATTTTATTAACTGCATCACCGGGAACCAGCCGGGTCAACAGCCATTTCTCCGATCCGGTTTGCGATAAATTAATGCTCGATAGTCATAATCAAAAAACCCATTCCGGCACCGGCACCAAAGCGCAATGCTGGTAATCATCACCATAAAACAGAAACTAACACCATGTCATATAAGTACGTTAATCCTGCGCAAGCTTCCCTGATACCTGGCAGCCAGCGTTATCCGTCATACGGGTACACCCTGTTCGAGTTAATCATCACACTGGCAATCATCACGATAGTGCTGGCGCCCGGTATTCCTCAATTTTCTGATTTCTTAAAAAAAACAAGATTAACACTGGCAAGCAATACCCTGCACGCCGCAATTAACCTGACCCGCTCTGAAGCGATTAAACGAAACTGCAGAGTCGATCTGGCTCCGTCCGATGGACGGTATTGGGAAAAAGGTTGGGCAATTTTTATTGATAACAACAATAATCAGCGACCAGATGAAGGAGATACGCTGATTAACACCCATGAAGCACTGCACAGCGACATTATTATTACAACAAGCTTTACCGATACAACAAAACATTATATTGCCTATAATGGCAGCGGGCGGACACAAACCAACGCCGGCAGTCAACAAGTCCAGGCAGGGACGATTTCACTCACCCTGAACGACTATGTTCACCGGATTCATATCGATTTTCTCGGGCGCGCCAGAATGAGTTAGCACTACCGTCAAGCAACTCTTTACGGTAGAATCGCTGTTCCTTTACATTAGCAAAGTAATGCGGCATGGAAATACTATCTGATCAACAAGCCATGCAACTTGCGCTGGATTGGGCAAAAAAAGGCCTTAACATCACCATGCCTAATCCGCGAGTTGGCTGTGTCATCGTTAAAAACCGGCAAATTATCGGTGCCGGCCATACCCAGCCGGCAGGGCAGGCACATGCAGAGATACAGGCACTGCGCGACGCGGCTAATAACGGACACGATGTGCGCGATGCTACCGCCTATGTAACGCTGGAACCATGCAATCATTTCGGACGTACACCGCCGTGCAGCAATGCACTGATTAACGCCGGAATCAAGCGCGTTGTAGTCGCCATCACTGACCCTAACCCTTTGGTGGCCGGACATGGGCTGGAAAGACTGCGCGCAGCAGGTATTGAAGTAATATGCCCGCTGCTCGAAGAACAGGCACACGAAATAAATATCGGCTTTTTCAGTCGCATGCAAACAGGAAAACCGTGGGTGCGCATGAAAGCTGCTGCCAGCCTGGATGGAAAAACAGCATTACTAAACGGACAAAGCCAATGGATTACCGGTCCCGATGCACGTGCCGACGGACATCACTGGCGAGCCCGTGCCTGTGCCGTATTAACAGGCATAGGCACCATACTGGCAGATGACCCGCAGCTCAATGTACGGGCGTTTCCGGTTACGCGCCAGCCACAACGCATCATCGTTGATAGCAAACTTCAGACCCCCCCTGGTGCCAAAGCACTGCAAGGCGGTGCACTAATAGTCCATGCCATAAATGATGCGGACCCACAACAACTGGAACGGCAGGCGCAGTTACGTGCTGCCGGTGCCGAATTACTATACTCAGGCAATCAGGACGGACAGGTAGATTTAAGAGTATTAATGGAAGAATTGGGTCATCGTGACTACAATGAAGTCCATGTAGAAGCAGGTTCCCGACTCAACGGCGCTTTAATTCAGGCGGGCTGTGTCGATGAATTACTCCTTTACCTGGCGCCCTGTTTATTAGGTGAAGCACAAACCCTGTTTAATTTACCGGCACTGACCGACTTATCGCAACAAACCCGCCTGCACTTCCATGAAGCCGGGCTGGTCGGTTCCGATCTGCGCATACTAGCTCGTTTTACCCCTATTTAAAATAAGGCATACCACTATGTTTACCGGAATCGTTGCCGCTATTGGCCGCATCAGCACTATTACTCCTGTCACCCCTGCTACGCACTCTGTGTCAACGGCGTCTGCAACGCCGGATTCAGGCAAGGCAGACAATACTGCGCTCCCGGGTTTGCGCCTGACCATAGATGCCGGGGTGTTGGCAATGGAAGATGTGGCACTGGGCGACTCTATTGCCATTAATGGTGCCTGCATGACCGTCATCAGTAAACAAGATCAGCAATTTTGTGTGGATGTATCCCGTGAAAGTCTGAATCTGACCACAGGCCTGGATCAGCCAGGCCCGGTCAATCTGGAAAAAGCGCTGACACTGGCAGACCGTCTTGGTGGTCACCTGGTATCCGGTCACGTAGATGGCTTAGGTACAGTAGTGACATTTGAACCAGTTAATGAATCGTATGAACTGGTCATTGCAGCGCCAAAAAATCTGGCTAAATATCTGGCCTACAAAGGATCTGTTGTAGTAAACGGCGTATCACTGACTGTCAACAAAGTGACCGATCACCCCGACCATTGCATATTTTCAATCAACCTGATTCCACACACCATACAAGTTACCACCCTAAAACACTTAGTCGCGGGCAGTAAAGTCAATCTGGAAATTGATCTGATCGCACGTTACTGTGAGCGCATGCTGAGCACGCAACATAGTAGTTGAAACCATCCAAAAATCGCTCAATAAAACAACTGCAGCACGTGCCACCAAAGCGCATGCTACAGTTGTTTTTACGTATCACTCTGGGATTATGCCGCCTTAGCGTCGGCTACGCCCCCCGCAAGCTCCAGACGATTCACACCACTAATCAGCGCTTTAATGGAGGCTGTGACAATATTCGTATCCATACCAACGCCATAACATTCTGCTCCGCCACTGGCATGCATCAATTCCATAAAAGCACACGCTTTAGCATTACCGGCATCATCACTGGCACTCACTGAACGTTCTTCATAACTACGCACCTGAATACGTCCGCCTGCACCAATACCTTTCAAAGCATGAACCGCAGCATCAATCGGACCATTACCTTCACCAGTCAGCAAATGATAAACACCATTGACTTCTACACCAAGACGAATGCCCTGTTCATTACCATGCTCAAACAAATGATGATCGACATACCGGACTGTGCGGTCAGAATCGAGGTAAGTACGAGAGAATAATTCCCAGATGTTAGCCGCAGTCAATTCACCGCCCTGACTATCCGTGTATTTTTGCACTTCGCCGGAAAACTCTACCTGCAAACGACGCGGCATAACAATGCCGTATTCGGTCTCTAACAGATAAGCAACGCCACCTTTGCCAGACTGGCTATTGATGCGGATGATAGAGTCGTAACTGCGTCCCACGTCAGCCGGGTCGACAGGCAGATACGGCACATTCCAAAGGGTATCCGGCTTCTGTACCGCAAAGCCCTTTTTAATCGCATCCTGATGTGAACCGGAAAATGCCGTAAACACCAGATCACCGACGTAAGGATGACGCGGATGTATCGGCAATTGCGTGCAATGCTCCGACGTACGTGCAATGGCATTAATATCCGAAAAATCCAAACCGGGTGCAACGCCCTGGGTATACAAATTCAGTGCGAGTGTCACCACATCCACATTGCCGGTGCGTTCACCATTACCGAACAAACAGCCTTCTACGCGATCAGCGCCCGCCATCAGGCCAAGCTCGGCCGCTGCTACAGCAGTGCCCCTGTCATTATGCGGATGTAAACTGATAATCACGCTATCGCGGCGGGCCAGGTTACGATGCATCCATTCAATCTGGTCGGCATAAATATTCGGTGTCGCCAGTTCCACTGTCGTCGGCAGATTCAAAATAACTTTATTCTCCGGCGTTGCCCCCCAGGCCGCTGTCACCGCATTACAAATCTCCAGAGCAAAATCAAGTTCAGTACCGGTAAACGTTTCAGGGCTATACTCAAGCACCCATTCTGTTTCCGGATGACCGGCAGCAATTTCTTTGACCAGATTTACCCCGGACACCGCCATCTCAATCACTTCGGCTTTCGTCATGTTAAACACAATATCGCGGAACGGTTTTGATGTCGCATTATAGATATGCACAACGGCACGCCGGGCGCCGACAACCGATGCCATAGTGCGGCGAATTAAGTGCTCACGCGCCTGGGTCAATACCACAATCGTGACATCATCCGGAATATGATTTTCTTCAATCAGGCTACGCACAAAATCAAAATCGGTTTGAGAGGCAGAAGGAAAAGCCACTTCAATTTCTTTAAAGCCAATACCGCATAAGGTTTTGAACATACGCAGCTTGCGTTCTGCATTCATCGGTTCAAACAAGGCTTGATTCCCATCACGCAAATCTGTGCTCATCCACATAGGAGGAGCCGTAATCGTGCGGTCAGGCCACTGACGATCAGTCAGATTGACCTGTGGGAATGGGCGATATTTAACAGAAGGTTGCGAGATCATAGTGGCGGTTCCTTAATTACAGATAATGTGAAATTCAATAACAATCATCTTAACGGAAATAGCATGGAAGGTGCTTGCGTTTGCAAGGCATTTTTTTAACTTTATTAGAAAATAATTGCTCAAATCAGAATATAACGATAATATTATTTCTCATATTATGATTTTCAGGTAATTTTATGGAATTAGATAACTACGATAAGCAACTACTGCGCATCCTGCAGGAAGAAGGCCGTATCAGTAATCAGGATCTGGCAGATCGCATTGGCATGTCTGCATCGCCATGCTGGCGACGGGTACGCGCATTGGAAGAATCGGGTTTAATCACCGGCTATCGTGCGCTGGTGGCAGCAAAACCGCTGGGTCTGTCCTTAATGGCCTTACTTAACATCTCCATGGATCAACATACGCCGGAACGCTTTCTGCACTTTGAAGCACAAATAGCTAAAATACCGGAAGTAATGGAATGTCTGCTCATTACAGGACAGTCGGCAGACTATCAAATTAAAGTCGTAGTACGTGATATGGATGCGTACCAGGAATTATTACTCAACCGGATTACCAGCATCAAAGGCGTATCCGGTGCACATTCCAGCTTTATCCTGCGCCGGGTGATAGATAAGACAGCGTTGCCAATAGAGTAGATACCGGGTTGAAAACCCGGCAATGTAAGCCAGATTTCTGTGAGCCGGGTTTGTCAACCCGGCTCACGTACTTTAATTACGAACGCAAGTCCTTGGGTGACTCCATCACAATATAAGACATCAGAGTAGAAACCTGCGGCAGGCTTCCCAGTACTTCCGAATGAAAACGTTTATAAGCAAGTAAATTTTCTACTTCAACCCGCAGTAAATACTCAACTGCACCGGTAATATTGTGACACTCGGTTACTTCAGCCGCATTTGCAATCGCCAGCTCAAACGCATCCAGTTCTTTTTTAGTATGCCGGGACAAACCCACGGTCACGTACGCAACAAAACCGACCCCCAATGCGGCAGGACTAAGCACGGCACGGTATCCTGTAATGACACCGCTTTTTTCTAATTCCTGTACACGACGCAGGCACGCCGACGGTGACAAGGCAACTTTGTTGGCCAGGTCACTATTGCTGATACGACCGTCATACTGCAATTCACGCAATATTTTGGTGTTTATGGAATCGAATTTAGTCATTTGTTGCAAATATACGCGAAATATCAACAATAACGCAAGCCTATTCGGTGCGGATTTTCGTACAATATTTTATGCTTACATACGACACTTTCCTCGCTCTTACCGCCTTCTCCTTCGTAATGTCTATTACGCCAGGGCCGAACAATATGATGCTGATGGCATCAGGAAGCAACTTTGGATTTGGGAGAACAATTCCGCATTTACTCGGTGTATCAATCGGATTCGTCGCCATGATTTTAATATTGGGCGCGGGACTGATACGCATTTTTCAATTAATCCCGGCTTTCTACCTGATTTTAAAAATATTCAGCATTATTTATTTAATCTACCTGGCATGGAAGATAGCTAACGCAGAGCCTATCAATGGGGGAGCCGTAGTACAAAGTGCAGATTCACCGGCACCGTATTCAAAGCCCTTCACTTTTTTTCAGGCAGTGTTATTCCAATGGGTCAATCCTAAAGCCTGGAGCATGGCACTCACCGGCATCACCGTCTATGTACCCAATGCGCATCCGACTTCTGGCTTATTGCTTGTTGCCACGGTATTTGGCCTGATTAACCTGCCAGCCGTCGGGGCATGGGCATTAATCGGTGTGTCATTACGCAGAATATTAAACAACAAACGTAAACTCAGGATATTCAATGTCACTGCGGCACTGACGATCATTGCAACCTTATACCCGATCTTAATTAATTAAAAAGGCAGGCAGGGATTACGCAAAATTACTCCAGAAAAGTTTATCAACGGAGTAATTTTGTGTAAAGATCATTAAGGTGAAACCGTAATTAAGGTCAGCGTGTCAGGCTTTAGTTGTGTATGTAACTCCGGCTCTTGCAAGCGACCGACAGCAGTGGCAACTGCGGTTTCGGCAGCCAGCAAATAAATCTGATGTGAGTCAGGATCTATCGCCATAGTTTTAGCACCGGGCATGGTAGTAACTGTTTGCCGGTTCTGGTAGTGCGTAACATCCTTTTCACCAATCACATTAAGCGTTCCGTCGCTATTTGAACTAAACGCCAGTTTCGTCACTGCATCGTACGCCGTCGCATCACTGCCTTTACCAATCGGCAGTGTATCGAGTATTGCTCCGCTGTTTGCATCAAGCACAAGCATTTTCTGATTATGACAACCAACGAATAACCGCTGTTTTAACAGGTCAATGGAAAGACCTGCCGGTTCATTACAACTGCCGGATAAATCATAACGATGCGTGACCGTCAGACCTGCTGTATCGACAACAAGTAATTGATTTTTATCTTCCAGATTAACAAACAAACGGCCGTTACCATCAACAGCAACGAATTCCGGCTTACCTCCGAGCGGGATGGCAGACAGCGCTTTATTCGTTACAGCATCAATTGGCGTTAAGCTGGCAGATTCGCCATTAGCGACAAACACACGCTTGCTGGCAATATCATAAACAATACCATCGGGCTTTTTTTCAGTCCTTACACTGCCGATAATTTTCAGCGACGATAACGCAAATATAGTCACCGAATTATCTTTACCATTGCTGGTAAAGCCACGATCCAGTCCGGCAGCTAATGCCACGCCATGTACGCCGGCCGTATGCGGAATTTCTCCCACTATCTGCTTCTTATCCAGATCAAAAACATCAACCCGATTACTATGTGTAATAAACAGATGCCGGTTTGCTGCATCTACAATCAGATAATCCCATTTAACATCACCACTCAGATGTTGCTTATCGCTGATATGGTAAGCAACATCTTCTGCATAAGACAGCATCGGATTGCATAAATCAAATGCAGCGATAGCCGTAAAGGTGAGGGAAGAAAAAAATCTGCTGGTGCTGTAAGTACGAAAAGACATCCGGGCATTCCTTATCGGTCGTAACAAATAAAAAAACTACATTCATTTTGCTTCGCAACACTACCCTGATCAGTCATATCGCGACAACACCACACAAATGTAACACTGATGCAATACTAATGCGTAGACAGTTCCACCCAAATTTCATAGCGTAAATCGCGGCCACGCAACTCCTCCGGCGGCTGCGGATACCGTGCGGCTTGTACGGCCTCCTGGGCAGCCCGGTCAAAAATACCTACCCCGCACGAAATCAATACATGTGATTCACCGACATGACCATCCCGCAATTGAAATTCAATACGGACACGTCCTGAAAATCGCATTGCTTTAGCTGCAGGCGGATAATAATAAGCCGCTTGTACGGCCTGATGTACTTTAGCTGCATATTCCGCATTCAGGTCCGGCTTACTGCTTATCGGCGGTGCCGGCGGCATTGCTCTGGCCTGTGCAGGTTCAGAAAATGCGGTCGGCACCTCTGTCAACGCCGCCGTTTCTGTCGGAGCTGCGGTCGCAACCTGTTGTGGCGGAGCAGGCGCCTTTGGTGGAGCCGCTTTTACAGCCATTTTTAATTGCAGTGGCTTCTGTACCGGCTTGGGTTGCGGCCTGGGCTCAGCAGGTTTTTCTATTGGTAACTCATCGGGAGCCAAAGTGATGGGAACCGACTCTGAATAAGCGGCATGAAGTGGTGTACTGCCGGCTAAAAGAAGCACCGCGCCAGCGACGATGAGCACTTCAATGAACATCGCCAGCCCAAACGCCTGCACAGACTGATGTTGATTATGGGAAAGCATTATTTTTCCTATTTCCCGGCCAAAGTGCGGGAGGCAAGGCCGATTTCAGTAGCACCGCCCTGCTTAATGGCATCGATTACCGACATGACTTGTTGTAACGATGCCGTCTCATTACCGGCAATAGTGACTGCCGTTTTACTACTATCACGCTGACGCAATAAGGCTGTTAATTGCTGCAAAGTAATAATCTTACGTTCAACAATCAAAGAACCATCAACACTAATTTCCACCAGCAATTTTGGCGGCGGTATAGTCACTGCGGTAGAACTTCCGGGCAACCGGGTAATATGACCGGAAGCAGGAATCATACGTAAGGTCAGCATCACAAAAAAAACCAACAAAAATAACATGATATCGATCATAGGAATGATTTCGATCCTGGCTTTTTTAGTTTCCAGATAGCGCATATTATGACCTCGCCGGAGTACGAATTAATTCAACAGAAGTGCGGGCAGACTCTATCGTATTCACGACATTTTCTTGCCGGTTAAGCAGCATAATTTTCAATGTTTCGAGCTGATGCAAAACGATGCGTACACGGGTGTGTAATGCGTTAAAAAAAACCAGACCTATCATGGCAATCAACAATCCTGACGCAGTAGAAACTAAAGCTTCGGCAATACCGCCGGTGACTTGCGCAGCCCCATTCTGAGCATCACCAAGTACATGAAAAGCGTTAAACATACCAATAATAGTGCCGAATAACCCAAGCAAAGGCGCCAGAGTAATGACTGTATCCAGTATCCATAATGAACGGTCTAAAGCGGGCACTTCATGCATGATGGCTTCTTCCAGATGTCCATCCAGATTTTCACGGCTAAGACGAGAAGAGGCATTCGTCAAATCAGTGCGCAATACGCTGAACAAACGTGCATGCGGAAGATGCGATAATTTTTTTGGCAGGGCCGATACGCAAATCTCACTGCTTTCTTTTTTAAGCATATTAATTAATTTTGCACCGCCTTTTTCCATCGAGGCCAGATGCCGGGTACGTTCAATAATCACGGTCAGTGCAATAAGCAGCAGCACTAACATGACATACAATATTCCGCCAGATTCATTGGCAAGATCAGCTAGATAGGAAATATTCATAATGAGTAAGAAGAATGGTGAAAATGATGACCGCTATCATCGTGACATAAGCATGATAGTGAGCCTGGCCAGTGCCAGGACTCACTAAAATGTCTGTCAGGCTGATACACTTAACGTGCTATCAGACTAAAAACATCTGGGCAAAAAATTAGAAATCAACTTTAAGCGTCAACGCTACACTGCGTCCCGGCATCATAGTAATCAGATCCGATGCCAATGGATTCGCATCGGATCCTGTTCCGGAAATACCGACGATATTGTGGCGATCAAACAAGTTATTAACGGCAAGCTGAACCTTCGCCTGTTTAACAAATGTACCTGGTTTTTTGAAGGTGTAATTAACGAATAAGTTAGTCAGCACAACAGGGTCAATAGTGTAAGCATCGTTACCGGCTACAGCACCATCGTTGTACAATTTGCCGACACGTTTGGCAAATAATGCGGAATTCCATCCGCCGTCAACATACAACAAGCCCAGTGTTTCCGTATCGGCCGGTGCTCCTGCGACCCAGGCACCAGTACTGTATTTAGTGCTGCCCAAAGTACCATTGGCATAAATACTCACACCTTTACCTACCACTACTGTACCTTCAAGTTCAATACCCTGAGTAATTTCTGTACCACTTGGCGCACAAATCGTCGTTGTTACATCCAGGGGATTCGTGATACACGAGTAGCTGTTATCCAGTTTGACATGGTAAATATCGGCATCAAACGTATAACGATCCGACTTAAATACCGTGCCGGTCTGATAGGTGGTTGATTTTTGTGCTTTTGGCGGCGTCGCTACTTTTGCATATGAAACGTCAAATACAGAAGTTGGCGGGATCAAATCTCCCTGAGCTGCCTGTGCATATACCGACCATGCTGGGCTCAGCGTGTAATGCGCATCCAGTGATGGCAGGATATCCGAATAATGGGCGCTGTTTTGCACGGTTCCCAGACCTCCGGTAGTAACACCAGTCACCGTATTCAATGTACCGCCCAGTTCGCCTACCTTTTTCAGATCAGCCATATGGGTGTAATTTTGCAAGTAGTCTGCCAGCTTCACGCCCGGGGTAACTTTTAAATTACTACCAATTTTGAATTCATATTCAACATACGGTTGTGCCGTAATTGTCTGGTAATTTTCACTAAATCGCGGTGTAGGCTCATCAGTCCAGCCTGTCAGTTCATTGGAGTTATACTGGTGACGATCACTGTTTGCATATTCCAGCCACAAACCGGTACGCAAAGTTCCTGAATCGAAGTCTTTAGCCATGCGCAACAAATTACCGGTAGTATGATACGCATTAAGCTTATCGATACCGGTATCAATCGTCGCAATTTTTGTCCCGGCTGGCATACCGGATATAGGTGCGCCGCCGATATTTTCCTGATTATGATAACTATAGTTGTACAGCTTATCATCCAGCGTCCAGCCATTACCCAAATTGGACACAAGGCCAATATAGCTGAAACTGGTTTTTACATCATACAAATTATAGCCAACATAATTAGATAAAGCAGGGTTATTGCTATTTAAGTAATTATCACCATACTGTGCTACTTGCGCACGCGTCGGTGCACCGGCATCCAGCTGATTATTTTTCACTTCCATATAAGAAGTAAAGGCGGTAAACACCGTACTCGGAGAAAATATATACTGGTACTTAGCCGATATCGCTTCACGATCCTGATTATTATAGGTCTGATACCCATCCGACTTCATCTGCTGAACATTCACCAGCAAGTTCGATGCACCGTCCGGGCCAAACTGCCCTGTTTCCTGTTCAAGTTCAAAAAGTTTGGTATTCCAGGAACCGTATGAACCGGTAACACTGGTACGTGCGTCCGGTTCCAGTGTGCGGGATAATAAGTTAAGCGATCCGCCAAACGTGGCTTGCCCGATTGTTGCGGCAGAACCCGGACTACGGTCAACGACAGCACTGCCTACTTCCATCGGAGGGAAAAAAACATAAGAATGATGACTGACGCCATTGGTATCATTAAACGGGATACCATCGAATGTGACCAGATATTGGCTGTCGGTCAAACCACGAATCGTCGTACCGGCATTCCCCTGTCCAACGCCATTCGGGCTATAACTAAAAGCACCTGGTGTCAATTGAAATACCTGACTAAAATCCGCTACCGGCGATATAAAATTACTGACAAAATTTTCACTCACAACAGATTCTGCTGAACGCGCTTCCAGTGAACCTTGAGAAACAGCCATTTTCGCTGCTTCCGGAACAGTATTCATCGCAGCAACGCCAGTGCCCGAGGCACCAACAACGCCTAAATCAGTTGCTTGTTGCGCATGAACGAGGATAGGTGCTGCAAGACACATCATAGATAGCGCACGCAAGACATTCAAGGCGCATGGCTTCAGGTCAAACTGATTCATCTGGAACTCCGTTGAAAGAAAATATGCCATGCTATATTTTCTTTATTTCAACAAAGTGACCAAAAAATTACAATATGATTACACTACAACACATTTCCCACTATTATGTATGGTAGCTGATAAGGCGCTAAATTTAGTGCAAAATGATCAAATAGCCTGTATAAGCGCCCTTCTCCACCATCTTTCTGATAAAGATCAGTGCTTACGGCAACTCTGAAGCTCCCATACGGCGCACGATCAGATTAGTCCTTTTTTGCAAATATAAAGACCCTCTGTTTTGATCATAAAAACGTGGATTCGGCAGCATCACCGCCAGCCTGGCTGCCTGACTGGCCCCCAGAGCAGCCGCCGAAATTCCATAATAATGCCGCGACGCTGCTTCAGCACCATACACACCATTACCCCACTCCACCACGTTCAGATAAATTTCAAAAATACGCTCTTTATCCATCACGGCTTCCAGCATAAAGGTGATGATAAATTCCTGCCCTTTACGCAAATAGCTACGCTGCCCGGATAAAAATAAATTTTTAGCCAGTTGCTGGGTAATCGTTGATCCGCCAGAAACGACCCTGCCTTTTTTAGAATTTTTTTCATACGCAATTTGCATCGCTTTCCAATCCACACCTTCATGATCTGAAAAGTGTGCATCTTCGGATGCAATAATGGCGCGCTTTAACTGTGTTGAAATACGTTCGTAAGGCACCCATTTTTGCTGTAATTTTACATCCGGATTTTTTTCGCGCAAGATAGACAACTGATGGCGCATGAATGAAGTAGATTCCGGATTATGATCTACCCACCAGCAGATCTGGATGAAAAAATAACCCTGTATGCAAAGGAACAGGAAAAAAATAATCCACATTAAACGTACCAGTAATCGCCGCATTCAACTACTTCCTTACCAATAAACTGGCCGTATCGGGCCGCACACCACGCCAGCAAAAAAACGCCTCGGCGGCCTGTTCCACCAACATGCCCCAACCATCACGGGTTGCGGCGCCGTGTTCTCTGGCAAATGCCATAAAAGAAGTAGGCTGCTCGCCGTACATCATGTCATAAGCCAGACACTGGCCGGAAAAAACATGAGCGGGAATAGCCGGAACCTGCGCCGACAAACTGGCAGACGTCGCATTAATAACAACATCAAACTGCCCTTCAATACCATCAAATTCACATGCAGCAGTATTACCATAAGGAGCAAATTGCAGCGCCAGTTGCTGTGCTTTTTCTGCGCTGCGATTAGCAATAATTAATTCATCCGGCCCACACTCAAGCAAAGGCAGCAACACACCACGCGCCGCGCCTCCTGCACCCAATAATAAAATGCGTTTTTTTTGCAACGGCACACCGGCATTGCTGACGATATCGGTAACCAGACCTGTGCCATCGGTATTATCGCCATATACTCCGTCAGAAGAAAATCGCAAGGTATTAACCGCACCTGCCGCCTGTGCACGCGGGCTTAATTCTGTCGCCAGCGCAAACGCATCCAGCTTAAAAGGCACCGTCACATTGGCACCGCGTCCGCCGGAGGCAATAAACTGTCGTACCGTTTCTGCAAAACCATCCAGCGGTGCCAGCAAACGCTGGTAATTCATCGACTGCGCACAGGCCCGGGCAAATTCCTGATGAATCATTGGGGACTTGCTATGTGCTATCGGATTGCCTATTACAACATACTGATCCACGTCAGTCTCCTTAATATTTTAATTCCGTTTCCAGGGCTTGTTCCCGGGTAAATTTAAAGCGCGTGACCACTATCCACAAATCATCTTTATCATTGGAACGCATTTTTTTTGGAAAATGGCCAAATGGTGCAGAACGGCGCACAATGCGCAACGCCGCACTATCCAGCGCGGGGTTCCCCGAAGATTGATCAACGCGCGGGCCACCCTCTTTTTCATAAATGCTGCCATCCTGAAAAATGGGGATGGTCACAATTAACTCACCATACAATTTTTGCCCGTTTTTTTGCGGAAAATTCAGCGTTCCTATCCTCTCTATCCGTTCCTGAAATTTTTTATAGTACATCGCATAACCCACCGCCCTGGTACTGGGTGTGATATATGTTTTACGAGGGCGTTTATTTTGATCTTCTATCGTTTTTGAAATTTCAGCTGCCAGACGGGCAAGTGCTTTGCTGCTATCTATTGCCGCATCGCCGTCAGGCTGAAGCGCAGGCTGCTTACTTTTATCGGTCTGCATCGTGGTCTTAAATACCGTCTTGCGTCTGGTCTGATCGAGTAACTGTTCCTGTAAATTCTCCAACTCTTCAATTTTGCGCCGGGTCTCATAAATGGTGTCGCCATCCTCACTCTTGCTCATATCCGGCAACGGTGATTTAGCGCGACCGGCATCGGCGCTACCACCACCATCCAGATCCGCCTGAGCAAGTGCCTGGGCTTTAAGCGGTTTATGATCATGCCTGGCATTCACCAAAATCACTTCCAGCCCAGGATCTGTCACCTGCCCCGGCAAAGGTACCGGAGCCACCAGATGGACCAGCAGCATTATCCCATGTAGCAACAGTGAGACTGCCAGGGCAATACTAAACGTCCGATTTTGCAAAATTAGTTTCATAGTAAAAATTTGTTACCGCAACCAAGGCCGAGTTAACTCCCCTAATCAGCCAAGCACAGGCCACATCGCCTCAAAGCCGGCTAATTTATTGTCCCCATCATGGTCAATAGTACTACCCTGCGACTAATCTTAATTGAGCGAATCCGTATTACCGGCTGATTCAGGTGATACTTCTGTATCCGGCACCGCATCTGCAGATACGGTACCGGTATCAACAAGCTCTGGCGCCATAACATCAGATGCTCCGGATGCTTCAGTCACCTCAGATTCATCCATTTTTTCAGCTGCATCATTGTCACTACCCGCATCACCCTCTTCCGCCACACTGATGGCATCCGGCACAGACAGTAATTCAAGGAAACGTGCCTCCAGTGTCAGATCAACTTCATCCCAACCGATAATATCCAGCTTAACGCGTGAACCGCGCGCCATGGCTGGCATACCGGATAAACGAATCACCAATGGAATATCAGCCAGACGCAACACTTCATCTTTCAGCACGACTGCTTCTACTTGTTTCGCACGCTGCTGCCGCCATTCCTGAGCAAACCAGCGCAGACACCAATAGCGTTCCATATTAGACTGAAAGTCGTTATAACCGGCATACGCTGCATCAAAACCGGACACAATCGCAAACAAATCAGCATCACGTGGTTTAAATGGTGCCACCAGCGGCGCGGTAACACCATGATTTATACATGCCATGATTTGCCACTGGTTAACCAAATCCGTATAACGACGCAAGGGCGAAGTACTCCAGGCATACTGATCAACACCAAGACTATGATGTGGTGCTGCATGCGTCAGCATACGTACCTGCATACGGGCAGCCCAACCGCCACTACCGGCACCCTGGCTGCGATAAATGCCCGGAATACCATGATCAGCCATGAGTTTTCCCCAGGTACTATTAGCAAAAATCATCAGTTCTGCTACAATTTTATCTAAGGGCGAACCACGTTTTCTGGCGATAATCGAGACGACATCATCTTCAACATAAAAATTAAAATCAACCCTGTTATTTTGTTCCGGCTTTAAACCAAATCCGGCGCGTTTATCCATCCGCCCCTGCTCCAGCACCTTAGCCCACTGCCATAGAATAGCAATATCATTTTTATGCGGATAATCTCCGCTTCCGGCAGCCAGTGTCTCTTCGGTAATCAGTTCATCCAGGTCATTGTTGCGCAGATTTGCTGAAATAGGCACAGCTTCAATCCTGCTCTCGGTGCTGATCAGCGACCAGTCTTCCGGATTTACGATGGCATACAAAGATACCGCAGGACGCGTCTGACCTGCACCTAAGGTATAAGTATTGACCAAGACATCAGGCAACATAGTTATTTTATCGCCGGGCATGTAAACCGTAGACATACGGCTGCGCGCAATCTGATCAAAACCATCACCACGGGTAATGCCCAGACCGGGGGCCGCAATGTGCACACCAATTTGCAACATGCCGTCGGAACGGGTAACAACAGACAGTGCATCATCAATTTCAGTCGTTGTCATGTCATCAATAGAAAATGCAGCCACTTCGGCTACCGGCAGATTTTTCGGCAAATCAGGAGCTTCAAGCGCAGCAAAACCTGTCCCTTTAGGGAAAAACTCATTAATAAAACGGGAAAAATGCAAATCTTTAGCACTCGCAATGCCACCTGCTGCCAGCATCAGACGCTCAGGGCTGGTATGCAAATCACTGCATGCGGTAATCAGCGCCTTATATTCAAGAGTATTTTTATCCGGTTTAAATAACAGTTGCTGAACCATGCCTGTCAGCGCAGGTGGCAAGCTGCCGGCCTTTAATTGCTCCACATATTCTGCCTGCAATAAAGCCTGTAATCGTTTTTTTTCCATACCGGCCAGTGCTGCCTGAACCGATGCAGCAGGAGCCGCCTTATAACGACCGCGTCCTTTTTTATAAAAATAAATTGGGGCACTGTGCAAACGAAAAATCAGGCCTGCAGCTTGTGCCGGCAAAACAACAGCACCAAAATAATCCGCACCCAGTTCAGCAAAGCCAAATTCTTCTTCGCCCGCTACTTCCCATAAAAAATCCAGCTCGATTTCATCCGAAATGGCATGCGCTTCACGTAATAATACTTCGGGAGAAGGAGTTGCAAACTGTAGCAATACATCACGGGCCTTAACTTTGCAGCGCTTGCCACTGGCAAGTTCTACCTGGTAGGACTCAGGAGTCTGAGACAGCACGGTACCCGCCTTGAAATCGCCGGATTCTTCAAAAAATAAATTCATCAAACAGGTCTTTTTCTAATAAATTAGGACTTACTCAAAATTATTCCGGTAAGACTCTCTGACTGAAAAAACAGTCAGGCACAACCAGAGAGGACAATACCTCCGCAACAATTTTATACAAGTCCTATATGTGTTAATTCTGAGATGGAAGGCAAAAATAATTCAGTTACCAACATAAGTCCGCCACACCGGAAAAACAGTGAACGCCGCGCAAACAGCGGCTTATCTGCCTTCCAGCTGACAGCAGCTTCTGACCTGGTGCCCTGCACTAATTTTCTGGCACGCTGCATCGCCGGATGATTATGCTGTAACCGGGCAAACTGCAAATGACCTCGCCGGACTTTAGGATCGCCAAACAAAGTTGACCCTAAGGATTTTTCACCGAGGGTACGAAACAAAGGCCATTGACCTCCGGTAGAAGCCAACGGTAATACGGTATGCGCATACACTACCGGCTCACCATCACAGCTAAGCAATACTTCACGCACATGAGCTTTACCGGGGCGGGTCATACCGATCGCCGCCAGCTCATCGGCCCAGCATACTCCCGGCCTCTGCTGCACACGCTGTACACGAAATGTCTGACTGTGCGCCATCAGTTTGGCTGTGAGCGAACCGGAATCGGTTAACCAATGCTGCATAGTCTGAGCAGCCTGCACACCATTGACATGATCATGCCAGCGCGCCACTCTTGTCGCTAACCCGGCCGGAATGTGTGTGGTTATTACATCTGACAACCCGGCATCAGAGCGCATCATTATCACAAAATGACATGACCTCTGCCAGGTAAAGAGGAAAATCGGAAATACCATGATCGCTGCCGGTAATCACTGTCTGTTTTGCACCGGGAAAATGCGCAACCATATCCTTCCAGTTCAGCACTTCATCACCGGTTGCTGCCACCAGATAATAACGTACAGGCTGAGTAATCGTGTCTGTAGCATAATCCAGTAACTCCTGGACGTACTCTGCCTTAAATTCAAATATCTCATCATTATGATAATTGGTCGAGATACCCACATACGATGCCAGATCCAGAGGCGGTTTCGTCGCAGGATTCAGCAGCAC
>CAIWPG010000337.1 GCA_903914535.1 uncultured Oxalobacteraceae bacterium
TAAGGTAGGTGTACGCAGAAAGTAAAGACAAGGGTGTACTGGTCGATTTCATTAAAGCGCTGGAAAAAGTGTCCGGCGATAAAATTGAATACCAGGTTGTACCATTTCCCCGTTCTATGAATGACGTACAGGAAAAAATTGTTGATTTTCATCTGCCACTAATTCAGATGCCGGGATCGGATACCGGAACTGATAAATTTGATTATTCCAGCGAATCCATTTTTCACGTTAATTTCACCTTATATTCCAACAAATCGCTGGATATTACGTCGCAATCCGCTGGTAAGTTTAAAGTTGAAACAGAGGCGTCACATACACACTATTTCAATTTTCCTATCGCCCCGTCAAGCAATATCGAAAACAGTTTGAAAAAAGTAGATGCGGGTCGTTTAGATGCATTCATTTTTGCTGACGCAGCAGCAGATCAATTTATCAAACAAAACAAGCTAACTAACATTAAGCGCCAGCTTTATAAACGTTTTGATGTCAAGATCATCCTTCCTAAAGGTGGCCGTGGCGGACCAACTGACAAATTTCTCTCGGAAAATATCGCCAAACTAATCAAGAGCGGCGAAATGGCAAAAATCATGGGACAGATTGATGCCCAGTTTAACAACTGGCAGCCATAACCGTTTTATCGTGGAACAGCATGATGTTCATCTGTGCTGACAAACACGTCCAATCATAAAATAAAAC
The DNA here is from genome assembly GCA_903914535.1 of uncultured Oxalobacteraceae bacterium. GTDB lineage: Bacteria > Pseudomonadota > Gammaproteobacteria > Burkholderiales > Burkholderiaceae_D > Solimicrobium. The sequence goes on from CAIWPG010000337.1 coordinate 697, forward strand.
GACTGGATGGCCTCCCTTGCCCGAGGCCGTTTTGGCATTCCACTTACAGACAAAATTATTTTCGAATTTACTATGCGTGATACAAATAAGATCAGCTTCAGGTTAGCCGTCATTTTCGTCTGTGTTATCACAGGTTTACTCACCGCATTTGGCGTATTCAGTTACATCAGCAGCAAAAATACGATGGAGCAGCAACTGACTGAACAAAGCAAGCGCATTGTAAGTCGTTTACAAATTAACCTGCCTTCCCTGCTCTGGAATTTCGACACAAAGCAACTGGATATTGCGTTGAATGCGGAAATGAATGATCCGGCCATTTCTGGCATTCTGATCAAAAAAACCAATAAAGAATTTGCCTATGGCCGAAACCGCGATGAAACTGGCAAAATAATCGCGGGCAAACCACAAAATGCACCAGAGGATGAAGTAGTATCGGGAGAGATGAATTTCGACGACTCCGGCCAGATCAAACCCGTCGGCAGCATTGACATCATTATGTCACGCACCCATATTACACATGCGCTGCGCAACGAAATTATCCAGATAATCATTCAGGTAGTTGTTCTGAATACGGCGCTGATTATTGCGTTGTTACTGAGCTTAAATTCGGTGGTACTCAATTCGCTCAACCGTATTCGCACCGCGCTTGAAACGATTGCCACCGGGGAAGCCGATCTGACACAACGGCTGGATGTAATACGTCTGGATGAAATAGGCGAAATAGCACGCTTGTTTAATGTTTTCATTGAGCGACTGGAGAAAATAATTCAGCAGGTACGTGCCGGCACCGGCACTATCGCCAGTGCGTCGGCCGGAATCGCCACCGGCAACCATGAACTGTCAGACCGGACAGAGCAGCAGGCCGCATCGCTGGAAGAAACAGCATCAGCGATGGAGCAATTAACTTCCACCGTCAATCAAAATACCGATAACGCACGTCAGGCAAATCAAATGGCGGCATCTGCCTCTGAAGTCGCTATCAAAGGAGGAATCGTCGTCGCGCAGGTAGTTGATACTATGACCGTGATTAACAATTCTTCACGTAAGATCGTCGACATCATTAGTGTTATTGATAGCATTGCCTTTCAGACCAATATTCTGGCTCTCAATGCCGCGGTGGAAGCGGCCCGTGCCGGAGAACAGGGCCGTGGCTTTGCCGTTGTAGCGGCAGAAGTACGTAATCTGGCACAACGCTCGGCAAATGCAGCCAAAGAAATTAAGGAATTAATCAATGACTCGGTAGAAAAGGTGAATATTGGCGGCAAATTGGTGGCTCAGGCAGGCAGCACAATGAACGACGTAGTCGCCGCAGTCCGGCGTGTCACCGATATCGTCAGTGAAATCAGTGCCGCCAGCGGTGAACAAAGTAAAGGCATTGAGGAAATCGGCAGTGCCATCGCCGCACTGGATCATGCAACACAGCAAAATGCGGCACTGGTTGAACAGGCTACCGTTGCTACACAATCAATGCACGATCAGGCACAACAACTGGAGCAGGCGGTCGGTGTATTCAAACTGAATACAGTGCCATTAAATAACTTAGTACTA
>CAIWPG010000338.1 GCA_903914535.1 uncultured Oxalobacteraceae bacterium
AGGCGCATTCAGGACAATTAACGGCAATGCAGCTAATTGTGCAGAACCGGCAAACACCAGCAAGGTCATTCCCAGCGCCTGGATAATAGTCAGATGGGATTTAATCATTGCCACACCAACAACAAGACCCCAGGCAGCAATGCCAAACCAGGTAGGATAACTGACGCGTACCCCTTCACGATAAGCTAAACGCTCGGATTGGCGTTGCTGATCCTGTTGACTTTTCAGGTCTTGTGAACCGTGTTTAGTAGCAGAATTAGGTTGATTCGCAGCACTCATTAAAAATTTAACAGGAATAAAAAGCTCATTCTACCGAGGAAAAATTATCTTCACATGGGTAATCCGTTAAAATATGCATATATCTTCGTTAGCTACCCAGGAAACTTCATATGAAAACCAACTCCGTTGTTGAATTAGATCTGCACGACTTACCTGCTCACTGCCCGAATCCGGCGATGCCATTATGGTCATCTCACCCAAAAGTTTTTCTGGATTTAAGCCATGATGGCCATGCCACCTGCGCTTACTGCGGCACCCGTTACCAGTTAAAAGCAGGCCTTGTGCTGAAAGCACATTAATGCGCCCTTCTGGTACAAGCACATACACGTAATAACAGGAAAAATATGAGCACAGCATTGCATAGTTCTGCCGATGAAACTGAAGCGGCGTTTTACGATGCCTTGGGTCGCGCTGATATTGAAGCCCTCATGGCACTCTGGGCCGAAGATGAAGAAATCATTTGTGTTCATCCCGGCTCACAGCGCCTGGTCGGCCACGCCACGATCCGCGCTTCGTTTGAAGCTATTTTTGAACGTGGCACGGTCAATATTCAACCGGTGCAATTGCATGTCAGCCGTAATATGCTGACAGCAATTCACAATATTATTGAAGAAGTGCAACGTACTCCGGAAATGACGCAAGACATTCATATTTTGTGCACCAACATCTATATCAAAACACCGCTGGGCTGGCGTATTACACTTCATCATGCCTCCGTTGCTCCGGGTCGGGCACCCAGTGAATTATTCCGCGCCAGTATGCTGCACTGAGTTGCAATGCATAAAACCAGATCAACAGCCCGTATCATCATGTCGCTGAACCAGATACCAGCCTACAAAGCACCCGTATGGCTGATGAATGGTCACCTGCAAACACTGATTCCCGCCACCTTGCTGAGCAAACCGGCAGTCTGTTACCGGCGTGAACGCTGGGATTGTCCCGACGGAGATTTTATTGATCTGGATTTTACCGACGGCCCGGATAATGCACCGCTGCTGGTCTTGTTTCACGGACTGGAAGGTTCATCCGATAGCCACTACGCACGCTCACTCATGGCTGCGGTAAAAAAACGGGGCTGGGCTGGCGTGGTTGTCCATTTTCGGGGCTGTTCCGGCCAGCTGAATCATGCTCCCCGCTTTTATCACTCCGGTGATGCCAATGAAATCCATTGGATTTTACACCGGCTGCATCACAGCAATCCGGCACGTACCCTGTTTGCCTGTGGGGTCTCTCTGGGCGGCAATGCGCTGTTGCGCTGGCTGGGAGAACAACAAAGTGCGGCCGGTTTTATCCGGGCCGCCTGCGCCATTTCTGCCCCGCTCAATTTAAGTCAGGGCGGTGCGGCACTGGGAACCGGCTTTAATCGCCTGTATACCAAAGTATTTTTACGTACCCTAAAACCCAAGTGTCTGGCCAAACTGGCGCAGTTTCCCGGTTTATTTGACCGGGCAGGCATGCTGGCAGCAAAAAATCTGTATGAATTTGATAATGTCGTAACCGCCCCGTTACACGGCTATCGCAACACTGAAGATTACTGGCACCGTGCCAGCGCCATGCATGTGCTGAATGACATTACCCTGCCGACGCTGGTACTAAATGCAAAGAACGACCCTTTTTTACCCGGACGCCATCTGCCGCAGCAGGCAGCGCCGTGTGTCATACTGGATTACCCCAATCAGGGCGGCCATGTCGGCTTTGCTGCCGGCTGGCCGGCCAGCAACGACTGGCTGCCTCAGCGCATCTTGCATTTTTTAGAACAACATAACGGAGTAAGCTGACTGATATGGATAAGCAAGTTCAGCTCGCCATGGCAAAATGGCCTGATGTACCCGACTGCTACGACTGGCTGGGACTGGACGCACGCGGCATATGGCGTATGCGCGACCAACGGGTGCAAGAACTCGGATTACCGGGTGATAAAATCACTAACATGGCATTATGTAACTTCATTAATCGTAATTATCTGTCGGATGCGGCAGGTAACTATTTTTTTCAAAACGGACCGCAACGGGTTTATGTAAGACTGGAAAGTACTCCCTACATTGTTCGCTCTGATCCGCAACAACACTGGCTGCTGCATACCGGTGAAGTCATGGAGCAACCCGATACAATATGGCTTACCGCCGAAGGCCAGCTCATACTGCAAAGCGGACAAACAATAGCCCAGCTGGATGACAGAGACGTAGCACTGGCAATTACCCGCTTACGCTGGCACGGACAAGCCATCCCGGACCACCAGCTACTGGACCGGATGGCAGCGCCACAACCCGGATTAACTTTTTTAAGCACACAACAAAACGCGATTCCGGCAGAACTGAGCAGCCTTGCTGAACTGGCCCGTCGCCACCCTTTTGTGAACACCCCGACGCCGCCTGTGCTTGTTAGTTAAACTCAAAAATACGGGCAGACTATAAACTCTGTTTGTTTTTTTCTGTCTGCTCGTCTTTCCAGCGATCCTGCAATTCACGTTCACGCGCATCAATGACCGCCAGATCATAAAAAGTGGCATCCGGTGAGCGGCGTGCAATATTCAATTGATCCAGCGCGGGCGACACTGCCCCCGTCAGGGCATAGGATTCTGCCAGTGTCAGATGTTGTAAAGCCTGCTTACCTGCCAGCGCATAGGCCTTCGCCAATTGCTGCTGTAAACCAGCGTCCTTACGGTACAACAAGGTCTGGTCACGTAAGTATGTAATTGCATCATCCACACGCTTATTCGCAATCAAGGCATCCGCGTACTGGCGGCTGATTCCGCGCGATAATGGAAATTCAGTCAAACCGCGCCCGGCTTCTTTCAGGGCTGCGACCGGCTGCTGACTTGCTAACAAGATATCCATAGCCAGACTGGTATAAAAAAAACTGTTTTGCTGCCCTGCCTTACGTGCTTTATCCAGATAAACCTGCGCCGTAATAAAATCAGCCTGTTTATACGCAATAAAAGCTAAGCCATAATAAGCGGACGGATTAGGCTGTCGGACCAGGGCTGCATGTGCCAGCTGATCTTCAAACACCGCTTTAGCATCAACAAAACCCTGACCGGAAGCATCCTGCAATACCTGAACACGCGCCCGCAACAACTGAAAATCCGGGTTATCCACATGGGTCTTAAATTTATCGGCCTGTATGCGTGACTGAATATCGGCAATCCGTTCTGTGGTGAGCGGATGAGTACGGAGAAAAGCTGGCATGGTATCGGAATAACCACGAGATGCCGTTTGCATGCGTTTAAAAAATGCCACCATGCCCGACGGATCAAAACCGCCATCACGCATAATTTGCAAACCCACCCGATCCGCTTCACGTTCGGCACTCTGACTAAAATCCAATTGCCGCTGAATGGCAATTCCTTCACCCCCCATTGCAACACCCATAGCGACATCCGGATTAGAGTGCATTGCCAATGCAGCAACTATCAGGGCAGCGATAGGAATCAGCATATCCTGACGCTGACTGCCTATCATGCGGGCAATATGCCGTTGCGCTACGTGGCCTATTTCATGTGATAGTACCGCTGCCAGTTCCGATTCATTTTGGGCTGTCAGTATCAATGCCGAATGCACACCGATAAAACCACCCGGCAATGCAAATGCATTCAGTACCGGATCACGCACAGCAAAAAAGAAAAAATCATAATTCATTTCACCACGTGCTTCCTGGTGAACTTCCAGCAATTTGCTGCCAAAATCGTTCAAGTATTCCAAAACAGGTTCATCATCCAGATAATCGGGGTCCTGCCTTAAGCTGCGCATAATTTCCTCCCCCATCCGGCGCTCCATAACGGGAGACAGATCTTCACGGCCGGTATCACCCAGCGTCGGTAAATTTTGCGCAGACACTAATGGCAACACACTGCCATCAGAAAACAATAAACCAGCTCCCAGCGCCACGACCAGCGCCAGCCCCCTTAATTGTGATTTCAGTACAGTTTTTTTCATCCCGCTATGATACCCTTACTATGCATTTTTTTTCATCCACATATCCTTCTGAACCTCATGCCCGACTCCCTGCCACCCCAGACATCAGCACCAGCCACGGAACTCAGCCACTTCGATGCCAGCGGTCAGGCACACATGGTCGATGTCGGCAACAAGACCAGCACGCACCGTATCGCACGTGCCAGCGGCATCATTACCATGCAGGCAGCCACCTTAGCACTGATTGCCGGCGGCAATGCAAAAAAAGGGGACGTACTGGGGATCGCCAGAATCGCCGCCATCATGGCAGCCAAACGCACCAGTGATTTGATCCCGCTGTGTCACCCGCTCGCCATCACCCGCGTTACCGTCGATTTTGCACTGAGTGACATACCCCGCCATCAGGTCAAATGCACCGCACAGGTAGAAACCACAGGCCAGACCGGCGTAGAAATGGAGGCACTCACTGCGGTGCAGATAGGCTTACTCACCATCTACGATATGTGCAAAGCCGTGGACAGAGCTATGGTAATGAGTGAGATTAAAGTCGTGGAAAAGCATGGCGGCAAGTCGGGAGATTGGGTGGCCGGGTGAAATTATTACATCTTTAAAACCAACATTTTCACCTATGCTGCACCTGTGCCGCCATCAACAAAGAGTCACAGGCAGCTTTACTAAGAAAAGCTGCCAACACACCAGTACCTCGGCGTCGTCAGCCTAAACTACCTTTTTTCCGGAGGAATTGATTGAATCAACGACGAAAAACTGGCATGCACTGAGGCATCGACAGGTTTATGTTTCCTTAATTTACTCGCCGGATACGCCCCCAGATAGTTTCCATTCTTCCAGTTTTTAGCAGGCCTGACGGGCCTTGGCGCGAATCCGCCGCCACAATTTGGACAAACATTATGCAATACCGTCTCAACACAATTAGCACAAAAAGTGCACTCAAATGAACATATGCGGGCATCAACCGAATCCGGTGATAAAAGACAGTTACAGCTTTCACATGTTGGTCTTAATTCAAGCATATCTTTCCTTTATTAATTTATGAATGACTATGTTCATTTTGACATATTTACTTGCCAATAAATTTTATATGAAATAAATTTAATCATTCGCCGCGCTATTCCCTGTATGTAAATACGCCCTTATCCATATCCCCCTCCTGCATTACCGGCGGCGCTTGCTGCTGCGGGTCAAACCGTTGACCAGCATCAATAAAATCCTCAATGCAAACGAGCGCGTGGTTTTGGCTGATCGTCGTTGTGGTCTTGTGCAGAAAGTTTTTTCTGGCGTTGGCGATACCGGTGTGAATCTTCTGGACACGGGCTTTTTCCTTTTAGCAATCTCAAGGAAATATCCAGCCTGCTTATCAGGAAGAAGAATTATCCCGGCATCAGGAAAAGGTTATAGGGTGGTACGTTGTAGTCGCCCGGCTGCGTTGCCGGAAGCTGAAAAGGCGCACCGATTGCGCTTATTCGCCAAGATATGAGCAGCAGCGGACGCTACAGCAGAGTCAGGGACAGGGAGGGGCAAGGATGGGATTTTACGCGCAAACAGGAAAATCATAACTAACACCGGAGCAGAATGAAAGCAGGCTGTTCCGGTCTTAAAATGGAGTAATTTACTCCGTTATTCAGCCAGACGCTCTGCTTTTTCCTGATAATTTTTTGCCTCGATACTGTCTTCTTTAAAAAAGAACAGATATATAAAAAATCCGCCGATACCAACTATCATCAGCAATAATCCGACGATAGAAAACAAACCATAATCCGTTGTTAAAATAAACTTAAGCGCTTTCATATTATTCTCCGTGAGTGCATCCGTACTAAAAGCATCAGGGGTAAATTACCGATGATGAAATTCACACTGCATCACACCCTTATCAGGATATGGTTAAGCAAAAGGTCAGGCTGGACGTCAGACTGAAAAACAGGGGACTTACATATACTGCCTGCCCCCATTTTATTTTTTAACGCGGAATAATAAAGACCGCTTTTTCTGTCACAAACACATCGGCATTTTTTTCATCTCTGACGGTAAAATGAATTTTATTGGAGCCAGCAGGCGCACTCCCTGCCGGAATTTCAACACGCACTGCCATCGCCCGGTCAGTCGCACCCGGAATTTCTATCGTATTTTTAGTCAGTATTTTTGCACCGGGAATACCATCAACCTCAATCACAAAAGTAACGCTCTGCTCAACCGCATTCATAATCTGTAATTTATACACATTATCAATCGCACCGGTCTCCGTTACCCGCGGCATACTGCGATCACGCAAGACATTTACTTTTAACGGAATCCGGACTGCCAGGGTCAGCGCTGCGGCCAAAATGACCGACACTAAAATGGCAGAGTAAACCAACACACGGGGACGGAACACCCGTTTCCACATTGCTTTATTATCCAGACCATTTTGCAATGCAAATTCCGTGGTATATCGTATCAGTCCGGTTTGATAGCCCATACGATCCATGATGTCATTACAACCATCAATACACGCTGTACAGCCGGTACATTCATACTGCAAACCATTCCGGATATCAATCCCGGTCGGACAGACTTGTACACACACGCCGCAATCAATACATGCACCTAATCCCTGTTGCACATAATCAGCACTTTTACTGCGCGAGCCACGCGGTTCGCCACGCTGGGCGTCATACGTCACCGTCAGGGTATCTTTGTCAAACATCGCGCTTTGAAAACGGGCATAAGGACACATGTATTTACATACCTGCTCGCGCATCCAGCCGGCATTACCGTAAGTAGCAAAACCGTAAAAGAATATCCAGAATGTTTCCCACGGCCCGAGCGTCCAGGCAAGCACTTCAGATGCCAGCTGATGAATCGGGGTGAAGTAACCTACAAAGGTAAAACCAGTCCAGACTCCCAGCCCCAGCCAAAGCCCGTGCTTTATCATCTTCCTGCTAATTTTATGCAGTGAAACTGATCCTTTGTCCAGACGCATACGCGCGGTACGATCACCTTCAACCTTACGTTCTATCCACATAAAAATTTCGGTATACACCGTTTGAGGACAAGCGTAACCGCAAAAAAGCCGGCCGGCGATGGTCGTAAACAAAAAAAGCGATAAGGCGGAAATAACCAGCAGTACAGACAGGTAAATAAAATCCTGAGGGAAGATAACCAAGCCGAAAATATAAAATTTTCTCTCAATCAAATTAAACAAAATCGCCTGGCGACCATTCCAGTTCAGCCAGCCGCTGCCGTAAAAAATAGCCTGAGTAAACCACACCAGCACCCAACGCCATTTAGAAAACCAGCCACGCGTGGTACGTGGATAAATTTTTTCCCGCGACTCAAACAAGGATTGTTCACTGCTATTTTCTTTAGCCTGTGCAAACTCTGCCGGCGAAAACTGCTTTATTGGCGTTGATTTCATTTGACCCTATACTTTCTGCCTTAACTACATTGCAACTGATGGATTACATCACTACGACATTATTTTTTACGCTGACACGTACTCAGGCCAAAGGGCAAATAAGCCGGACAAAAACGAAACGTACCAGTCGCCAGAGGAACAATACCCAGCCAGCCCCAGGAACCTATTGCACCTGACAATGTTGCCGCAATCAAACCTAGACCCACACAAATCCGAATGATGCGATCAATCGCTCCTACATTTGCTTTCATACTATTCTCCGTTTAATTAACACCAACAATCAATAAGCCTCACAAAACAAACCTGTCACAAACTGTCACAAACAGGCCCGTTACATCAGCGCCGCTCTTTAGCACGTTCCGCTGTCTCAGCAAAAGCCTTCTGTGTTTGCGCCCTCTCTTCAAACTGGCGCAAAATACTTCCACACACCAAATCACACAAGGTATATACCGATTCATCCGCAATACGGTAATACACACTGGTTCCACGATTATCCCGGGCAACCAGGCCATGCTTACTCAATATCGCCAGATGGCGTGAGATATTCGCCGATGTGTAATCGCATAACTGCGCCAGCTCACCCACATTACGCTCACCGTCCCGCAACAAGCTCAGAATATGCAGACGTGTAGGCTCTGACAGCGCCTGAAAATATGCCGCTACCTGATGCAGTGCTTCTATTGATAAACCTTCCATATATCCACTTATAAAAAAATCCGGCCTTCATTATGCCCGATACGCCGCAAACAATGCGCATGCTTAACTAATTATATAAGTAGATTATTGCGCCATTAACTATTTACTTGCTTGCATATTTAAGCAAGTAGTTACATAATGATCCTAAAGCAATATAATTACTTTGATATTAATCAATATTACCGGAGAAGCCAGATGCAAAGACCGTCACGATCAGATGTAAGTATGGTGAGTACTGCCTTACTTTTTGGACTTGCTTTATTTGTCCCGACAGTAACAGCGGCTGCCACTACATCACCGGCGACGTCTGGCACGCTGTCCAGTGCAATAATACAAGTGCGCAACTCCGCAAACATGAATTACTACGACGGACTGGTTGAGGCAATCAGACAAACCAGCATTGCAGCACAAGTAGCAGGGGTGATCGTCGCGCTTCCGGTTAAAGCCGGTGATAAAGTCAAAGAAGGACAGCTACTGGCACGTATTGATGCGCGCGCTGCCGCACAAGGTAACATCGCCAGTCAGGCACAGACGCAGGCAGCGCGCGCTTCGCTTGATATGGCAAGTAAAGATTACGAACGCCAGCAGCACCTGTTTGATAAGCACTACATCAGTCAGGCGGCACTGGAACGTGCCCAGGCACAGTTTCAGGCCACATCGGCACAGTTAGCAGCACAAGTGGCACAGGCCGGCATCACACATATCCAGTCGGATTTTTATACGATCAGAGCACCCTATACCGGCGTTATTTCAGAGCTGGCAATCACTCTGGGAGATATGGCTCTGCCCGGAAAACCACTCCTTACCCTGTACGATCCGTCCGGTTTGCGCGTAAGGACAGCTATTCCGCAAAGCGTATTAAAAAACTTCTCTGCCGGACAAACCATCAGACTGGAATTACCCGCGTTAAATTCGGAACAGCAACGCTTGTCACTTCCGTTACAGAACTTACAAATTTTGCCGGCACTGGATGCGGACACCCACTCTGCACAAGTACGTGTCAGCTTACCAAAGTCAGACAGTAAAACCGGCATAAATGCAGCTCCCGGCATGTTTGCACGCATATGGTTACCAACACAAAATACACAGGCCAGCCAATTAGTCGGCCCGGTTGCTGCGATCGTACGACGCGCCGAAATGACAGGAATGTACGTCATTAATGAAAAAAATCAGCCGCAATTACGTCAGGTACGTCTGGGGCGGACAGATAATGACTTAGTTGAAATACTCAGCGGCGTCAGCGCAGGCGAGCGGGTGGCACTTGATCCGCAGGCAGCAGCTAAAGCAGGGTGGAATCAACAATGAGCACAGCACCAAATCCGGCCCGCACCCTACCTGGCATCTCAGGTCGCATCGCTGCTTTTTTTCAGGCAGCACGTATCACGCCGTTACTGGCATTGGCAGCTCTGCTACTTGGCGCATTTGCAATCATGGTTACGCCGCGCGAAGAAGAACCGCAAATTAATGTAACCATGGCAAATGTCATGATCCCCTTTCCCGGCGCTTCAGTCGGTGACGTGGAACACATGGTAGCGACGCCGGCAGAACAAGTCTTATCGCGGATGGCAGGTATTGAGCATGTCATGTCACTGTCGCGTCCGGGCATGGCCATAATCACGGTACAATTTAAGGTGGGCATACCGCGTACCGAAGCACTGGTGCGCTTATACGATACCGTTGGTGCCAATGCCGACTGGCTGCCCAAAGGACTTGGGGTACTCGCCCCCGTCATTAAACCCATGGGAATTGACGATGTGCCTGTCGTCAGCCTGACGCTGTACAGTAAAAATCCCGATTCCGGTCCTTATGCACTGGAGCAGGTCGCACACAGTATTGAAACTGACCTTAAACGCGTTCCCGGCACCCGTGATGTAACTACGATCGGCGGCCCTGGTCGCGGGATTATGGTTGAACTGGACCCGGCCCGCATGGCAGGCTCCGGCGTAACCGTGCCGGATTTACGTATTGCATTACAATCGGCCAATGTAGGTATGCCGATCGGCAAGCTACTCACCGGCAACCAGGCGATTGCGATTGACTCCGGCGCTTTTTTAAGTGATGCCCGCGACATCAGCGAATTGATTGTGGCCGTGCATGACGGGAAACCGGTCTTTTTACAGGATGTAGCCAGTGTACGCGATGGCCCGCTGCCGGCAACACGCTATGTCTGGTTCGGTGAAACAAGACATGGAGTACAGGACAGCGAGGCTGACGGCAACGCAACTGGTCATCGTGCCGCCGGCAGCACCGGCGGAGAATACCCGGCCGTCACCATCGCCATTACCAAAAAATCAGGAGAGAATGCCATTGATGTGGCTGATGCCGTCATGCGCCGGGTGAACATATTAAAAAATACCGTCATTCCGGCAGATGTACACGTTGCTGAAACCCGGAATTACGGCAACACCGCCAATGATAAAGCGAAAAAACTGATACAAAAACTTTTGTTCGCCACACTTTCCGTCGTGGTACTGGTGTATCTCGCACTGGGTTGGCGCGAAGCGGCGATTGTTGGCGCAGCCGTTATCCTGACCCTGACCGTTACCTTGTTTGCCTCATGGGCCTGGGGCTTTACCTTAAATCGTGTCTCCTTATTTGCCTTGATATTTTCTATAGGGATACTGGTCGACGATGCCATTGTCGTCGTTGAAAATATTCACCGCCATCAGCGACTGTCCCCTGAAAAGTCACTGACAGCCATCATCCCGCAGGCAGTCGATGAAGTAGGCGGCCCGACCATATTGGCTACCCTGACCGTCATCGCCGCACTCTTACCTATGGCGTTTGTCTCGGGCCTGATGGGGCCTTACATGAGCCCTATCCCCATCAATGCCAGTATGGGCATGCTGTTATCGCTGGCCATCGCCTTTGTAGTAACACCATGGCTGGCACGACTATGGATGAAGGATGAACATAAAGTAAGCGGACAGAAAAAAGCAAGCAAAGTAATCATACCGGACAACTATGCCGACACAAGCAACAAGCTGCCGGCACATGGCCTGACCGCCTGGCTGGCACCACGCTTTATCAGCTTATTCCGCCCTTTTCTGGATGAGGTGCGCGGCACCCGCAACCGGCGCCTGCTCGGTCTCGGCATTGCCGGACTCATCGCCGTATCAGTTTTACTCCCGGTCACCGGACTGGTGCTGCTCAAGATGCTTCCGTTTGATAATAAGGCGGAATTTCAGGTCATTGTTGATATGCCCGCCGGTACGCCGGCAGAAAAAACCGCCGCTGTATTACACGAGCTTGGCACCTATCTGGCCAGCGACAAACAAGTCACCGATTATCAATCCTATGCCGGAACAGCGGCACCGATTAATTTTAATGGTCTGGTGCGCCAATATTACCTGCGCAGCGACGGCAATGCCGGCGATATTCAGGTCAACCTGACCGACAAACATCATCGCAGCGAGCAAAGTCACGCGATTGCCACACGCTTGCGTCCTGGTCTGCAACAGATAGGGCGACGCTTTGGTGCTAATGTCAAAATTGTCGAAGTACCTCCCGGACCACCCGTCATGGCACCTATCGTCGCGGAAATCACCGGCCCGGAAGCTGAAGGACGCCGCCAGGTTGCCAAAGCGGTACGCGCCGTATTTAATGCTACTGCCGGTGTAGTGGATGTCGATGACAGCAGCATTGCTGATGCACCCAGAACGATGCTGCTGACCGACCGCCGCAAAGCAGCATTGCTAGGTATATCGCAACAAGCCATCATCAGCACTTTACAGACAGGCCTGACCGGGGAAGCCGCTACTTACCTGCATGATGAAAGCAAATATCCAAGTGCCGCCATATTACAACTGCCGGCCAGTCGCGGCGGCGATCTGGATGGTTTACTACAACTTACCGTACGTGCTGCCAACGGTAAGCTGGTCGCCATCCGCGAACTGGTCACAACAAGTAACAAACCCGGCGACACACTGCGGGAACAACCCGTATACCACAAAGATCTGTTACCGGTAAATTATGTCGTGGCCGATATGGCGGGCAAAATTGACAGTCCTTTATACGGCATTTTCCCGATGCGGAAAGCAATTGCAGCCATCACTGTCCCCGGTGGCGGAACACTGACAGAGTATGCGATACATCAGCCGGATGACCCATACCGGGCTTATGCGATTAAATGGGATGGCGAATCACAAATTACCTATGAAACTTTCCGCGACATGGGAGCGGCTTATGGCGTCGGCTTAATCTTGATTTATCTGCTGGTGGTAGCACAATTTGGTTCTTATCTTACACCGCTGATCATCATGGCTCCTATTCCGCTGACCATCATCGGCGTTATGCCGGGACACGCCCTGCTGGGCGCACAGTACACAGCAACCAGTATGATAGGTATGATTGCACTGGCAGGCATCATCGTGCGCAATTCCATTTTGCTGGTGGATTTTATTAATCTGCAGGTTCGTGCCGGAATTGCACTGAAAGACGCTGTCGTCACTTCAGCTATCACCAGGGCGCAACCCATCATGCTGACCGGGCTGGCTGCCATGCTGGGAGCATTCTTTATTTTAGACGACCCGATTTTTAACGGTCTGGCCATTTCACTGATTTTCGGGATACTGGTCTCTACCTTACTCACATTGGTCGTGATCCCCTTGCTTTATTTCACCGCCTACCAAAATCGCATCGATTTCATTATGAAACAAGGAAAACAATTATGAGTTCATGGCAATTTGTCCGATTTATCGCAGGCATATTTATTTTATTATCTCTGGCATTCGGCATCCCTGGCAGCCCCGTTTATATTAATCAATGGTGGCTGGCATTTACCGCATTTGTCGGATTCAACCTGATGCAAAGCGCGCTGACTAAATGGTGCCTGATGGAGACCATACTACGTAAACTGGGTGTACGTGCCGGGTGCTGACAACGCAAGATAAGCATCCGGGCTCCTGTACCGGATGCATTTATCATTAATTGTGCTGTTACCTGCACTCTTATTACCGTCTCACCGTTTTTACTGCCGCCTGATTAAATTACTCAACTTATTCTAAAAAGACGCATATTATGCTACGCCCTTCCGCCCTCATTTCTCCGGCTCTGCTTTTGGCAATCATGGCAGGCACAGCAAGCATGCATCCGGCCAGTGCCACGGATCTGACACAGGCATGGCAGGCAGCGCAACTACATGATCAGGAATTTGCTGCCGCCAAAGCCGGATACGATGCCAGTTCAACACATAAGGATCAGGCGGCGGCACTCTGGCGGCCGTCTGTCGCACTCACCGCTGTGACCGGACGGCAAAGCAGCGATACAGAAATGACGGGCGCGCAATTTTCTGCACCCGGCTTTGGTCTGTCAACCGGAGTTAATTTCAACACATCCATACACAATGGCAATCTGGAACAGCTTGCACTGGTCGCCAGACAGCCTTTACTCAACCGGGGACTACTCGCACAAAGCCGCCAATTATCCTTATCAGCACAAGCCGCCGATTCAGAATGGGAGAACGCCAGACACAATTTATTTTTTCGGGTAGCAGAACGGTATTTTGATGTCATCATCGCGAACGAAACAGTACGCCTGCTCAGGCAACAGCAAACTGCCGTCGCCTATGCACTGAATGAAGTCAAAGAAAAATTTAAGCTTGGCAGTGCACCAGTCACCGATACCTATGAAGCAACAGCCCGCGCCGAAACCATCAAAGCGCAATTACTTGCAGCAGAAATGGATTTGCAAATAAAACAGGCGATGTTATCGGATATGACAGAACTGCCATCGCATGATTTAGCCGTACCTGATTTACTCACAAGGATGGAATCGCTCAGTTTACCTGCCCTTGAAACCTGTCTGTCGGAAGCTGCCCTTTATAATCCCACGCTGAGGGTACAGGAAAAAACACAGGCTATCGCACAGGAAGAAGCGATCAGGCAAAGCCACACCAGCGACATCTCCCTTGATCTGGTCGCACAGCTCGGACACAACAGATTAAATGGCAGCGGTGATTTCGGTGATGCAGTCAGCACCGGCACGAATCGCATGATAGGCATCCAACTCACCGTCCCCCTGTACACCGGCGGCTACCGCAGCGCCAAATACGCAGAGGCTCTTCATCTGATCAACAAAACCAGTGCCGACAGTGAACTTTTACAACAACAAATTCGCTTAAAAACACGTACTGCCTGGCTGGGAATTACCGTAGGAATCAGTCGCATCAGCGCCTTAAAACAAGCCAGCAAAGCCAGTGCATCCCGCCTCGACGCCACCCGCACCGGACACGCCGAAGGTGACCGTACCACACTGGATCTGCTGAATGCGGAAAGCGAAGCGATGGCGGCCGAATTAGCCGTACTGCAAGCACAGACCAGCGTCGCACTGGACCGCCTGCGACTGGCACAACTGACTGGCAGCACAGAAGAAAAAACACTGAATATATTCAGGCACTGAGAGCCTATCGGACATGCCAGCCAAAAGCCCTTGCCAGCATAAGTGCTGCAACGAGCAGGCTCACCCAGGCAAATGCTTTTTGCAAACAGGCCGGCTGAATTTTATTCGCAACAAGCCGCCCCGATAATAAGGCGCTTATCGCGCCAAAGGCAAAAGGCAATGCCAGCCGCCAGGGTACAGTACCATGCCAGGCGGCGGCAGAAACACCACTCAGTGAAACCAGGGCAATTACCGCCAGTGAGGTAAGCTGAATGCTGCGCACATCCAGATCGGTATAACGCGTTAATGCAGGCACAATAACAAACCCGCCACCGACGCCCAATAAGCCGCTCAACACACCAGAGATGAGTCCGGTACCAGCCAGTGCACGAGCGCATGCCTGGGTCCATATCAAACGCAAAGCCACCTTATCCATCAGACAGGGAACTTCAACAGGGGCAGAAACCTTCAGAGATGCCGGACGCAGAAAACGCCAGGCCGTATACACAAGTACCAGAGCAAAGCCCGCCAGCAAGGGGCGGTTAGGTAAATACTGTACGGCAAACACACCAAGCGGTGCCGTTATCATACCAACACCGCCAATCAGAGCGGCGGCACGATACCGCACCATGCCCTCACGAAGCCCCAGATAAGCGCCGGCTGCAGCTGCCAGCCCCACAGCCAGCAAACCCGCCGGCGCGGCCTGCTGCACCGGCAAATGCAAACCAAAGACCAGCAAAGGAATAGCAAATATTCCTCCCCCCGCTCCGGTAAAAGCCAGCACAAAGCCAACCAGAGCACCTAAGCCGACCGCAAACGCGACTATATCCATAAAATTGATACGTTACAAAGTTACGCTACTGCGCCGGTTATACCAAAATTTTTTGGCATTTGCACCGCCACCACTTCGCCGCGAGCCGTCATCACTCCGCCAAGCAATACCGACGTTTCTATAATAACTTTATTTCCCCTGATCTCTTTGACCCGGCCCCGCAGTTCCAGTTCACCGGCAATCGGCGTCGGCTTCAGATAATCCACTTTAAGTGAGCCGGTCACAAAACGGAATGCCGGCAAACTATCCATCTCACGATTTTCAGCACGATACATCGCGGCAGCGGCGGTGCCGGTACTGTGACAATCAGCCAGTGACGCAATCAGGCCGCCATAGGTAAATCCCGGCACGGCTGTGTGATAAGACTCCGGGGTGAAATGCGTAACGGACTCTTCGCCATCCCAGTAGGTTTTAATCTGATGTCCATCCTTATTTAAACGACCGCAACCATAACAATGTGCGAGATTTTCCGGATAGTAATCTTGAAAAGCATTCATTTATTCTCCTTTGTTTTTTAGTGTTTTATGATGGATCAGTATGACATGAACATGCGCAGTATGACCGGTTTAAAAAAACAAATCCGCCTCCAAAAACGCATTCCGTCACGATATCTGCAACATCATGACGGAATAGATATTTTCAAGGTTGAACGGTGTTATCTCAGGCAATTCTCAGCAACATAATCAAGCCATAACTGATCACAAATAAACCGAGTAAAGACAACACAACGACCGCAGCAACCCGTCCTCCGGCACTTGCTACCGAACGCATATTAACGCCCAGTCCGAGAGCCGCCATAGACATAATGGTCAGCACATTCGCGACTTCATGCACAGCTTGAATTGCAAACTGCGGTACAAAATTAAATGAACGCAGCACCATCAAGACTAAAAATCCAATGATAAACCAGGGCAGCAACTGGGTAAGCGGAGGACGCTGGCTTCCTTCTTTACGGGAAAACAGTGAAATCATCAAAATCACCGGACCGAGCATCAACACACGAATCAATTTAACCAGAGTACCGATATGCACACTGATCAGGGAAACGGATCCGGTCGCCGCGATGACTTGCGGTACCGCATACACAGTCAAACCGGCAAACACGCCGTATTGCAATACAGACAAAGACAACAAAGACACCATTAAGGGTAAAATCAGCACGACCACGATACCCAACACCGCCGTAAAAGCGATCGACGCAGCGACATCATTACCATCTGCATCAATCACCGGCGCAACCGCCGCAATCGCTGAATTACCGCAAATAGAATTACCACAAGCAATCAGGATAGCCATTTTTTGTGGCAAACCAAAAAAACGTCCTATACCATAGCTGACAGTGATCGCCAGAACGACCAGACCGGCAATTCCGAACAATAAATACGGACCTTTTTCCATAATTGCGCTGGCACTGACCGAAGCACCCAGCAAAACAACCGCTATTTCAAGCAGCATTTTGGCGCCAAATTGCACGCCAGCCTCGTAGCGGGCATGAAAAGAATAAAAAGTACGTAAAAGGCTGCCGAGCAAAATAGCCAGTACCAGGCTTTCCAGCCATGCCCGCCCGAACAAGATAAATTCAAGATGCTCCAACCCAAATGACAATGCAGTCACCAAAACACATAAAATCAAACCAGGCAACAATCGCCGTGTGTTTACGATTAAACTCATGTTCATTTTAAAACTCCATTATTGCTCATCACGATAAGCTATTGTCGGCTGAATAAATATGTCAGTCCATCGCACAATTAATGATGTTTCGTTAGATAAAATTGAACAATTAAATGACACTTGACCAATTACGTATTTTTATTGAAGTAGCACAACGTGAACACCTGACGGAAGCAGCGAATGTATTATCCCTCACGCCCTCGGCTGTCAGCTCTTCCATACGTACCCTGGAAGAGCGCTATGAAACCCCGCTTTTTAACCGGGTCGGACGTCGTATAGAGTTAAACGAAGCCGGCCGGATTTTCTTGACTGAAGCACGTGCCACCCTGGCCAGTGCACGTACGGCTGAATTAGCGCTATCCGAATTAGGCGGGTTAAAACGTGGCTTGCTAACCATAGAAGCCAGCCAGACGATAGCCAATTACTGGCTTCCGCCTCTCTTGGTGGCCTTCCGGAAAAAGTACCCGCAAATCGAGATTCGCCTTAACGTAGGCAATACACACAATGTCACCGAAGCTGTTGTGGCAGGAACTGCCGATCTCGGGTTTATAGAAGGTCATATAAATGAAGAAATGCTGACTATAACCACGGTAGACGAAGACCATATCATCGTGGTCGTTCCGCCGGATCATCCGTGGGCCGCAGGCACTCCGGTGACACCCGGTGATTTACTCAGGGCGCAATGGATCATGCGGGAACAAGGTTCAGGAACCCGCTCGGCATTTGAAGCTATGCTGGAATTTGCCGGGGTTGAAAGTAAAAAGCTGACTATTGCTCTCACACTGCCGTCCAATGAGGCAGTACGCTCGGCCGTCATTTCAGGCCCGTATGCAACCGTGATGTCAGAACTGGTAGTCAGCTCGCAATTACAAACCGGATTACTGGTCAAAGCCAATATCAGACTGGCGCCGCGCGCCTTCTACTCATTAAGACACATAGCGCGTTATAAGAGTAAATCATCACTGGCACTGGAAGAAATTATACGCTTGCGAGATACCAACAAATTTTAAGAATGTGTTGATGCAAGGTTTATTGAGGGAGAACTGACTCCGGCAAATACTACCGGGTGCCGGAGTCACACACACTTTATTTGGCTACGTAGACGATATCAGCACGGCGGTTTTCTGCCCATGATTGTTCATCATTGCCAGTTGCTTTTGGTTTTTCTTTACCATAAGAAACGGCTTCCATTTGTGCATCAGGAGTACCAGACAAATGCAGGGCTTTACGCACTGCTTCAGCACGTTTTTGACCTAAGGCCAGATTGTATTCGCTGCCGCCACGATTATCGGTATTACCCTGGATCAGGATAGTATGTGCGCTATTCGCAGTCAGGAAAGCAGAATGTGCGCTAATGAGTGGGCTAAATTCACTTTTAACGTTGTAACGGTCAAAATCAAAATAAACAGAACGTTTTGCTAATACGCTGTTCGGGTCATTTAACGGATCAACGGCAACCGGCGCAACAACAGGTGCGACAGTACGAATATCGGTTTTAGCAGTTGCAACAACTGGAGCTTGGACTGGCTTAACAACAGGAGTAGAGCTACAAGCAGCCAATAATACGGTTCCGGCGACAATAGTCGTGATGGTGGCGATAGCGCGCATTTAAATTTCCTATGAAAATAGTGATTGTTTGGATATCAACGAAGAAACTTGCAGTACGAACAGTCAGAACACACCGCAAAACGCAGCTATTATCCCTTAGTTAACTTAGGTGAAACTTAAAAATACATCAGGACTAACGAAACACGACGTATGCCGAAATGAAAAACTCTGCTTCGCCCATTCGGCATCACTGACGAATCAGCATTTAGCTTCATTTAACTCCGCCACACTCCGCTGATTCGGAAAAACAATACTGACTGCCAGGCCTCCTAAAACAGCCGTATCCAGTGAAATTACTGCTTTATGTCGGTCGGCAATCGTTTTAGCAATAGCCAGGCCCAAACCACTTCCGCTTTGACTGGTGCCTGGAATACGATAAAACCGGTCAAATAAACGATCACGCTCCTGTAAAGGAATACCAGCCCCGGAATCCTGGATACATAATGCTGTCGTCATTTTCTCCGCCCTGACGTGCAATTGAATTTGACCGCACTCAGGAATATAACGTATTGCATTATCCAAAATATTACGTATCATGACCCGTAAACTCTCTTTATCTCCCTGTACATAAACCTGTGGCAATACCTCATTTTGCACCTGAATCCGGCGTGACTGCGCAAATGCATCGACGTCAGCAATGGCTTGCTCTACACAATTACTTAGCGAAATCCGGGCAAGTACATTGTTTTGCGATGCGGGATCCTGCCTTGCCAGTGCAAGTAATTGCTCCACCAGTCTGGATGCGCGATCTACCCCCCCCAGCAAACGACCAATGGATAAATCAACTGCCACAGCATCCCTGGATCTGGCCAGTGTCTGTACTTGTAATTTAAGTGCAGTTATTGGCGAACGCAACTCATGTGCAGCATCTGCAACAAAACGCTGTTGCGACTGTAATGCCTGCGTATTACGAATCAGCAGGGAATTCAGCTCCCTGACCAGCAATAAAACCTCCTGCGGAATCCCCTGATCAGAAACAGGATCAACAGAATCAGCACTCCGGTTAGCCAGATCTAAGCCAATACGATTCAATGGTGCCAGCGCAGACGTCACAACCCACCAGGCCGCAAAAAAGAGCAGCAATGACACCGGAACCACCGGCCACAATGCGCTAAGAGCCAACGAAATAGCACGATCACGCCGGGCACTGAGTTTTTGTGCAATCTGTATGACACGTTTATGTGACTGGACTGCATAAATACGCCAGCCGCCATTCTTCAATGTCACTGTGGAATAACCCAGCACTGCTTTTGAAGGTAAAAAAAGGTAGCTGCGCGACTCAACAACCCGTGCACCATCTTCTGTCCAGATTTGCACCACAAAATCAAATTTATTACGTTCAATACCGGGTAAAGTGTGCGATTCAAACTGAGAAAAATCACTGTCCAGCAAGGTCAGTGCCATTTGCTGCATATGATAGTCAAACAGCTTATTCGCCTCATTCATGGCTGCCTGAAACGAAGTGGTAAATTGCAAGATGGCTGCGGCAACAATAGCCACGCCAAACAATAAAATCAGCCGTATCCGTAATGATTTCATCCGGTTTTTTCAACCATATAGCCCACGCCCCGGACATTAATAATAAATTTTTGCCCCAGTTTTTTACGCAAGCCATGGATATACACTTCAATGGCATTGCTTTCAATTTCACTGCTCCAGCCAAACAATTTTTGCTCCAGCTGACTACGTGACAGTATCGCTCCGGGACGGGCAATCAATGCATCCAAAATAGCCCACTCGCGTGAAGAAACAATCACTTGCCCCTGACTGTTATTGACCTGTCTGGTGCTGGTATTAATCATGATATCGCCATGTTGATAACACGGATCTATGCTGCCACGCGCGCGCCGAACCAGAGCATGTAGCCTGGCAAGCAATTCATCCAGATCAAAGGGTTTTACCAGATAATCATCCGCACCGCTTTGCAAACCCAATACACGTTGTGGCACCGTATCTCTGGCCGTCATGATTAACACAGGCAATGCATCACCACGACTACGCAACGCCCGCAGGATGGCAAGACCATCCCGCTGCGGCAAACTCAAATCAAGAAGCAATGCATCGTAGCAATGTTCATGCAGTGCATTTTCTGCCGCATCGCCATTACGCAGCCAGTCGACTAATATCTCTTCATCTTCCAGTGCAATCTGAATATTTTCGCCGATCATCGGATCGTCTTCAACTAACAGGACTTTCATATATCACCCATCAATGATAAACAACCGGAACCATTTCATACCCACAAGGGACAATCCGGCTATTTACCGGATTGTCCCTTGTGTGTATTGCAATTACTATTATTACTTACAAGCATTGGCCAGCAAATGTGGGATTCCATATCGGTCTCCTCCGACGGCACCAAAGTCTGGGTGGCCACGGCCTGGCTCAGCACCGGCAACCTGACGAATGTCTAC
>CAIWPG010000339.1 GCA_903914535.1 uncultured Oxalobacteraceae bacterium
GTGTCGGATCATCGGCAATATCGTGCAGCCAGAGATTAACGCTGCCGACCAGTGAAGTCGCAATATTCAGGCTAAATTCTTTCGTATCGGCCACCATTCCCAGCATTTGCAGCAAACTGGGGTATTCACGCGCAGATACTTCAATGATCATATCTGCCAGCGTTTGCTGGGCATCCGGATTATCCAGAGCCGCTGCAATTTTTTTAAGTGCCGCATTTAACAATAACTGATGCCGCTTATCTTCCGTCAGTAAACCCAATAAGTTTCCGGCAGTTTTACCTATATCCAGCTGATGTAAGCGTTGTTGTATCGCACTGCCCAGTACACCTTGTACTCGTGCATCGTCAATAAAATTCAGACCACTGACCGCCATCAGTGCGATTTTATCGGTGAGCACCCCGGCATTGGCTGGTACACTTAACCAGCCGGCAATATGCTGTGCAGGATCAAAGCTGCGAATTTTCTCTACTAATGTATCCGTTGCCAAGAATTTGTCCCGCACAAATACAGACAGGTTATCTGCAATACGAACCTTATTATGCGGAATGATCGCTGTATGTGGAACAGGCAATCCCAGCGGGTGCTTAAACAAAGCAACGACCGCAAACCAATCCGCCAATGCGCCTATCATGGCGGCTTCGGCAAACGCGGCAACCCAGGCCCATGCGCCCAGCCCCTGTTGCAGGCGAGCCAGCACAAACAGCCCTGTAACGGCAAGCAGCAGCACCGTTGCAAAGCGTTTCATTGCCGTCAATTGTTGTTGCTTGTTGATGATGTGTGTCATGAATTTCGTTTTCGTGGTGTCAGGATAGCGTATTTTACGCAATTTTAAGCCCTAGCGGGCACCTAAACCAGACCGGCATCCAGCCACAACTGCGTCAGCCTGAGTTCCAGTTGCGAAAGCAATGCTGTCAGATGAAGCTCGAGCAATTGCAGCTGTGTCCCGGCAGACGAGCCGCCCCCCTCCTTGCCCGTCTTCTGACTCAGCATCTGCTCCAGCATTGCAGCAACATCATGAAGTCCGGTGGCGCCTATACTGGCGGCAACACCTTTCAGTGTATGTGCCAGACGGCCGGCAGTAACATCATCACCGGCAGCAAGGGCCAGACGTATGTCTGAAACGGTATTTGCATGTGCTTCGGTAAATTTTTTTAAGACGGCCAGATAGAGTATCTGGCTTTCCGCCATATATTTAAGACCCTGTGCCATCTCCAGACCATCAATCTCAGGCAGTTGCCAGTCTGTCTGCTGTATCGTGACATAGCTACCGGAAGGTAATTTACTCATCAGCTGGCCTTTCTCTGCCGGTCAAGGTGCTTTTCTTGAAGAGAATTATTGGACAATATAAAAGCTATCCGACGATTTGTCTTTACGATATACGGGTAAATGAATGGTAAAACAGGTTCCTTCACCGACTACACTCCGGAGAGTAATTTTTCCGCCATGGTTATTAACGATACCATAAGCCAGCGACAAACCAAGACCGGTACCGCTGCCTATCGGTTTAGTCGTAAAGAAGGGTTCAAAAATACGATGCAAATGATCCTTGGGAATACCGCAGCCGGTATCCCCGATTTCAATCCAGACCCACGGCTCACCATCATTCACTTCATTACCGGTACTGATAGTAATAACGCCTTTTTCCTTAATCGAATGCGAGGCATTCACCAGAAAATTCATAAATACCTGATTCAGTTGTGAAATCACACACTGCACCAAAGGAAGAGATCCATAGTGTTTTTCTACTATAGCCTTGTATTTTATTTCATTTTTAACAATATTAAGTGTACTATCAAGACCACGGTGAATATCCGCCTCCTGCCACTCCGTTTCACCTACATGCGAAAAATCTTTTAAAGACTGAACAATATCTCTGACACGCTTCAGTCCGTCCAATGATTCATGTACCAGATCGGCAACATCTTCTTTAACAAATGCCAGATCGGCATTTTTATTAATACTGGCAATAGTACTCTGCGTTTCCTTACTCAGATTTAAGGAAGAAAACACACCCTGATACTGATCAATAACATCGAACAAAGTCGTCACGTAATTCTGCAACGAACTCATATTGGAGTTAACAAAGCCGACCGGGTTATTGATTTCATGCGCAACACCGGCAGCCAATTGCCCTACCGATGCCATTTTATCCGACTGTAAAAGTTGCTCTTGCGTTTCCTGAAGCTTTTTAATCAGACTTTGCTGCTCTTCCCCTTTGCGTTGTAAATCTTCTTCCATGCGCTTACGTTGTGTAATGTCAGTAAGCGACCCCACCACTTCAATCGGATTACCGTGCTCATCACGGATCAAATGTAACATATCGTGCATCCAAATATATTCATCGGACCGATTCAAAAAACGGTACTCATAAGTGCGATGACCTTCAGTAAACAAAAGTGCCAGACTGGAAAAAATAGTCGGCACATCGTCAGGATGAATGTGATTGAACCAAAAGTTGGGGTCTTCGACCATTTCACTGGGGGTATATCCCAAAACATTAGTCGCATTGCTGCTGACAAACGTCATTTTAAAATCGCCGGTAGGAACACTGGAATAGATAATAGCAGGCGTATTGTCAATCAGATGCTGAAGACGGTCATGCTCCAGAATCATCGGAGCAGCACCTGCGTATCCGGTTGACGGAGAGGTCAGGTCATCAAATTCCTGGAATTCATGAATTATCATTTTAACTTCCAAAAACAGTCTGTACAGCGGGTAGCTTACCCGCAGAACCCGCCACGCCGGACCGGGACTGACCAAAGGATCAGTTCCGGTCCGGCAGCGGGATAATTCAAATTTTTATCGCATCTGGCACCGGTTTACGCGGCGACCTGACCCGCACAGATAACTGACCTCCGGCAGATGCCGTATGCAATGCAATTTTTTGCACCAGACCTTCCGTAAGAACATAATCTGCCGGCAACAATAAAACACCATCATGTGAAATCAGATCGACAGACAACACCATTCCTTTACGCAATGACACTATCGGCACCTCATAATCATCAACAGGCTCAGCAACATGATGATTAAAAATGTCCTTAAATGCAGCAACGACATTTTCATCATAACGACTGCCGGCACCACGGATAATCATAGCCTGAGCTTCTTCTGCCAGCATTTTACGCTGCCCCATCACCCCGGTCTGAAAATTATCATAATCAATTGCGACGGACAGAATGCGCGAACCGATAAGAATATTATCCGCAGCCAGGCCATCCGGAAAACCATGACCATCCACCCGTTCGTGCTGAGAGCGTAAAATCTTTGCAGTCATTTGTAAATCTTCGAATGGGGTAAGCACTTGCTCGGCACGCACAGTATGTTTATGGTACAGGCCAAGCTGATCACGGCTAAGCTGATTAACAGGTACAGCAAGCAGCTCATCGGTAAAACCAATTTTTCCTACATTTGCCAGCAGTCCTGCCACAAAAATATCCTGCACCTCAGTTGCGGACAAGTTCAGTTTATGGGCAATTTTTCGGGCAAGGTACGCTACCCGCCGGGAATGTCCCGCTAATTTTCCGCCACGCATCTCAATTAGCGAAGAAAATACTTTAATTGAAGTGATAAAATTTTCTTTTAATTTTTCATTCGCTGATTTAAGCCGGGCAGTACGCTCTGATACCTTTTCTTCCAGAGTAGCATTCAGACTTTTTAGCTGTTCATTCTGGTCTCTGGTTAGTTTCTCCAAGCGCAATTTTTCATCCAGCAAATATTTGCGTTCCAACGCATGATGCACTACCAGGATCATGTCATTTTCATCCCAGGGCTTAGCAATATAACGATAGATTTCACCTTCGTTCACCGCATCCACAATGGATTGCACATCCGAATAACCCGTCAGCAGAATACGCATACAGTCCGGCCATTTACTGCATACTAATTTCAAAAACTGAGCACCATCCATTTCCGGCATACGCATGTCGGAAATAACCAGATCAATATGCTCGTTTTCTAATATCTCCAGGCCTTCTTTGCCGCTGTGTGCGGTCACGACTTCGTATCCTTTAGCACGAAATAAACGACGCAAGGCCGATAAAATATTTGGCTCATCATCAACACATAAAATTCGTGGTGCAGTGTCTGTGACAGTATCCGCTTGCATTGTCATCAAATACTCCATTCAAGCAATTAAAATTTCACAAATTTCAGCAAACTGACGCTCTATTTTGGTAAAAATCTGAAGACAGGCGTCTTGATTTAAATTCAATTGCTCCCAGGCAGCAGTGGAGACTTTTGGCACGATGGCATCCTGCGCTTTTGACATATCCAGTGCAATGGCAAAGACGCTGGCAATATGCACGATAGCAGATAATTGATTCAGCACTTCACCATCCTTCGGATGATGCTGTAACACAGCCAATTGCATTTCTTCAGGAAATTTCCAGTGTGCAGCCAGAGCCTGGCCTATAACACAATGATCCGTACCCAGAATCGCTGTCTCTGCCTCAATATCTTCGCACTGATGAAGAACTTTATAAGCCAATATCGTCCGGTAAAGTTCGGTATGTCCCGTTACCAGAACCAGACGTCCCAGATCGTGCAAAAGACCGGCGATAAACGCCGTATCCGGATTAAACCGGCTATAGTTTGCCAATTCGCGCGCGCACACTGCAACCGCAATCGAGTGCGACCAAAACACCAAAAAGTCAAATCCTTCTACTTTTTTACCGGCAAAACTACGGGTAATTAAACTTGCTGTTATCAGAGTGCGGACATTCCTGAGCCCTAAAATAACAATGGCTTCATTCATGTTGGATACCTGATGCTGCATTCCGTAAAACGACGAATTAGCCAGGCGCAGTGTTTTTGCTGCCAGTGCCTGATCACAGGATAATTGCTTTGCGATAGCATGGACGTCCACATCCTCACTATCCATACTGGATAATAAGCCCGTCACAATTACTGAAAGCGACGGAAGCGACTTTACGCTATTCACCAGCGTAGTGAGGTGCACTGTAGTCAACGCGTGTTCCCAATCAAATAAGCTGCCACAACAGATTTCAACAAAGCATTATGTACTTCATGCTCATTTTTTTTAAAAATACTATCCAGCCGGGCCAGTTTTTGTATTGTTGCCGGGGATAGTACAACTTCCTGATCTGCTGTAACGACAGATGTTTCGTTCAATGTTTTTTGCTCCACCTCAGTGATCCTCAAAAAATATAAGCAGTTTTCCTTTTGATCTGGAACTCACACCCATTTCACGCCAGTTGACTTTGTAGTAAAAATTCGGCAAACCCAATGAAAAATTCGCGCCTTCTTTTACATTCGCAACTATCTGGCTAAAACAGGGCAGAACGTCATCAACATCAACGCCAAGCAAGGCATTTTTCCCGCCGAACA
>CAIWPG010000340.1 GCA_903914535.1 uncultured Oxalobacteraceae bacterium
ATCCACACGACTCTCGTTATTAATAACAACATGACTGGCATTATGTCCGTGGTCTGCGTTACCATTCTCACCGACACCACGACTAATGCTCGTATCTGCGACAATATCACGGCCGGCACGTATAACAACACGCTGACCATCAATGGTGCCACCCGTATTCATAACGTCCACTTTTGCAAACAGTTCTGTATAAGCATCAGGAACAAGCGTACGCACGACTCCCGTATTTTTAATATCGCCGGCATGTACGGTTATCGCATCATCAGCCAACACCGTAGCACTGTTTTCCATAGCACCGGCAATAGATAAATTAATCGCTTTAGCGGAAATCAGTGCCCCATAATAAGGTACGGCGGCGACTCCCTGAACCAGCGCATCCCTGCCACTATGTGCAAGATAAACCACAGGTGCCAACACGGCAGTACTACTGCCGTCTGGCAAAGTCACTTGCTGCATCACCAGCCAGACGATATCGGTATCAAGTGCCATCATCTGCGCTTGAGTCAGCTCAACACCGTAAACCAATCCCAGCTTATCCATACTCGCAACCCCAGCATCCATTAATGCCTGATATTGCTCTTCATTGTTTGTATAACTGGAGATAAAACGTTTTCCGGTCAGCTGAAGCAGTTGCTGGTTAATCTGTTGTTGTTCATAATAACCATCACCCAGGCGTTTTTGTAACTGTTGCGGATTCAGGGATAAACGTGCCAGGAGATAATCGCTTGAGAGAAAGCTGGCATAGTTGGTAAACCGGGGATCGGTTTCAATCAGATAGGCCTGATCCGGCTGCGTGCGAAGTTGGAATAAATGCGTGTTCAGACTGGCGCCGACATCGCTGGCAAGCTGACCGGAATACATTGCATTGCCAGGCAATATCGCCATTGCACTCTCTTTTATAACAGGAGGACGCACAAATGACTGATTACCGTGCATTTCACGGGAACGACCAAAAAGATGTCCGTGGAAGCGGGTAATATAGTGACTGGCATTGACACGGTCAAGAGTCGTTTCAGCACCTGTCGTCTCATTATTGATTAAACGGTCAGGAGCACCAGTCAGGCGACCACCGACAACAATACGGCTATTGGTATTGCGCGCATTACCTCTTATGATCAGATTGCCACCAACCAAAATTTCACCAGGTTCAGAGCTGGTAATAAACGTCTTTTTTATCGTGCGATTAATCAGGTACTTAGTAAAATTTTGCCCGAAACTGCCATCCGGCATAAATAAACAATCAAAATTGTCCGGATCACAAGTGCCATATCTGACTAAATTTTCATCCCATGATTGCGGGTGATGATCCAGCTGAAGCTCGTTTATATCATCCACCGAAGTAATACGCTCTTCTGTGCTGAAGTGATTATTGGCATTATCCGTGTCCGATGACATCAGTTGCATTGCGCCACCGGATTCAATACGTGCTGACTGATTAAGTATCTGATCTGCAATTCCCTCGGCATTATAATCGCTGTTCAGCCCCCGTCCGATTACCACCTCACCGCCGCCGGAAATAAATGCGCCCTCCAGATTAAACGTCGATAATGCGCCCACATTCACCTTGCCGCGTGCCGCAATAACCCCCGCTTTTCCACTGACAGAATCAACACTATTCGTCAACTTTCTGGCTGCAATTGCAATATCGTCTCCGTAGATACGACCGGTATTACCGACGTGATTTTCAGCACTGATAAATACTGTACCACTGCCCCCATTTATCAATGCCCCGCTTTCATTCATGACATTCTTAGCCCGTAGCTGCAGATGTTGTCCTGACTCTATACTTCCGGCATTCCCGACGTCACCGCCAGCGGATACATGAAGATCACCTTGCGCCGCCATTGAACCACTATTACTTGTACCACCAGCACTGCTCAGCATCATATCCTGCTTACTACGCAGTGCGCCGGCATTATGAATAACATCGCCGCTGTGTATACGCAGCTGACCGGCAGCGCCGGTTTGTCCGGTCAGACTTACCTTACCCTGACTATCAACAGAAATATCCCCTGTAAAAGAGGCGATATCACCGGCATTACTAACGCCCACACCCTGCCCGGTACCGACCAGCATAATCTTGCCTGCATACATGCCGCCCAGTTCAGCCACATCAATACCGACTACCGGCCATGTACCACCACCGTTAATCAACGTAATTCCCAAACCGGCGTAATCCACCTGATTTTCTCCTGCCAGCACATTCAGCTGATTCGCCCATAACTGGTCATTTAATTTCACGCTGCGGGCAATCAGATCAACCTGGTCTGTGTTCTTACTGTTTAAGCCACCACTACCCAATAAAATATCACCTCTGCTGACACGAAATGCATCCAGGCTACCATCACCGCCAAATAAAGGAACCCCGGTGCTAAGTACACCACGGGTCGTATTAATAAAGCCGCAGGCAGAACAACTAATCCCGTTTGGATTAGCAATAATCACTTCAGCACTCCTGCCTGCCACTTCGGTATAACCCGTCAAATGGCTGCGCCCGGCACCAGTAACTTCATTCAGAATAATCCGGGCACCACCCTCCGCCATATACGGATTTCCTGTCACATAACCGCCTAATTGTGTATTACTTACCTCAGAGGAATTATTTAATATCACTCCTTTGTTATCCACGTTAAAACTGCGATACTGATTGTGTGATAATCCGGTGGCATTCGGTGTTGTGATCTGCACCAGAGGTAAACCATTGGCAGTCTGATCAACCAGAGGACGCGATTTCCCCGCCTCAGGGTCAGCGATAATCTGCCCGGCACTTTGCCCTTGTGCCAACCCGGCAAGACTAAACATAGCAGCTATAAAAATAATGCCGGTGACTGACTTATTCATAACAATTCCCATAACATATCCCTTACTATGCCTGCCGGTGCCCTGCCACCGCATATACCCGACACGCTCAGCTTACTGATATTTTTTAACGCACAGATTCCTGCCGTATCGTGTCGGATTTTCTGATTACCTTGTTGCAGATTCGATTTCATTTCCAGCTCACTTCATTGTCAGATTTTTCAGCAAATAAATATTAAATTAATAATCAATAATAATGATTCAACTTTAAAAAATCATTGTTTTATTTTGTTATCGCAGAGTAAAAACAGGCAGGAAATCAGTGAAAAATACACACCGTTCAGAGGAGAAAAATCGTACAACTGCTTTTAATTTCACTACATGTAAAACATGTAATGAATCAATTCTGTAGTTATTCTGTAGTTATTCTGTAGTTAAATAAGCACCCAAAAAAACGCTTAAAAAAACGCCACCACCGCTTGCTGCGATAGTGGCGTTAACAGTAAAACAATTACCGGAAAATACCGCCTTGCTCACATTACACTTTAGGCAAAGTAAATGAAATAATTTGTTTTATGTCAGTTTCGACCGGCGACATCGATTTACCGTTGTAAGTAAATAAACCGGAAATTTCCTCTGCACGCGCACCAAAAAACTGAATAGATTCAACCCCCCTGTGAAAGCCAGATCCGGTCAGATTTAATCCGTTCACATACGTCGTTGAGGGCATTGCCAGTGTCGCGTAACTAAACCCCTGATATCGGATGTCGGCAACAGAACCATAACCCGGCAGAGAACCGGCCTGATCACCAATGGCTTCAATCCGTTGCGGATCAGGCCCGACTAGCACATTCAGTAATTTTCCGGCGTAATCAACCGTAACCGTCACATCGGCTGTGTACAATGCATAAGCAAATTTATTGTTCGCATTCACTGAAAAATATTTTTTATTCTGAATATAATATATCCAGCCCTTACCTTTATATACCGATGAACCGGTAACAGGCCATGTTAATTTACGCAAATCTGTCGGATAACCTGCATGCACAAACCCGCCGGTTGTATACTTATCCTTGTCACGCCACATAATGTTCTTCACAGAAACAGTCTGCTTGGGCGATACTATTTTAATCTCTTTCTTTTCCGCATTCAGCGTACGAGAAATAATGCTGTTCTGAGGACTGACAAGAAGACCTGACGGTATCGTAAATTGATAATTAAATTCCGGAATAATGTCATCTGCCCCGATCAGTGTGATATCAGCAGAAGAATTAATACTACCAGCCAGTGAAGCAGATTTTTCATGTTCATCGACTTTATGCCCTAGCCCATAAGCGTAATCATAAGCGTAAGCATAACCAATGGATGGCGGAGTCAGAGGGGTATTAGCCGCCGGATTATCACTGCCACCGCCACAGGCACCGAGTGTGCCGATCAACACCAGACCGGCCATTTTTGCCGGAAAAGACATCCGGCTATTTTGTTTGCTTGTTTCCATCATTAACTCACCTTGAAATAAAAAAAAATGCTACTGCCATGCCTGTTCACTACTGCAGCCGGCACTGCCGCTTAAAAAATCAATACTGAAACGTCACATTGAAACCCAGTGCCGGCCGGCTGCTGCGAAACGATGCAGGCTGGGATAAAGACCAGCTGGAAAACAGGTTGTAGGTAAATCCCTTATAAACACCACGCACACCAGCTGCGGTTCCGGTCAGAGTATCGCCGGATAAAAAAACGGTGCCGGGCCCAAACACTTTCCCGAAGTCCAAACCGAGATAAACTGAGTGAGCAGTTTTTGCGACGGGAAAATCAAGTTCATTGCGAACAAAAAATCCACTCTCAGCAGTAAGGGTGCTCTCTCCGTCGAACCCGCGCACGGTATAGCGGCCACCAATCGAAAACTGATCGGCCAGATACAAACGGGAGCGACTGATTTGTCCGCGCAAGGTGCCGACATACGTCACAGGTTGCGTGGCAATGCTAAAGGGAGCAACCAGTACGGCATCCAGGCTTTGCAACGTATATAAAAAGGTAGGGTCACCAGATTTATGCCAGGCCGGATTGTCCATCCCCTTAAATGCGGATGTACCCCAGCGACTGGTCAGACTCAGATCCAGACGGGCTCTTCCAAAATCATGTTTATGTATCCACCCAAGTTCCACATAAGTGGTATTACGTTTTTGAAC
The DNA here is from genome assembly GCA_903914535.1 of uncultured Oxalobacteraceae bacterium. GTDB lineage: Bacteria > Pseudomonadota > Gammaproteobacteria > Burkholderiales > Burkholderiaceae_D > Solimicrobium. The sequence goes on from CAIWPG010000340.1 coordinate 4,989, forward strand.
ACCGATTGGAATACCGTCAATGTAGGATCGGCTCCAGCGTTTGCCGGTACTAAGCTCCAAACTGTTTTTTTGTGACTGATCCCGCTGAATCAGCTGATTCAGTTTCAGTGCCACATTAGAAGAGTCACCATGAGAGATGAAGGATTGACGGATGCCGGAAATTTGCTGGTAATAATCATTGTTACCCGCTGACACCGAGTACCTTGCACTCCCGGCCGGAACCGCATAATAAATACTATTTCCTGCGGTACCATACACGCCGGCACCACGGTCGGCATTGCTATTAATGCCGATATTGAACAAATCAGATAAACCAAGCAAATTATCAATAGCCAGATTCAATCCTGCCTGAATTTTTCCGGTACTTTTTGCACCACTATCGTCCAGGCTCACGCTCAGCCTTGCAGGAAATACACGTGTGACATCCAGCAGCACATCACTTTCTCCTGCTGCTCCGGAAGGAATGATCTGCATAGAAACATCCTGACTTGGAACAAGTTTAAGTTGTTCAAGCCCCTGCTCCAGTTTCCGCAAATTCAGCACGTGCCCAATACTGTCCGGAAATGCATTACGCCATGTTCCGTACCAGTCGGGATCAGAGAAACGTATCGTGCGAACCATACCGGGAACCAGTGTCAGCAACAGCGTTCCCGATGATAAATCTTGCCTGGGAATTCCGAGACGGGTTGTACTGTAGCCTTTCTGCATAATTATGCGGCTCAGGTACTTTGCAATCAGGTTCAGGCCAAGCGGACCAATGCAGGCGCCACGGTACTGATCTGCGTAATCCTGTACAAACCTGAATGGATCCTGAGGCAGAACACTGGCACCGGCTAAGCGGGATGCCAGTGGAAGCTGCTCAGGCACGGCCAGAGTAAACTGATGAATCACATAACAAGGCGTTTCAACCGGCAACTCCGGCAAATCCATATCATGAACCGCACCCACCGCCCCGGAGGCAGTTAACGCCACACCGGATTGATACAATTGATAATCGCGCTCGGCAGCTTCTTGCTGTGAACGGAGGCGATGTGCTTCGCTGGCAGGAGTCTGAACAGACTGCCCGTATACATCACCACATTGCACAGCAAAAAATAATCCCACAATCATCGCAATACAGGACAACCGGGAGAAACATAAATTGGGATACTGCCTCATAACTACTTTCCTGAACAAATACGCACACTAATCAAAATAATTGCCAATAAATAACAATTTGATAATTAAGCGTAGTATCAAAAAAGCAGATGGTCATTGTTTTATTTTGCCAATATGTCGCAATAAGTTAAATTAATGCCTACATAATTTCAGCGCCGTCAGAGGGAAATGAATAAATCAAGTTATTTAGTTTCCTAATACGTAAAAGATGTAACTACGCCATTTTGTTGTTAACTCACCACCTTATTTATTTTCTTCAATTAATTTTCCCCCTTTAATTAGAGCCGTCATTAAATGAATCGCCTGTAATTGCAATCGAAAAATAAGATAAATCCAGGCATTATTTTGCACACAATATCCGGCGACTCATCCCTGACTGGTACTGCTCCCAATAAGCAATTGTCGAAATTAAAGCAAGGCCTGACAGAGTTGCACAAATTTGTTATACTTGAGCGAATTAGTAGGATATGAATGTAGCCAGAAAAATTTAATCTGGTCCGGCTGAATGCCATCCCAACTATTTCTTAGCAAAACAGGAGCAATTTCATGCGACTTACGACCAAAGGCCGTTTTGCAGTTACGGCAATGATCGATGTGGCATTACGCCAGAATGCCGGACCCGTCACATTGGCGGGCATTAGTGCGCGCCAGGAGATTTCGCTGTCCTATCTGGAGCAATTGTTTAGCAAGTTACGTCGCCATGAGCTGGTTGAATCAGTACGCGGCCCGGGCGGCGGCTATAGCCTGGCGCGCGCTGCGGACACAGTCAGCGTGGCAGATATTATTACCGCAGTAGATGAAGCAATGGATGCAACCCAATGCGGTGGCAAAGAAAATTGCCATAGCCATGACCATCCTGGCGGCTCACGCTG
>CAIWPG010000341.1 GCA_903914535.1 uncultured Oxalobacteraceae bacterium
CCCTTGGGAAAGTCCGTCCCGCACGACGTCTGTAATCGGCGTCAGCAGATCTTTCCCGATCGCATCTCGACAGATGGTGTAGCCGCGTTCCCTATACTCCTCCATGTTAATTTGCACGACTGCTCCTCAAAAAAATTGACGAACAATTGACGATACCAGATTACCAGAAAACAGCACAATTACTCCGGCAATTCATGTTTCTGGAAAAATTAGGCGACGATGTTGCCAATGCACTGGAATAAGCGGCACAAAATTTACGTCATTACATCCATTGCACTTATTGCACCAGTCGCCACATTTGCTCATGCTGCGGCTTGCCTCAACTCACTAAGCTTATAACACTACATGGCTCTTCTCCAAATTTCCGAACCTGGCATGTCTACCGCGCCACATCAGCATCGACTGGCCGTAGGAATCGATTTAGGCACGACCAATTCATTGGTAGCAACAGTCAGAAACAGCGTACCAGAAATACTCAGTGATGATGAAGGTCGCAGCCTGCTGCCCTCCATTGTGCGTTATCTGCCTGATGGTCATGCACACATCGGCTTTAAAGCACAGGCTGCACAAACTACCGACCCTAAAAATACGGTTGTTTCTGTCAAGAGATTGATGGGACGCGGATTAAAGGATATCGCTTATGCAGAAAACCTGCCCTACGATTTCCTCGATACACCGGGCATGGTACAAATTCATACGGTAGCAGGCATTAAAAGTCCGGTAGAAATATCGGCCCAAATTCTGGCAACGTTACGCCAGCGTGCCGAAGATGCGCTGGGTGATGAATTAGTTGGTGCTGTCATCACAGTACCGGCTTATTTTGATGATGCACAACGGCAAGCAACCAAAGATGCCGCCCAACTGGCAGGAATTAATGTACTGCGTTTACTTAATGAGCCAACTGCTGCTGCCATTGCCTATGGCCTGGACAATGGTTCGGAAGGGATTTACGCTGTCTACGACCTGGGTGGCGGCACATTTGATGTTTCCATTTTAAAAATGAGCAAAGGTGTATTCGAAGTTTTGGCTACGGGTGGTGATTCTGCTTTGGGCGGCGACGATTTCGACCATCGACTGTTATGCTGGATTAGCGAACAAGCCAAACTGGCTCCTTTATCCGATGCCGATACACGTGTACTGATGGTTAAAGCACGCGAAGCCAAGGAATTACTTTCCACCAAGGCAGAAACCCAGATTGATGCCATGCTGGGTTCAGGTGAAGCGGTTCATGTCACCATTACAGCCGAATTATTTGCCGGTATTACACAGCATCTGGTGCAAAAAACCATTGCACCTTGTAAAAAAGCATTACGCGATGCCGGCCTGCAAATTGATCAGGTTGATGGCGTGGTTCTGGTCGGCGGAGCAACCCGTATGCCGCCGATTCGTAAAGCAGTCGGCACTTTTTTTCAGACAACTCCATTGGCAAACCTGGATCCGGATAAAGTTGTGGCTCTGGGCGCTGCCATTCAGGCCAACCTGCTGGCAGGCAACCGCGCTTCCGGTGATGACTGGTTGTTGCTGGATGTTATTCCTCTGTCGCTAGGTATAGAAACAATGGGGGGACTGGCCGAAAAAGTCATCCCGCGCAACTCAACGATTCCATGTGCACGAGCGCAGGAATTTACCACATTTAAAGACGGTCAGACTGCGCTGGCTATTCATGTTGTACAGGGCGAACGGGAACTGGTGAGTGATTGCCGTTCGCTGGCTCGCTTTGAGTTACGCGGCATCCCGCCTATGGCAGCCGGTGCTGCACGCATACGAATTACCTATCAGGTCGATGCCGATGGCCTGCTATCTGTTTCTGCACGTGAACTGCGCTCCAATATCGAAGCATCCATTACCGTTAAACCATCATACGGGCTGGAAGACGATGAGATTACCCGCATGCTGAAAGAGTCATCAACTGAAGCCCAGGGAGATAAACAGCGCCGCGCCTTAAAAGAACAACAGGTTGAAGCACAACGTTTGTTACTGGCGACCCGTTCTGCACTCACAACAGATGCTCACTTGCTCAATGAGACAGAACACGGCAGTATACTTAACTTATTAACATTGCTGGAAAATACCGCCAGCGCAGAGGACAGATCAGCAATTGAAGCTGGTATCGCTGCACTGTCCGCAGGAACCGAAGAATTTGCCGCAAGACGTATGGATCAAAGCGTTCGTACTGTACTGACAGGTAAAAAATTGGATCAAATTTAATAAAGAGAACAGCTACTATGCCACAACTCGTTGTACTACCACACCAGCAGTTATGTCCGGAAGGCGCTGTCATTGAAACCGAAGAAGGCGCTTCGCTTTGTGAAGTATTAATAGAAAATGACATCGCCATAGAACACGCCTGTGAGATGTCCTGCGCCTGCACAACTTGCCATGTTATTGTGCGCGAAGGATTCAACGCCTTGAATCCCTCGACCGAAAACGAAGAAGACTTACTGGATGCGGCCTGGGGGCTTGAAGCTACATCACGCTTATCCTGCCAGGTTAAAATCAGTAATCAGAATATGGTGATTGAAATTCCTAAATATACAATTAACCACGCACGCGAAAACCACTGATAGCCCCCCCCTTCCGAAGGCAGCCCGGCGATTACGTCGCCGGGCTGCCTTCGGGAAACAGACTGAAAAGATGATCCTGACAATCAAACAGGCAAGCTTGTAATCAAGAGACGCACTTCCTTCATTGAATTGCAGGAAAATGAACTCGCTTAATTATTTAATTACCACCAATAAATTTCACCACTCTGCTTATTTAGTTGATATAACTCAAATAAGTACGATTATCAGCCAATTTATCAGGCGACATTAACTAATTCACCAACGTAATAATGCTATTGCTGGTGTCACCTTAAATCACATTGTGTTACTCTCATGCTACTTGTATTGATGAGAATCCATTTTTCCATCCTATAAATGGGCAATAACACTATAAAATAGTTCTTGAAATAAATAAAAATTAACAGCACCCCTATGCTATTTGCTTAAAAGGATGTTCATGTTTAAAAATTTAACCATCAAATCACGGCTAATTTTCGTCATTACATTTTTAGCGATACAACTGATTATAGGAGCACTTATCGGCATTATTAACCTGGGGCTCTCTAATGATTCCGTAAAAATCATTTATGACGACCGGCTGGTTTCCATGGAAAAACTGGAACATATTGTACGTATGCTGGGCACAGACCAATTAGCTATTTCGAAAGCAGTTGCCAGCGACCCGGATACAGCGATTAAAATTGTAGGCAGTATTGAAAACGATCTGCAAACTACAGAGAATTTATGGAAAGAGTACCGTTCCAACACACTCACACCAAATGAAGCTGCGCTGGCAGATAAATTCGCCCTCAATCATGAAAAATTTATTACTGATGGCATAAAACCAGCTATCGCCGCCTTGCGCAATCAAAATAAAGAACAAGCTTCCACCCTGATCAACGGAACTACTGCCGAACTATTTATCCCAGTAA
>CAIWPG010000342.1 GCA_903914535.1 uncultured Oxalobacteraceae bacterium
ACGGCGACCACCGAGATCTACACAGGCGAAGACACTCTTTCCCTACACGACGCTCTTCCGATCTGTGCCGTTGTCTCAGTTGGGGTTGGCTTGTTATTGCGATTGCGTACCCTGGCTTATCGACTGGGGTGGGTGAAGCAGCAGCGCCTGGCTGTGCCCGTTATTGTGGTGGGTAATATTTTTGTTGGCGGCACAGGCAAGACGCCATTTGCATTATGGTTGTTGCGCGCACTGATTGTTGCCGGTTACCGGCCGGGTGTTATTTCTCGTGGTTATGGCGGAAAACAAGCGCTGCCGGTAGTAGTCACTAAGGATTCATTAGCGGCACAAGCCGGAGATGAGCCAGTATTACTGGCGCAGCGCAGTTTATGTCCGGTGGTGGTCGGGCGCGACCGGGTCGCTGCCGGTCGTGTATTGCTGGCAGCGTATCCGGAAGTGGATGTTATTATTTCTGATGATGGTCTGCAGCATCTTGCTCTGGCACGCGATGTAGAAATCGTATTATTTGATTCACGCGGTGCCGGAAATGGCTGGTTATTGCCTGCCGGACCTTTGCGTGAGCCGCTTAACAGATCGCGGGATGTGACCGTGGTGAATCTGAATGAAGGAGAAGCGATCAGTCCGGATTTACCCGCAGATGCTTATCGTATGCAATTGCAGGGATGGCAGGCAGAACGCCTGATGGATAGCACGCAAACTCTGGTTCTGGCACAGTTGGATGCTTCTGTGCGTGTCGTTGCCGCAGCCGGTATAGGTAACCCGCAACGGTTTTTTACTATGCTGGCCCGGCAGGGGGTGTTATCGGAATTAGTAGCGTTGCCCGATCATTATGATTATCTGGACAATCCTTTTGTTAATTTAACTGCTGACATGATCCTCATTACTGAAAAGGATGCAGTAAAATGTCGGCAGATGAAGGATATTGCCAGCGACCCCAGAATATGGGTGGTTGCGGTTGAAGCCCGGATTGAGTCCGGCCTGCTTGAAAAGATATTGGAGAAATTGAATGGATGCACGATTAATTGATATTTTGGTCTGCCCCTTGTGCAAAGGTCCCCTGGTGCTGGATAAGCTCGCATCCGAACTGATTTGCAAGGGCGATAAACTTGCCTATCCTATCCGTGATGGTATTCCTATTATGTGGGCAGATCAGGCGCGTGACCTGAGCGGCAGCCCTGTTGCAGCTTCTGGTGTTGTGTCTTTGTCCGGTACAAATAGCGTCGGAACAAGTGAATAAGATGGCTGTTCCTGATAAAGCACGAATTGATTTCAGCGTCATTATCCCGGCACGGATGGGATCGTCCCGTCTGCCGGATAAGCCGCTTGCCGATCTGGATGGTAAGCCTATGGTGGTCCGGGTAGCAGAGCAGGCTTTGCTTTCGGGTGCTGGTTTGGTTGTGGTTGCCTGCGATAGTGTGGCCATTTTGGCAGCATGTGAGCAGCATGGAATTTGTGCGTACCTGACGCGGGAAGATCATCCTTCCGGTACAGACCGGATTGCTGAAGTTGCCGCAAAGCTGGCTTTGCCGGACGATGCCATTATTGTTAATGTGCAGGGAGATGAACCCTTGATTGATCCGGCTTTAATTGCTGCTACGGCAGCAAAAATCGGTCACGGCGTTGAAATGGCGACGGCAGCGCATCCTATTTTATCGGTACAGGACGCCTTTAATCCGAATGTGGTGAAGGTGGTGCTGGATAAATCCGGGCGTGCTATGTATTTTTCCCGTGCCACGATTCCGTGGAACAGGGATGCGTTCGCGGCAGGGAAAGGCAGTGCCGGCGGTATGGATGTACTGCCGGAACATTGTCCGTTATTGAGGCATATTGGTTTATACGCTTACACCCATGCTTTTTTACGGCATTATCCGACAATGGCGCTTGCCCCGCTGGAGCAAATTGAGGCGCTGGAGCAATTGCGGGTGCTGTGGCACGGTTATCCGATTGCAGTACATGTAACATCCGAAGTACCTTTGGCCGGGGTGGATACGCCGGAGGATTTGCAGCGCGTCAGAGAATACTACCGCAGCATTGTAAGTAAATAAAAAAATGAAATAATGCGATTCGTGGTAAGTTTCGTGCAATGATGCATTGCTAAAATAAAAAAAACAGCACGAAAAAAATGATAGTCAATGCAGATGGTCTCATGGACTTACGCTTTTTTCTGAATCAGGCTTGAAGCCCGGTTAGAATCAACTTGCATCTTTTTTGCAATTTGTTCGTAACCCGGTAATTAACGAATATTAAAAAATTAAGACAAACCCTCGCAATCCACGTAAAAATGCGACAGACATTTTAACGAATTTATAAAACTTTTTAGGAAAATTATGAGACTTATTTTGTTGGGAGCTCCAGGTGCCGGAAAAGGTACACAAGCTAACTATATTAAAGAAAAATATGGTATTCCCCAAATTTCAACGGGCGACATGTTACGTGCGGCCGTAAAAGCCGGTACCCCTCTGGGAATCGCGGCCAAGCAAGTGATGGATGCGGGCGGCTTGGTCTCTGATGACCTGATTATTGGTTTGGTTAAAGATCGCCTGAAAGAACCGGATTGCAGCAATGGTTATTTATTTGATGGTTTTCCACGCACGACGCCTCAGGCTGATGCTATGAAAGAAGCGGGTGTCGCCATTGATTATGTACTGGAAATCGATGTGCCGGACAGTGCGATTGTTGAGCGTATGAGCGGACGTCGCGTTCATCCTGCATCGGGTCGTACTTATCACGTTACATTTAATCCGCCTAAAGTAGAAGGCGTGGATGATGTGACTGGCGAAGCGTTAATTCAGCGCGATGATGATAAAGAAGAGACTGTTAAAAAACGCCTGACGATCTACCATGAGCAAACTGAAGTATTGGTAGCTTACTACGGGGACTGGGCTAAATCCGGTCAGCCGGGAGCACCTAAATACCGGAAAATTGCCGGATTGGGGGCAGTAGAAAGCATCAGGGACAGCGCCTTCGCTGCTCTGGAAGAGTAAAAAAAAGCGGACTTGATTGTCCGCTTTTTTTTTAAAGTTTTGTATTTGATTTAACTTGTCGGGTCGTGTGAAGGAGTTTGGGCATACCGGGTATTTACAGTGCCGGCGTTGCTTGCTAGTCTGGGTGCGAACGTTAAGTTCCGGCTTCAATTTGAATTTCAGTTTGATCATATATAAGGAGAATTATTATGATGACAGGCTTGTTGTTTGTAATTGTTTGCGGCGTGATTGCTGTGTTGTATGGTTTGATATCACGTTCCTGGATAATGAAGCAAGATGCTGGTAACGCTCGTATGCAAGAAATTGCGGCAGCGATTCAGCAGGGGGCAGCGGCCTATCTGGCACGCCAGTACCGCACGATTGCCATCGTGGGTGTGGTGTTGTTCGTTGCTATTGCGGTGCTACCCGGTTTGGGGATGGCAACGGCTATCGGTTTTTTGCTTGGCGCGGTGCTATCGGGGGCATGTGGTTTTATCGGAATGAATGTGTCGGTGCAGGCGAATGTGCGTACGGCACAGGCGGCTACATTGGGTATTAATCCGGCTCTGAACGTTGCATTTAAAGGCGGAGCCATTACCGGGATGTTAGTCGTTGGTCTGGGTTTGCTTGGTGTGAGCTTATGCTATTGGTTTTTGATTGCAACGGCTGCTGTCGGAATTTCTTTGCATGATGTGGAAAAACCATTAGTCGGATTGGCCTTCGGCGCATCACTTATCTCGATTTTTGCCCGTCTGGGAGGGGGGATCTTTACCAAAGGCGCTGATGTCGGTGCTGATCTGGTCGGTAAAGTGGAAGCGGGTATTCCCGAAGATGATCCCCGCAATCCGGCGGTGATTGCTGACAATGTCGGCGACAATGTAGGTGATTGCGCCGGGATGGCAGCTGATTTGTTTGAGACCTACGTAGTGACCCTGATCGCAACCATGCTGCTGGGCGCACTGTTAATGCCGGATATGGGGCTGCAGGCAGCGTTGTACCCCCTGTTGCTGGGCGCTGTTTCAATTCTTGCCTCGATTGTGGGCTGCTTTATGGTGAAAGCCCTGCCGGGTAAAAAAATTATGTTCGCGCTGTATACCGGCTTGTGGTGGGCGGCGGGTTTATCCCTGATCGGTTTTGCGGTAGTAACCTGGTTGTTTGTACCGGACGTGCAGCGACTCTCTCTGCTGGGTTCTGCTACTGTTGGTATTGTGCTGACTGGCCTGATGGTCTACATCACGGAATATTATACCGGTACCGATTTTCAGCCTGTCCGGCATATTGCTCAGGCATCCACAACGGGGCATGGCACTAATATTATTGCCGGGCTGGGGGTATCGATGAAATCGACCGCATATCCGGTACTGGCTGTTTGTGCTGCTATTCTGGTTTCTTATCATCTTGCCGGTTTGTATGGCATTGCCATTGCAGCTACTGCTATGTTATCCATGGCTGGCATTATTGTGGCGCTGGATGCGTATGGGCCGATTACTGATAACGCAGGGGGAATTGCTGAAATGGCCGGTATGCCGGAATCGGTGCGTGCAGTTACCGATCCCCTGGATGCTGTGGGTAACACCACCAAGGCTGTCACAAAAGGGTATGCCATTGGTTCAGCCGGTCTGGCATCTCTGGTTTTGTTTGCCGATTATACCCATGCACTGGCATCGAAGGGCACGATAGTAGCATTTGATTTATCTAATCCCAGAGTAATTGTCGGGCTATTCATTGGCGGCTTGATCCCTTATTTATTTGGTGCGATGGCGATGGAAGCGGTCGGACGTGCTGCAGGAGCGGTTGTGGTGGAAGTGCGCAGACAGTTTAAAGAAATTAGCGGGATTATGGATGGCAGCGCTAAGCCGGAATACGATAAAGCCGTGGACATGCTGACTAGTTCTGCGATTAAAGAAATGATCCTGCCTTCTTTATTGCCTGTGGTCGTTCCCGTATTGGCCGGACTATTATTAGGCCCGGCTGCTCTGGGTGGTTTGTTGATGGGAACGATTATTACCGGTTTGTTTGTCGCTATTTCGATGACTACCGGCGGAGGTGCCTGGGATAATGCTAAAAAATATATCGAAGAAGGCCACCACGGCGGTAAAGGCTCCGAAGCACATAAGGCGGCAGTAACCGGTGATACTGTAGGTGATCCCTATAAAGATACTGCCGGTCCGGCGATTAACCCTCTGATTAAAATTATTAATATTGTTGCTTTGTTGTTGGTGCCATTGTTATAGCAAATGGTCTCTGTCTGTTTTGAGATGGATTATTCCGCGGGTTTTAACCGGCATTTGAGTCAAAAATTCGCGGAGTACGCGTTGTTCGATACGTGCGCGGTGGCCCAGTGGTGCCGGTAATTGTAAATGCAGGCTCAGGAATTGTACGTTGTCTAATAACATACGTACCTGTGCATGTTGCAGGGGTGGCTGAATCGCAAATCCTTTGGTTAATTTTTGAGCATGTCTGGCTAATTCTGTGGCATATTCATTTACAATTTTATTGCCAGATTCCATTAAAATCTGTTCAGCCAGTTTCCAGTCATCGTCACGTTCGATGGAAATATGGACGATTTGCGTTGCAAACCGTCCTCCCAGCACCGTTTCGTTGTACAGCGCCTGATTAAATAATAAGGAATTGGGAATGGTAATGCAGCGGCCGACGGTGCCGTTAGCGCAAGCCTGGCTGGATTCAATCAGGGTGGTTGAGAGTAAACTCATATCGATGATTTGCCCCCGGATTCCGGTAATTTCAATACGGTCGCCGATTTTATACAGATTGCCGCTGGTTCGGTATATCGCCCCTAATATGCATAATATGGCTTCTTTGGTCGCCAGCACACATGCTGCCGCCATTGCCACCATGGAAACGGCAAAATTCTGGATTTCATTACCCCATATTAAGGGGATACCCATTAAAAAAATAAGCAAAGCGAGGTTGCGGACTGTGGCCAATAATCTTAGCTTATATGCGGAGTCCAGGCTTTCGCGACTCAGAATCGCTCTGCGTATTCCTGCCCGTAAGCCCAGCAGCGTTAAGAAAAACAAGATGGTGATAACGGCATCGCGGATTAAATTGTTGCTAAGCTGATTAAAAATGGCATCTAAATCAAACATGCAAATTCTCTGACTGGTAATAAAATAAATACGATTGCCGGATTACGTGTACTTGTCCGTATACTTATCCGTCTTAATCTGTTGCATGCTTTATCGTTAATGTAGGCGAGTGTAGCTGGCCATACGTCTTGATAAACCAACGCTGGTCTTGTTTTAAAACACAGAATCTTCCTGATGATTACTGAATCGCTTGATTTCAGTATGGATTCTGTCGTTTGGAATTTCAATGTTCCCGGTTATCCGGATGCAGTTGGTGTTACGTTGTAGCACCACAGGCAAAGAGTGCGTGGCAATGTAGTTACGTTTTTATTTGTGTTTTTGCACCGGCGGCATACATTTATTCAGATTTTTTATAGTAATGCGCGTGTCACCACAGATCATGTTAATCAGTGATATAAAAAAAGCCACAGGGTGGCTTTTTTTATATTTCATGTCTGGTCGTGGTGTCACCGACTGGAATCGAACCAGTATTTCACCTTTAGGAGAGGTGTGTTCTATCCGTTGAACTACGGTGACATTATTAGTACAGCCTGCCAGTATAGCAATCAAACACAGCTTAAGACAAGGCCATGGTATAAGAATAGCCTGTTGACTGGTTAAACGGTGAAATTATAGCGTGTGCGGAGGCAGTCATGGATTTTTGCCGCTTACACCATTCCCACTAAATTTCGATAAAAAAATAGCGAAACCCTAAGTTGTCGGTACAATGCTGACTTTACACTTGCATGGGGCGCGCCGCGTGGCCGTCAACGATTTTTATGGCAGTTATATCACTTTCGAATGCGCAACTGGCTTTTGGTCACGTTGCTTTGCTGGATCACACTGAGTTTTCCATTGAAACCGGCGAGCGCGTCGGCTTAATCGGCCGTAACGGCACCGGCAAGTCTTCCCTGCTTAAAGTTATTGCAGGCACCTCAAAACTAGACGATGGTTTGCTGGTGATGCAACAAAACTTACGTATTGCCTATGTTGAGCAAGAGCCTGTCTTTGATCCTGCGAAATCAGTATTTGATTCTGTGGCGCAAGGTTTAGGCGAACTTCCCGGTTTGCTCAAAGAATACGAAGAAATCAGCGGCCAGTTTGGCGGTGATAATGATGATGCTCTGATGGATCGTATGCATGAAATCCAGCTTCAGCTGGATGCCGCTGACGCGTGGGGACTGAGCAGTAAAGTGGAAGCTACACTGGACAGGCTGAATCTGCAAAAAGAAGCCCTGATCGGTAGTTTGTCCGGTGGTATGAAAAAGCGCGTCGCACTTGCCATGGCGCTGGTCAGCGCGCCGGATGTGTTGCTGCTGGATGAGCCAACCAATCACCTGGATTACACCTCGATCTTGTGGCTGGAAGGCTTATTGCGCGATTTTAAAGGCAGTGTGTTACTCATTACCCATGATCGCAGCTTTTTGGATAATGTCTGTACCCGCATCATTGAGCTGGATCGCGGCCGTATTCTTTCTTTCCCCGGTAACTTTACTACTTACCAGACCCGTAAAGCCGAGTTGCTGGAAAATGAAGTAGTTGAGAATGCCAAATTTGATAAATTTCTGGCGCAGGAAGAAGTCTGGATCAGAAAAGGTGTACAGGCCCGCCGTACCCGTGATGAAGGCCGTGTGCGCCGTCTGGAAGCCTTGCGCGGTCAGCGTAGCTCCCGTCGTGATCAGCAAGGCCAGGTCAAGCTGGATGTGTCTGCGGGCGAGCGTTCCGGTAAAATTGTGGCGGAACTGGATCAGATTTACAAAAACTATGGGGACAAGTGCATTGTTTCCAATTTTACCGCCACTATTTTACGTGGTGATAAAGTCGGTTTGATTGGTGCTAATGGTGCCGGTAAAACCACGCTGTTAAAAATGATTCTGGGTGAAGAACTCCCCGATTCCGGCACAATCAGGCAAGGTAGTAAATTACAGGTAGCTTATTTCGATCAGATGCGTACGCAACTGGATGAAGACGCCAGTCTGGCAGAAACGATTGCACCGGGTTCTGACTGGGTAGAAATCAATGGTCAGAAAAAACATGTCATGACGTATTTGAATGACTTTTTGTTTGCTGCCGAACGTGCCCGCTCTCCGGTAAAATCCCTGTCTGGTGGTGAGCGTAACCGTTTACTTCTGGCGCGTTTGTTTGCTAAGCCAGCCAATGCGCTGGTGCTGGATGAGCCGACTAATGACCTGGATATTGATACACTGGAACTATTGGAAGAATTACTGGAAAATTATACCGGCACCGTTTTCCTGGTCAGCCATGACCGGGCATTTTTAGATAATGTTGTCACACAGGTGATCGTATCCGAAGGTGAAGGACAATGGAGTGAATACATCGGTGGTTTCAGCGACTGGGAGCGCTATGCCAATAGTGTGAAAGCCAATGCAAAAAGTGCGGCAAAGCCGGTAGCTAAGGCCGATGCTAA
>CAIWPG010000343.1 GCA_903914535.1 uncultured Oxalobacteraceae bacterium
ACCCCGCTGACGCGCTCCCCGCAATAACGGTTCGTAGTAACCGGTAATAAGGCCGTGGTCTGTTCCGTCCGGATTAATGACCTGCCACGGATTAAAGAATGCCTCAAAAAATTGCCTTATCGCGGCGTTGTCATGTCCATTAACACTGCGCGCCACGGTGCAAATCTCTGCCCAATCCGCTTTCTTGGCAAAAACCTTGCACGAACTCTGAAATGCAGGCCACACTTCACTAATGTTATCTTCTGCCCAACCAGGTATTGCAGAAAACGCCAATAAATTAAAACTGGCTTGCGTGGATACCGGGACTGTTGGTGTCACCGGATGAGCCGGAGGCAACACAGGCGGACTAACTGGCTGCGTTTGACAAGCGCTCAGCAATACAGCAAAAATGAAAGAAAATAAAAAAGATAAACTACGAGATGATTTAAACATGGAGGAACTATGTGGTTATTATTTCTGGAAGCAACGGGAGCATTTTTAGTTTTTGCATTTATCGTATGGTGGACCATGTTTTCCGGGGCGCCACCAGATGATGACGAATAAAAAGCACGTAACACCGCTCACAGGGCTGTTTGCGTATGACGAACCATTTAGCACGTCACCTGACATTCGGCTCAACACCCGACCCAAGGACTGACATAAAAACGCAGTCTGCCATTAAATCTGTTATTGATGTGCAATTAATGCAATGTTCTTGGCTGTACCAGCAAAAATTCCGGGATTGGTGTTGTAAATATCTCTCCCTGCTCAGTGATACATAAATAGCTGCCGTGCATACTGCCGTGCGGCGTCACCATGGATGTACCGCTGGTGTATTCAAATTGCTGACCGGGTGCCAGTAAAGGTTGATAGCCTACAGCACCTAAACCACGTACCTCTTCCACTTTGCCATTACCATCGGTAATAATCCAATGCCGCGCTATCAGCTGCGCACCGACAGTACCGGTATTTTTGACTGTTATCGTATAAGAGAACACGTAATTATCCTTTGCAGGATCAGACTGCGCCTCGACATATTGCGTGGTCACCGTCACACTAAATTCATACAATGCCATTTGCACGCCCATTCTTCCAACATATAAGATAAGAAGCCATTCGACACTAATTTTCAGGCTTACGCAAGATGTGAATCACTAAAATCGATGGTTAGCAAATTTACCGACTGGGGTACTACAAGGTAAAATACCCCTACTTTTCACGCATTAAGGCTATCCATGAGCGCTTCTCCTCGCACCTATCGCATTGCTCCCAGCATTTTATCCGCCGATTTTGCCCGATTGGGTGAAGAAGTACGGAATGTCGTTACCGCTGGTGCAGACATGATCCATTTTGACGTTATGGATAACCACTATGTACCGAATCTGACGATAGGCCCCCTGGTTTGTCAGGCAATACGCCCGCATGTCCAGGTACCGATTGATGTACATCTGATGGTCAAGCCCGTCGACAGAATCATCCCCGATTTTGCCAAAGCCGGCGCCAACATCATCAGTTTTCATCCTGAAGGCTCTGAACATCTGGATCGCAGCCTGCAATTGATTCGTGACCATGGCTGCAAAGCAGGGCTGGCATTTAATCCGGGCACATCCCTGCACTATCTGGAGCATGTCATGGATAAACTGGATTTGATTCTGATTATGTCGGTCAATCCGGGATTTGGCGGGCAATCCTTTATCCCACACGCTTTGCAAAAAATTGCTGCCGTCAGAAAACTCATCGATGCCTCCGGACGCGACATTATGCTACAGGTAGATGGCGGTGTTAAAACTGACAATATCGCAGAAATTGCACGTGCTGGTGCCGACACTTTTGTCGCCGGCTCCGCTATTTTTGGTAAACCGGATTACCCTGGCATTATTCAGGGCATGCGTAACGAACTGGCCGCCGTAGTATGACCGGCGGTCTTGCAAATAACAGCGCAATAAAAAAAATCGACGGCATTCGTGCCGTTATTATTGACCTTGACGGCACCATGGTCGATACCATAGGCGATTTTTTGATAGCGATTAACGCTATGCGCACAGAATTTTCTCTGCCTCCCCTGACGCAAACCACCATTCAAAACATGGTCGGCAAAGGTAGTGAAAATCTGATCACTCGGGTATTGGCCTGCGATTTTTCGCCGGAAGAAGCAAAGCAGCACTTCGCACGGGCGATGGAAAGCTATCAGCGCCACTATCTGTCCATTAATGGTCAATTTAGCGATATCTACCCTGAAGTGCATGAAGGCTTGCTTGCATTACAAGCTAAAGGGCTACGTCTGGCATGCGTGACGAATAAACCTGTCGTTATGGCACTACCATTACTACAACAAAAAGGGCTATCCGCCTACTTCGACGTAGTTTATGGTGGTGATTCACTGCCGCACAAAAAACCACACCCGGCACCTTTTTTACAAGTCTGTGCAGATTTCAATCTGGCACCACATCAGATCGTCGCGATCGGTGATTCCAGCAACGATGCATTAGCAGCACGTGCGGCAGGATGCCGGGCGCTGACGGTACCTTATGGGTACAATCACGGCGAAGCTGTACAATTGATTGATTCTGATGGTATAGTTGAAACGCTGTTGTGCGCTGCGCACATGGTCAACATTTAGATTACACGCCACATTACACATCACTACGCCAACCAACATGATGTTTCTCACTAAAAAACGTCCAGTAACCACTCCAGGCACTTTCGAGGCCTGGCTATGGCGACGCTCGCAATTCTGGTGGTCTGTTTCAGCAACATATTCCGTTGCCTGATACGCTGCTTAAGTAGGGTAATGTTCTTGGATAGTTGAGGTTTTTTTGTGCTCTTTTAGTGGTATGTTGAGCTGCTTTGCCGGGTTTGAACGCGCAGTCTGGCGTGGTTAACTGATTACCCGGCATGACAACGCGATATTGCTACCTGGTTTTTCTGCTTATTTAAGTACATAAGTGCGATTACTGAGCATAATCTGGCGGCTAGCCCGCCAATCCAATACACTTAACTACACTCAGATACGAAACAGACGAAACCTGCTCGCCACCGGGTACTTCCTGAGCTGATGCTGCGTCGATATTATCGATAGTACGTCTTTTCTGACTGCACCCCTGATCGCACACTAAGTAATCATGTCACCCCGACTATGGGGCTTACGAGAGAATCATGACCGAAATCGAATTCCATTCCCTGGCGAACCAGGGTTATAACCGCATTCCCCTGATTAGCGAAGCATTTGCCGATCTGGAAACCCCGTTAAGCGTCTATCTGAAACTGGCACAAAGCCAAAATAACGGAAAAAATACTTTTTTACTTGAATCAGTAGTCCGGGGCGAACGTCTGGGGCGCTACTCCTTCATTGGCTTGCCTGCCAACACGTCATTACGTTGCTATCAGGAGCGTTGCGAAGTCATTGAAAATGGTAACATCGTCGAAACGTTCAACGGCAATCCGCTGGAATTTATTGCCAGTTTTCAGGCACGCTACCAGGTTGCCTTACGTCCGGGTCTGCCGCGTTTTTGCGGTGGCCTGGCAGGTTATTTTGGCTATGACACAGTACGCCATATTGAAACACGTCTGGCGCAATCCTGCCCTAAAGATGATTTAGGCTTGCCGGATATTCAATTACTGGTTACAGAAGAATTAGCGGTTATCGATAACTTATCAGGCAAACTGTATTTAATCGTGTACGCGGATCCCGGCAAGCCGGAAGCGTTCTCTAAAGCGAGGCTACGCTTAAAAGAATTGCGCTCCATGTTAAAACGCCATGTAGAAGCGCCCGTCACTTCCGCATCCGTGCGCACGGAAACCATACGTGAATTTGCCAAAGAAGACTACCTGCAAGCGGTAGCACAAGCCAAAGAGTACATCATGGCAGGTGATCTGATGCAGGTGCAAATCGGTCAGCGTCTTAAAAAACCGTATGCAGATTCCCCGTTGTCCCTGTATCGGGCCTTACGCTCGCTCAATCCATCACCCTATATGTATTTTTACAATTTCGGTGATATGCATATTATCGGCTCTTCACCAGAAATTTTGGTGCGTAATGAAGTGCGGGACGATAATACCAACGCGATTACTATTCGCCCGCTGGCCGGAACACGACCGCGCGGCAATACACCAAAACTGGATGAGCAATTAGCTAAAGAACTGTTGGCCGACCCGAAAGAAATCGCCGAACATGTGATGTTGATTGATCTGGCACGCAATGACCTCGGACGCATTGCCAAAATTGGCACCGTAAAAGTAAGCGACCAGATGGTGATCGAAAAGTACTCTCATGTTCAGCATATTGTGTCCAACGTTGAAGCAACCTTACAAGATAATTTGTCCAATCTGGATGTATTAAAAGCGACATTTCCGGCAGGTACTTTATCGGGCGCGCCCAAAGTACGGGCAATGGAAATCATTGATGAACTGGAATTAACCAAACGCGGTATTTATGGCGGTGCCTGCGGCTACTTATCGTTTAGCGGCGCAATGGATCTGGCGATTGCGATTCGTACCGGGGTACTCAAAGATGGCATGCTGTACGTACAGGCAGCGGCCGGCATTGTAGCCGACTCGGTACCGGAAATGGAATGGTTAGAAACTGAAAATAAAGCACGTGCAGTATTACGTGCTGCCGAACAAGTACAAGATGGCCTGGATGGGGAGATTTAAATGTTGCTCATGATAGATAACTACGATTCGTTCACCTACAATTTAGTACAGTATTTTGGCGAACTCGGTATTGAGGTGCGTACCTACCGGAACGATGAAATTACCATCGAAGAGCTTGAAGCTCTGGCTCCCAGCCACATCTGTATTTCACCCGGCCCGTGCACGCCGCACGAAGCAGGTATTTCTGTCGCGGTATTGCAACATTTTGCCGGTAAAATTCCTATGCTGGGCGTCTGCCTGGGGCATCAGAGTATTGCGGCCGCTTTCGGCGGCAAAGTCATCCGGGCTAAACAGGTTATGCACGGTAAAACTTCACTGATTGCCCATACCGGCGTAGGCGTGTTTGCCGGTTTGCCGACACCTTACACCGTAACCCGTTACCATTCACTGGCAATAGAACGCGCCACTCTGCCGGACTGTCTGGAAGTCACTGCCTGGACTGATGACGGTGAAATCATGGGTGTGCGCCATACCGGATTTGCTATCGAGGGGGTGCAATTTCATCCTGAATCGATTTTATCGGAACACGGTCATGCTTTGCTGAAGAATTTTTTGAATGAGACTATTCCAACACGCGCGGACAAACTATGAGCATCTCTCAACAAGAAGCACTGTTACGCTGCATTGACCACCGTGAAATTTTTCATGATGAAATGCTGGCAATGTTCCGCCAAATCATGAGCGGAGAAATGTCGCCTGTCATGATTGCGGCACTCACCATCGGGCTACGCGTCAAAAAAGAAAGCATAGGAGAAATTACTGCAGCAGCGCAGGTCATGCGTGAATTTGTCACCAAAGTACCGCTGGCCGATACCACCAACCTGATTGATATTGTAGGCACAGGCGGTGATGGTTCACATACCTTCAATATCTCGACTACTGCGATGTTTGTTGCTGCTGCTGCCGGGGCCCGTGTCGCAAAACACGGCGGGCGCAGCGTCTCTTCTTCCTCAGGCAGTGCCGATGTGCTGGAAGCGCTGGGTGCCAACATTAACCTTAAACCAGAACAAATTGCACAATCTATTGCGCAAACCGGCATTGGTTTTATGTACGCACCTAATCACCATTCCGCCATGAAGCACGCCGCTGCGGTACGCAAAGAACTGGGCGTTCGCACCATTTTTAATATTTTGGGACCGCTTACCAATCCGGCCGGCGCGCCCAATATCCTGATGGGTGTATTTCATCCCGATCTGGTCGGTATACAACTACGGGTACTGCAACGCCTTGGCGCACAACATGCACTGGTGGTTTGGGGACGTGACAATATTGATGAAGCTTCTCTGGGTGCCGCCACGCTGGTGGGTGAATTAGTGAACGGTGAGATTCGCGAATACGACATTCATCCTGATGATTTCGGCCTTTCTATGGTATCAAACCGCAGCTTTAAAGTTGCCAATGCCACCGAATCCAAAGATAAAGTGTTTGAAGTCTTAAACAATGCCAACGGTCCGGCATGCGATATTGTTGCATTAAATGCAGGTATGGCGCTCTATGGTGCCGGTGTGGCCCTTGATATTGCCGATGGTATTGCCAAAGCACGCGAAGCCATCCGCTCGGGTGCTGCACTGGCTAAACTACATCAGTTTGTTCAGGTAACACAGCAACTGGGTAAATAAACAAGGCTCGCGCAATAATATGTCAGCCATATTTTGCGCATGCCCGGTAAGACATAAAGCACTACGTGGAGAGAATCAGTCATGTCCGATATTTTAAATAAAATCCTGGCGGTAAAAGCCGATGAAGTTCGTGCCGCCAAAAAATTCCAGCCGCTGACCAGTATGCGACGGGAAGTAGAAGCCGATAAAGAATCACGTAGTCAGCTACGTGATTTTGAGGCTGCCATCCGTCATAAAATTCAGGGTGGTCATGCCGGTGTCATTGCCGAGATTAAAAAAGCTTCACCATCCAAAGGTATTATTCGCGCTGATTTTAATCCGGAAGAAATCGCCGTCAGCTATGCCAGCAACGGTGCGGCATGTTTATCGGTACTGACGGATGAACAGTTTTTCCAGGGGAACGCC
>CAIWPG010000344.1 GCA_903914535.1 uncultured Oxalobacteraceae bacterium
CCAGCGAGGTGCCGTGCACTCCGGCACGTAATTCGGCAAGCAGGGATTCAGCATTGCCCAGATCGTATTCCAGCGCCTGGCTGAGTTGCTCCAGGCGGTCGTGTAACTGAGCATGCGTAAGCAGAATCGGATTAGGTATGCTGACAGGTGTGATGTTGTCTGCAATGCTGTTAATATCGCGCATCACGTCTTGTAATAATGTTTGCATTTCATTCAATTGTGCTGTATCCGGCAAGCTTTTTTGATGAAATTTTTCTTCAATGGAAACCAGGTGGTCGTATAGCGTCATCGCGCCAATATTTCCGATGACGCCTTTCAGTGCATGGCAATAATTTTCTGCATCTCGCAGCTGATTTTCATTGATCAGATGTTGTAACTGATTTGCCGCATTGGTATAGTTATCCCGGAAACGGAGTAATTGCCGGTGATAAGATTCGATTTTGCCGCCGATACGCCGTACTCCCTCACGGGTATCCAGACTTGTCAGTGCCAGTAGTTCAGGTGGAAAATCAGCTGTGCGCCTGATGGATAATCCGGTGCCTGCCCGGTGTTGCGGGAGTCGTATCCATTTTGCGAGTACGGTCATCAGGCGATCCGGTAAGATAGGCTTTGTGATATGGTCATTCATACCGGCGGATTGACTTTTTTCGGCATCATGCGCCATTGCCAGTGCCGTGATGGCAATGATGGGCAGCGTGGCAAAGCGTGCATTTTCTGGTGTTGTTGCCAGGGCGCGGATGCGTTGTGTTGCCTCCAGACCATCCATCACCGGCATTTGAATATCCATCAATACGGCATCGTAGTCACGGCACTGTACTTTTTTCAGTGCTTCGGCTCCATTGACAGCTTCATCGACTTCGATGCCTTCGCTGCGGAGCAGTTCTGTAGCAAATTCACGATTGATATCGTTATCTTCGACTAAAAGAATGCTTGCTCCTGCAAGCTGGCCATTATAGGCAAGCTCGGGTGGGGTGGCGTGTAGTTTGTCACCGCTACCAAGAATGCATCCGCGTCCCAGAACCGAGAGTATACTGTCGAGCAAGGTTGACGGCGATACCGGTTTGATGAGAAACCCGTCGATGCCGACCTGCTCGGCCAGGCGAATTACCTCTTCACGACCATAGGCTGTTACCATGATGATCTTAGGCTGATGTGTGATGGTTTTATCATCGTGAATGCGCTGAGTCGCTTCATCGCCATTCATGCCTGGCATGCTCCAGTCCATCAGTACCAGATCGTAAGGCGTTTCGTGTGCATTCCTGATTGCTGTCAGCGCGCTGTTGCCGTTTGCTGCCGTACTTACATCAATGTGAAAGTAGCGCAGCATTTCAACAATGATTTCACGCGGGGCTTCATTGTCATCCACGACCAGCACACGTATACCTTTGAGTAAAGGACCTGCCTGCTCAATCAGTGCCTGTTGGTGTTCCTGAGCCTGTTGTGCTACGTTGAGCTGAATCGTGAAGCAGATGGTGGTTCCTTTGCCTGGATGAGATTCTTCAATCCATATTCGTCCGCCCATGAGTTCAACCAGGTTTTTACAGATCGCCAGTCCTAAGCCGGTGCCGCCAAACCGACGTTTTGTCGATTGATCTGCCTGTGTGAATTTTTGAAAAAGTTTATCCTGAATTTCTGGTTCAATGCCAATGCCTGAATCACGTACGTAAACTTGTATGGTCAGTCCGGTGTCTGTTGCTTCCAGGCGGCGAAAGCCAAGTTCGACCTCGCCGTGTTCGGTGAATTTGATTGCGTTTCCGCACAGATTCAATAAAATCTGCCCCAGACGCAGCGGGTCGCCAATCAGTGTGGGTGGAATGGCAGTGTCGTAGCGGATCAGGAATTCGATGCCTTTGTGTTCCGACTGGTAACTGATGGAATCAGTTAACTGTTCCAGCACGGTTTCCAGGTTAAATTCAATGTTTTCTATTTCCAGTTTGCCTGCTTCGATTTTTGAAAAATCAAGAATGTCGTTGATAATCCCGAGCAAGGAGTGCGCGGCACCCTGTGCTTTGTTCAGGTGATTACGCTGAAGCGGTGACAGATCACTTTTTAAGGCGAGATACAGCATACCGAGTACAGCGTTCATTGGCGTGCGAATTTCATGGCTCATATTGGCCAGGAACTGACTCTTGGCAAGGCTGGCCGTTTCGGCATATTCTTTTGCCGTTTGCAGTTCCTGAGTGCGTTTTATAACAATTTCTTCCAGATTGTGATTCAGTGTATTTAATTTTTGCAGTGATACGAATAAGCGCTCTCTGCTTTCATTAAATGCGCTGACTAATTCTCCAAGTTCGTCATGGTAGGGGTAGTCAATTTTTTCAACCGGGGTATCGCTGGACTGAAAACGCCAGTTTGCCAGGGTTCTGGCAACCTTCGTGACAGTATTGGACAGACGGAAACGGATAGTCCATAAAAAAATCAGCCAGAGGGCAATACTGACGACAACAGAGTTGACCAGTACAATTAAAAAGCCATCTTTGACCCGATCCCAGATGATGCTGCGGTTCGAGTACATTTTAAGTTGGCCGATGAAATGGCGTTCTCCGCGTGGCGACTGATAAAATAACGGAACAACAATTTGCTTGAACTGGCGCGGAAAAATGCCGGTCAGGTCATCCTGTGACGCTGGCAGGCTGCCGTCGGTGATTAAAATTTTACTGGCAACTGACTCTATCTGAATTCCCGTGACGATAGCATTTTGTCTTACGCCGCGCGCGATCGAGATAAGTTGAGGCGTATCCAGCTCCCAAACGGCATTCGTTACGTTTGGTTCTACAGTCAGACTGAGTGATGTCAGATCGCTGCTGATGTGGCGGCTGATGCTGAAGTATTGGATGGCCAGTTCAGCCCCGGTCATGCCAATTGTAATCAGCAGGTACCACGGAAACATTGTGTACAGTAGCCGTCGCGATAGCGTCTGCGTTAAAAACATCAGGTTTACTCCGGATAAGTAAGTAGTATCTTAATGCCACCACCAACTGGTGTCAGGTTCTGCTGTGTGTGCTGGCAAAACAGGATTAGTGAGATGAATTACCTGTCGTTTATTCTTTGATAGCATTTTAATCTCTGCAGCATGATAATGCTCGAATAACTTGCGGAATGATCCATCGGCCAGTGATAACTGAAGGCCATGCCCGATTCGTTCTGCAAGTGCAGTTTCATTTTTACGAACCCAGAAATAAACCGGATAGGGAAAATACAGTGCCTTGGTTTGTTCGACTGCCAATTGAGGGTAACTTGTTTTGCGCTTATCGAGTTCAAGGCTGGCTTCATTCAAGCCGCGTGTGAAGGCATCAAATCGGTTAGCGACTAACATGCTGAACAGGTTTTCATAGCTGGATGAAGTGATTACCGTAAACCCGTTATCGCATAGGATTGGCAGATCGGCCCATTGGCTGTTCAGCCCGAAAGTCAGTTGTTGGCGCAGGGTGTCTTCACTCATACGTGCAATGCGTGCCTGGTCTGTGGCGCGAATTACAAATACACGGAAACCGATAATCCCATGAAGAATATCTATTTTTATCGGCAGCATTTGTGATTCCCGTTCACTATTGGTGCCAAATGCAACGACATCAATGTTTCCTGACTGGAGCAACAGAATGCCACGGTTTTGTGTGACGTCTTCCGGATAAGGCATAAGCCGGGTCGGTCCGCCGGCAGATGGTGTATGCGCCAGTGCCAGCTCAAGTAGCTTCCAGCGATATTCGTAGATCGGCCCGACCGGGTAATACCGGATTATCGTCTCAGCTGCCATTGCGAATGGAGTCGCGCAGAGCAAGAGCCACACAATAACTGCGGCTATCATGCTTTTCCGGGCATTAACCGGTTGAGAATTGAGTAATGACTGCAACAGCGATTGAAATAAAGCGTAAATCAGCATGGGTGCGGAGCGTAATCCGGAATCAGACAAAAAGGCGTTGTTGTGGCGCTGGTTTGCAGATTGCATATTAAAAAAGAGTGGGAAAATCGGGGCAGGAGTTAACCCTGAGCGGAATCCGCAATATTTTATTGCTATCTTCGGATTTGCTTGTCTGACAGGCTATTCTAACTGTATTTAAGGCGTATTTTTTTAAATATGTATTTTAAGTAATGATAACGCATATTTTTTTAAAAAACAGCATCCGTCATAGTACTGAATTAAGGAAGGGTACTTATGGTGTGAGAAAACCAGATACTGAGGGAAGCAGAATCCCGTCAGCTTATTTCAGCGGGTACCGGTGATGGCACCCGCTTCATTTTTAATCAGTATATTTCAGGCACAACAATTTCTGACTGTACGGGCATGCGCTCATAATCTTCATGGCGTTCACGTTGCGGCAGGGTGATAGCAGGGTGTTCCACGTCTTCGTACGGCATCAGGCTCAGCAGGTGATGAATGCAATTTAACCGGGCTTTTTTCTTATCGACTGCCTGTACCACCCACCATGGCGCTTCCTGAATATGGGTACGTTCCAGCATGATCTCTTTCGCTTTGGTGTATTCTTCCCATCTTCTGCGTGATTCCAGATCCATCGGGCTTAATTTCCACTGTTTGAGCGGATCGTAAATACGTCCTAAAAAGCGTGCATGTTGCTCTTCGTCCGAAATGGAGAACCAATATTTGATGACTTGTATGCCTGAGCGTACCAGCATGCGCTCAAATTCCGGGGCAGTACGAAAAAATTCTTCGTATTGTTCATCACTACAAAAATTCATGACGCGCTCGACACCGGCCCGGTTATACCAGCTGCGGTCAAACAGCACGATTTCTCCGGCAGCAGGCAAATGCGACACATAGCGTTGAAAATACCACTGAGTCCGTTCACGGTCATTTGGCGCAGGCAGTGCCGCAATACGACACACGCGGGGATTGAGGCGTTGTGAAATGCGTTTAATGACCCCGCCTTTACCGGCAGCATCCCGGCCTTCAAACAAAATCACGACCTTGTGTCCGGTATGTACAACCCAATCCTGTAACTTAACTAATTCCGCCTGCAAGCGGAACAGTTCCCGAAAATACGTGCGGCGATTTTCTTTGGCGCTGGCAGAGTTATCTGACAGCGGTTCCTTTGTATGCGGATCAACAGGCCGGTCATCCAGTTCCAGCTCTAATTCTTCATCATAGCTATCGGCCAGTTCAGAATGAATTCTGTTGATTAATTCTTCCTCACTCAGTCCCATAAAAACTCCTTGTTTAATTTAGTGATGATGAACGATGAGGATTAAAACAGGTGAGAAAACACCCAATACAAGGAGCCGGAAAGTACGATGGCGACCGGCAATGTCAATACCCAGGCCATTGCCAGATTACGAATCGTGGCTAATTGCAGGCCAGAGCGGTTGGCGGCCATAGTGCCGGCAACTCCGGAAGACAATACATGCGTGGTGGATACCGGCAAGCCGTATATGTCAGCAGCACCGATGGTCAGCATTGCTACCAGTTCAGCCGATGCGCCCTGTGCATAGGTCAGATGGGTTTTGCCGATTTTTTCTCCGACGGTGACAACGATACGTTTCCAGCCTACCATTGTGCCTAAGCCCAGAGCGATTGCTACCGCGATTTTTACCCACAGCGGAATAAATTTGGTGGCGTCATCAATCTCTTTTTTGAATGTTTTTAATTTATCTTTGGTCTCAGCGTCGAATGGTACGGCATCGTTTTTATCCAGAATACGAATGGCTTCTGCCACCAGATACATTTCATTACGTACATTGGAGACGGTTTCTGCCGGGACTTTGGCAAGTGAGTTGTGCGCGTTGACCTGATCGCCGATAGTACCGGTCAGTGAGGTGAGTGCGGTTATTACAACAGGAGTAAATTCCTTAGTGCGGACAAAGGTGGTCAGTGTTTTACGTGAATCAGCCGGTGACAGAGCTGGCTGTCCTGAATATTTTTCAAGTGAATGCTGGGTTGCGTGGGCGACAGTCACAAATTGGCTTACCTGGTCGACCGGCATGGCGCGGTTGAGTGCATATGCCATTGGTACGGTACCGACTAAAATCAGCATGATTAAGCCCATGCCCTTTTGGCCGTCGTTGGAGCCGTGTGCAAACGATACGCCGGTACACGTCAGGATCAATAAACTGCGTATCCACCATGGTGGCGGTGTATTGCCTGCCGGTGCTTCGTATAACGCTTTATTTTTTACAAAAGTACGCAGAACCAGAAGTAATAATGCGGCGAATATAAAACCGACCAACGGCGACAATAACAGTGAATAGCCGACTTTGGTGGCTTGCGCCCAGTCTACGCCACTGGTGCCATCACGGCCATGCATCAGCGCATTTGCAATGCCTACGCCAAGAATAGAACCTATCATGGTGTGTGATGATGATGCAGGGAGACCAAGCCACCAGGTGCCCAGATTCCAGATAATCGCAGCGATCAGTAAGGCAAACACCATCGCAAAGCCGGAGCCCGATCCGACTTGCAGGATAAGTTCGACTGGCAATAATGAGATGATGCCGAAAGCGACAGCGCCGCTGGAAAGCAGCACGCCGAGGAAATTGAAGCAACCTGACCATATTACTGCGATATTCGGCGGCATGGAATTGGTATAAATCACGGTGGCTACGGCATTGGCCGTATCATGAAAACCATTGACGAATTCGAATCCCAGTGCAATGAGGAGCGCCAGACCCAGCAGAAAGTAGGGTAGCCAGTTAGTGGACGGCGATCCGGCACCGGTAACATCGGATGTCAGGCTAAAACCGCTAAATAACAGACCGGACACAAGCAACACACCAAAGACGATGACCGCCATCGGTCCTGACTTGTGTTCCGTTCTGGTTAATGGCATGGAAAGTGGCGATGCCGGGGAGCTTAATTGTGGGCTGGAGTTCATGGCAGTCTATATCCAAGGTCAATTTGATAACTTGTTAATATACCTATTGAATATGACTGCCATGTGACGGACTGATTACTTTATGTTAGTTGTGTTGTTGCCTGCTTACACCCGGCACTATTCCCTGATGTGCACCTTTTATGCCGATTTGCGTTAGTATCAGCGGGTGCTGTTTAAAATATTCCTTTAAAAAAATGAAATGCCCCCGATATGAGGCGGGTAGTGATCTTTATCTAAAGTATCAACCAAAAACAAGGAGTTAATGTTATGTCAGGTAAGTCCCTAATTCAATCTATGCTATTGACACTGGCGATCTTATTCTCGGCGTCTGCTTTTGCCGCTGAAGATGCCAGCATGCATCAGATATATGAAGCTGCCGAAGCGGGCAGGATGGATGAGGCACAATCCATGATACAAAAAGTGCTGCAAGATCACCCTAAGAGCGCTAAAGCGCATTTTGTAGAAGCAGAATTGTTTTCTAAACAGGGACGTTTTGCCAGCGCACAAGCTGAATTGGCCACGGCTAATCAGCTGGCTCCCGGATTACCTTTCGCTAAACCGGCAGCAGTCGAAAATTTACGTAACCGTATTACGCATGTTGCTCCGCAGTCTGCTGTTGTACGACAAAGTACCCAGGCTTATCCGGCACAGGCTCCTGCCAGTAGTGGCATTTCAGGCAGTTTTTTGCTGGTTGTGCTGGCTTTAGTGGCCTTTATCGTGTTTGCGGTTAAGTTTATGGGGCGCCGTACTGCGCCGGTTTATACGCAAAATGGTATTCCCGGCTTTGGTGCCGGTGCGCCGGTGCAATCCTACGGATCTGGTATGCCCGTGCCATCATATGGTCCCGGGGCTGGCGGTCCGATGATGGGCGGACAGGCTGCAGGGGGGATGGGTTCCGGTATTTTAGGTGGTCTGGCTACCGGTGCCGCAATGGGTGCCGGCTTGGTTGCCGGTGAGGCGCTGATGCATCATTTTACCGACGGAGAACGCGGCAGCCGTTCTAATGAGCAGTTTTCTAATCGCGATGATTATATTTCTGCTCCTGCTGTTCCTAATGATATGGGAGGAACAGATTTTGGGATTGTGGATAATTCATCCTGGGATGATGGCGGCGGGAGCGGCGGCGGTGACTGGGATTCTTAATCTCCGGTACGGTGAATATACCAGAAATTTGCAGGCAGAGGGGAGTGAAATCCCTTTCTGTCCCGTAAATTTACCTGTCGTGAATAAATAGTAATGGCTAAACAAATACATCTATTTGTTTAGCCATTGTTTTGCAAAAATCGCGGCAGGAACGGGGCGCCCGAAGTAATAGCCTTGTGCTTCATCACAGCCTAATGAGCACAATGCGTCTACCTGTTTTGCATCCTCCACTCCCTCGGCTATTGCTTTTAGTCCCAGATTACGTGCCATCCCGATAATAGTATTCACAATGGTGTAATCGTGACGGTCTTTGAGCATGTCGCGTACAAATGAAATATCGATTTTCAGTGTGTCTGCCGGCAGCCGTTTCAGGTAAGACAGGGATGAATAACCCGTCCCGAAATCATCAATTGACAGGGCAAATCCGGCTGTTTTAAAATCGCCCATAACATCAATGGCCCGCTCCACGTTGCCCATGACGCCGCTTTCAGTGAGTTCGAGTTCTAATGAGGCAGGAGTGATTCCGGCATCGTGCACGATAGCTCTGACTGTTGCAACAATGCCGTTTTCTTCCAGTTGTTGAGCTGCAAAATTGATAGCCAGCCTTCCCGAAAAATGTAAACCTTCAGATTCCCATGCTTTAAGCTGGCGGCATGCTTCTTGTAGCACCCATTTGCCAAGTACTCCCATCATGCCGCGTGCTTCTGCAATCGGTATAAATTGTGCAGGACTTATCCAGCCTAATTCCTTGTCGTACCACCGGAGTAATGCCTCAGCGCCGCTCAGAACCGAGGTCGTCAGGTTTATCTTAGGCTGATAATAGAGTTGCAGTTCTCCGCCCTGAATAGCGAGGTTCAGGTTATGGGCAATTTTCATCCGTTCAGCGATACCCGTACTCATCGCCGCTTCATACACCAGATAGCCGCCGCCGAGTGCCTTGGCACGATACATGGCAATGTCGGCACGCTTGAGTAAGTCCTCAATAGTGACACCATCATCGGGATAAAAGGCAATACCTATGCTGGCACCGACAGAAAATGTATGACCTTTGACGGTAATAGGTATGGACAATGATTCTTGCAGTCGCTCGGCAATGCAGATGGCGGAGGTTTTATCCGGGGTCTCGGAAATAACAACAAATTCATCTCCGGCCAGACGAGCCAGAGTTTCTTCTTTACGCAGAGTGGATTGAAAGCGGCGTGCAACTTCGATCAAAACCTGATCGCCAACTTCGTGTCCCTGTGTATCATTGATTTCTTTGAACCGGTTTAAATCAATAAATAAAATGGCTATTTTAGGTCCGTGGCGCTCTGCATTAGCCAGAGAATGTTTCAGACGTTCAATGAACAGAGTACGATTGGGTAAACTCGTCATTGTGTCGTAGAGTGCCAGGTACTGAATTTTTTTATCTGATATTTTACGATCTGTGATGTCATGAATAACACCAACCAAACCGCCCAGAGTGCCATCAGGTTTGGTGACAGTGGCTTTATTAAATACGACGTCTCGCCGCCCTTTATTTAAGGATTCTACTGAGGTTTCATAAGTTTGTTTGCCGGGATTATTGAACAGGACTTTGTCTGCAGCAAAATAAGTGTCGGCTAATTCTTTTGGTGATAGTTCATAGACAGATTTTCCGATAATATCATGGCGTGATTTACCGAAATATTCTTCGAATGCGGCATTGCAGCCCTGATATAGTCCATGTTCATCTTTGAAAAAAACAGGGTTGGGCATGGCATCGATGAACTGCTTGATAAAGTGAGCCTGTTCATCGAGTTTTTTTTTCATGCTGGCCAGTTGATTTTGTAGCGGAATATCAGGCAGCTTGTTTTGTCCATCATCATCGTCATCCGAGTTGAAGTTGTCAGTCGGCATCATTGGTTCTTATGTCTCATTTGAATACGGCAACGGGGTCAAATAGAATATTATTTTTATATTGTTTTTGTATGTTTTTGCAAAAATAAACTGTCCAAAAAATACAGATTATTCATATTGGTGATATTGATGTACATCAATTGATAAAGATTAACAGTGTAAATGCCAGCCAATGTAATTAATTATATCTAACATTGCCTTAAATCACTATTTAATATATGTATTTGTGCTATAAGGATTTTTGCATTGAGGTTGTTTTGGAGTTTATATATTTTTTTGTTAAAACTTCGTCATTGTGTAATGCTTTGACATTGGCTCAGGCCGGACATTTTTTGTGTAGCCCAGAGTGACCCACTATCCTGAATTAAGGGGTAACTATGTTAGCCCTAGCTTAAATGGGAATAAAAATGACAGTAACGATGCACGATATTGCAGAGCACTATAATGCTGACCGAACCCGTTTGCTGGATATGCTTTGGGATATCCAGCATCAATGGGGTTATATTCCTGCAGAAGTTTTACCGGAACTGGCAGACCGGCTGGGCACAACGGCACAGGATATTAAAGAGACTTTTTCTTTTTATCATTTTTTTCTGGATACGCCGCCGGCAAAGCACACAATTTATTTAAGTGATACGGTTATTGCACATCTGAATGGCTATCCGGAAGTACTTGCCGCGCTTGAAAAAGAAACCGGCTGTCTGCTTGGCGGACGGGATGTTACGGATACGTTTTCCCTGGCGACGACACCATGCATCGGCCTGAGTGATCAGGAACCTGCCATGCTTATCGGTGATGACGTGTTTACTTCCCTCACCGTTAAAAAAATAGCCGATATTATTCAGCGTTTAAAATCAGGCGAGTCTTCGTCCGATATTGCTAATCCCACTGGTTTTCCACGCCATAGCCTGGCTTACGTTCATGGTATGGTGAAGTCGGGAATTCAGTGTAAAGGCCCGGTATTTTTCCGGGATAAAACAAATTTCAGCAGCTTGCTGCATCGCCTGATCAGTATGTCACCGGCACAAGTGATACAGACCGTGTCTGATTCCGGTTTGCGCGGACGGGGCGGCGCAGGGTTTTCTACCGGTCGTAAGTGGCAATTGTGTTCGGATAATGAAGAAAAACAGCGTTTTATTCTTTGTAATGCCGATGAGGGTGAACCGGGTACGTTTAAAGACCGGGTATTGCTGACGGAGTCGCCCAGGGATGTTTTCTTCGGTATGCTGACGGCGGCATACGCCGTTGGTGCCACTCAGGGTGTTATTTACCTGCGTTCCGAATATGCCTACCTGATGGATTACCTGGAAGCGCAACTGGCAGAGTGTCGGGCAGAAGGTTTGCTGGGACAGTCTGTAGGTGGTCATGCCGGGTTTGATTTTGATATCCGTATTCAGCGCGGTGCCGGTGCCTATATTTGTGGCGACGAAACTGCCATGATGGAATCCATGGAAGGTAAGCGTGGCACGCCGCGACTTAAACCGCCTTATCCGGTTAACCAGGGTTATCTCGGCAAACCCACCAGTGCCAATAATGTGGAAACCTTTGCTGCGGTGACGCACATTATGGATAAGGGTGCCTCCTGGTTTAAAGAGATGGGGACAGCCGGATCCGCGGGTACCCGGCTGTTGAGTATTTCCGGTGATTGTGCTGCGCCGGGAATTTATGAAATTGAGTGGGGTATTACTCTCAATGAGGTACTAACCAGGGCTGGTGCAACTGATGCGTTGGCGGTTCAGCTCAGGGTGGCAGCGTCGAGAAAGAGATTCACAGCGTCAAGTTCGTTGACGGCGTAGAG
>CAIWPG010000345.1 GCA_903914535.1 uncultured Oxalobacteraceae bacterium
CGCAAAATATATGTTAAGCGACATTTGTTTGACATTATTGTTGGGCGCGTTGTTGTACGCCTTACAGAATACCCTCCCTATTTTTACCCTCCTTACTTTCGCACAACGCTTGCCACTTATAGGCAACGAATTTTTGCCATTATCGGCGCTTCATCCGGAAATCTGGTCGAATGGTTTGATTTTTATGTTTATTCATTCTGTGCAATTTACTTTGCTCCCGCTTTTTTCCCCAGCGGCAATCCGACAACGCAATTATTAAATACGGCAGGGGTGTTTGCAGCCGGTTTTCTGATGCGGCCTATCGGCGGCTGGCTGTTTGGGCGTATAGCAGATAAACATGGCCGACGTACTTCCATGATGATTTCTGTATTGATGATGTGTGGTGGTTCGCTGATGGTCGCTGTCATGCCGGCCTACGCCACTATCGGCGCAATGGCTCCGGTCTTATTGCTGGTGGCACGTTTGTTTCAGGGTTTGTCGGTAGGCGGTGAGTACGGCACCAGCGCAACGTATATGAGTGAAGTGGCATTAAAGGGGCGGCGCGGATTTTATGCTTCATTTCAGTATGTGACACTCATCGGTGGTCAGTTGCTCGCGGTACTGGTGCTGGTCATTTTGCAGCAATTACTCACGACAGAGCAATTAAAAGACTGGGGATGGCGCATTCCTTTTGTGCTGGGAGCAGCAGGGGCTGTTATCGCACTGTATTTGCGTAAATCGCTCTATGAAACAATTAGCAAAGAACAGCGGCAGCGCAAGGAATCGGGTACGCTGGCGGAACTCTTTAAGCATAAAGCCGCTTTTATGACCGTGGTGGGATTTACTGCGGGCGGCTCGCTGATTTTTTATACCTTTACCACTTATATGCAAAAATACCTGGTGAATACGGCTGGCATGAATCCCAAAACAGCCAGTACGGTAATGACCATGGCATTACTTGTTTATATGCTGTTGCAGCCTGTCTTTGGCGCACTGTCGGATAAAATCGGCCGCCGGACTTCGATGCTGTGGTTTGGCGGATTATCTGCGTTGATGACCGTTCCCATTTTGCGTGAGTTGCAGAGTGTATCCAATCCGTATATCGCCTTCATGCTGGTGGTACTTGCCCTGACCGTTGTGAGTCTTTATACCTCAATTGGCGGATTAATTAAGGCTGAAATGTTTCCGCAAGAAGTGCGCGCACTGGGTGTTGGTTTATCCTATGCGGTAGGAAATGCCCTGTTTGGCGGCTCCGCTGAATATGTCGCACTCTGGTTAAAATCCATCGGCATGGAATCCAGTTTTTACTGGTATGTCACCGCACTGTGCTCGCTTGCGTTTATGGTTGCTTATCGTATGCGCGATCCGGGTAAGGAGGGGTATCTGGTGAATGCGCCTTGAGCTTGTTATCTGACAGACCGATATTTTTCGCGTACTGAATCCTGCCAGTCAGTTCCTTCGTTGCCGGAAGATTTGATTAAAATACAAAACCGTAAACAGCAGTAAATTTGACAGGTCAATACATATCAGTTGGTTATGATGACAAACTCTCAAAACGGACTGATTTGTATTCAATGCTAATGGAAGACCGCTACAACGGATTAACGAAAGTAAGCAGTTTTGTTCTTGGTGTGCGTCACAGTTTTTGATTGCGGCGGAAAGATTGCCGATTAATATTCTTGTTTACTTAAAACGGGCTGTTAAAACCACGATGTGGTCTTAACAGCC
>CAIWPG010000346.1 GCA_903914535.1 uncultured Oxalobacteraceae bacterium
ATATGAAGCAAGTTAATTCATGTGTTGTGAATACCCTGGCATAGCACAATGATCTTACGTAAATCAGAACACTACTAATAAGGAGTTGTCATGTCCTATAAAACAATATTGGTTCACATAGATGATACCCCACGGGCCAAACAACGGATAGAACTGGCGGCAAAGCTTGCTGTTCGTCAAGAAGCACATCTGGTCGGTGTGGCAGTTACCGGCGTTTCACGCTTCATCTACCAGGATGGCAATATTACCGGCATAGATCCGAGCCTGTTAAGTCATCTGGAATTTTTACGGGAACGTGCTGATCGTTCTGCGGCAGAATTTGCACCGTCAGTACGTAATTTTGGCGTGAATTCCTGCGCCAGCGAAGTTACTCAGGACGAAGCAGACGGCGGTATCGGCCTGCGCGCACGCTACTGCGATTTAGTTATCATCGGACAACATGATCCGGAAGAATTATCGCCTTCCGTTATGAGTGATTTCCCCGAATACCTGATACTCAATACAGGTCGTCCGGTACTGGTTATTCCGTATGCAGGTGAGTTTACCCAGGTCGGACGTCGTCCGCTGGTAGCCTGGGACGGCAGCCGTTCGGCCACGCGTGCGATCACTGACGCAATTCCCCTGCTGCAAAAAGCAGATCTGGTACAACTGGTCATTATTAACCCGCCACGCGATGCACATGGCGAGCAGCCGGGTGCCGATATGGCGCTGTATCTGGCACGCCACGGTATCAAAGTAGAAGTATCGACCCACACATCCAAAATTGATATCGGCAATACACTGTTATCTATTGCAGCCGATCTTGATTCCGATCTGATCGTCATGGGCGGATACGGCCACTCCCGTTTCCGTGAAATGATTATGGGCGGTGCCACACGCAGTTTACTGGAACACATGACTATCCCGGTATTTTTCTCGCACTAATACGTTCAGGATAAACAACTGACCGGGTAAGCCGGCACTGAATCATTAACAGATCCGGCTTCACCGGATTCGTGTAATAAATACCGTTTATCCACGTTCCGGGCTTACCCGCCAGACATCAGTTTCACACACACTCTTTACGGCTCAGGTCAAAGAGTGTGTGTAAGCACTTCGGGCATTACGCCGCACCCCGCTCAATCTATTTAATATATCTATAGATCAAAATGAATTAAAATGGGCTGATACTTTAACACTCAGCTCTTTTAATCACTCCATGATTTTTGATAAGGCACTAAACAAAGCTCGTTACACCGTTTTTGCTCTGTTGATTTTTTCTGTTATCGCCTGGTTAATCAACACACAGATTCCTGTCAACGTAAAATACCAGCATCCCTCCGCACATCTTTTTTTAGAAGTCGGATGTATGGTACTGTCTTCTTCCGTTTTTTTTGTAGGCTGGAACGGTTACAACATGAGCAAGCGCCCGGGCACTATCGTGCTGGCGATCGGTTTTTTATGTGTTTCTTTACTTGATTTTTTTCATTCAGTCAGTTTTGAAGGCATGCCCGACTTTGTTACTCCGGCCAGCATGCACCACTCGCAGCTCTTTTGGCTGGCCTCCCGCACTATCGCCGCCATTACCTTGCTGCTTATTGCCACACAAAAATTTTCTAATGAGCTCGGCAAACGCACCCCGACTCTGTTGCTGGCAGCAGCAAGTACTTCTGTAGTAATCATCAGTGGTCTGATTTTTTTCAAGTCCGACTTTATCCCCGATAATTATCTGATCGAAAACGGAACAGGTAATTACAAAATCATGCTGCAAATGGTGCTGGCTTTTGCATTCATGATCGCCGCCTACTGTTTCTACCGGCAAGCCCAGTCTGCGATAACAACGGATACCGACGCAACTTCTGAATTACAGGTAGAAAAATCCCTGCTATTCACCGCCAGCGCGACCATGGGTATAGCCGAACTGTATTTTACCAACTATACATCCACCTTTGACTTCATGAATATAACAGGACACATTTACCAGCTTATTGCGGATTTATGTGTTTATATGAGTATCATCACGGTCAGCATACGCTCTCCTTATCTTCATTTAGCCAGGGCAAAGCAAGAGCTTACCATCAGCAGCCAACGCTTATACGGTCTGATTCACACGGCGACCGATGGCATCATCACCGTCAACTCCGACCATAAAATCACCCTGGCGAATCCGGCAGCCGCAGCTTATTTTGGCTATGAACCAGGACAAATGCTGTCCATGAACCTGAGCCAGATTATCCCGTTACGTCACCGTCATAACCACCACCATCACGTAAACCAATTCGGCACCACCGGAATGTCGATACGACAAATGGGTGAATACAAGGCGGATTTTACTGTCACCGGACTCAAGAGCAATGGTGATGAATTTCCCATTGAAGCGTCCATCTCCAGTCTGATTGAAGATAACCAGCGCTTTTACACAGTTATTTTCAGGGACATCAGCGAACGCAAAACCGCCAAAGACCGTATGGAGCAGTATCAACAGGAATTAAGCCATTTATCGACATCATTACAAACAATACGTGAAGAAGAACGCAAATATATTGCCAGAGAACTGCACGACGATCTGGGCCAGTTACTGGCTGCCTTACGTATGGACTTAACCATATTAAAGAAAAGACAGGATGAAAACAGCCCGGGGCTGCCTATCATTGCGAGCATGGATCAGTTAATACTCACTTCCATC
>CAIWPG010000347.1 GCA_903914535.1 uncultured Oxalobacteraceae bacterium
ACAAGGGAAGGTTGTTAAAAACAAAAAAAGCAGGAATTTGGGAGTTCAGTTCAGGACTAATTTAGCAGGATGCACCACACCAAGCATATATATACGCTGGCAGCAGCGACGCAGCCGTCCCCCCGCACCACTGTCGACTATTTATTCCAACACATAGCCAACTGGATACCAAGCCTAGCATTGCTAAAATTGCAATGCTAGGCACTTGACATGTTGATGGCTGACCATAAAATCAATGTCGAAGAAATTATCGATAAATTTAAAACCGTGCGCAATGTTCGGCGAAAATTATCGTGGTAAAGAAGTATGAATGATTCGGTCAGGGCACTAGATCGCGTCGAATTGCATTTGTCAGCCTATTTCAATCTGGTCACATGTAGCCAACACCGTCGCATACCGTCCAATTGAAGCCAGCACACAATGGCATACTGAATGGCATACCAGAAACATCAGACAAAGAAAAAGCCCTTAAAAATCAAGGGCTTATTCGTAGTATATGGCGGAAGGTGTGAGATTCGAACTCACGAAGGCTTTAACACCTCGCCAGTTTTCAAGACTGGTGCATTCAACCGCTCTGCCAACCTTCCAAGACCGACATTATAGCTTGGGTCTGTTTATATTGCCAGTACTATTTTAAATTAATTTGAATTAATTTAAAATGATCAAAAAATTAAACTAAACACAATAAATCAAGCCTCCGGCGCGCTATGCCGGTATACCGGTGTGTTTTGCGATTGTAGCTTTCATCAGATCAACATCGGCTGGCATCACGATGAAATGCTGCGGCAAGGATTCAATATTTTCAAAACCGGCCGGGCGAGGTGCGTCTTCACCCAGGGCTTCCAGTATGGTTTCATTAAATTTGGCTGGCAAGGCTGTTTCCAGTACGATCATCGGCACGCTGGTATCGCGTTTTTCCAGGGCGACTTTGATGCCGTCTGCTGTGTGCGTATCGACGATGATGCCGTATTTTTCACGCACGGCACGTATTGTCGCCAGACGATCCGCATGTACCGATTTTCCGGAGAGAAAACCGTAATTAGCGATCAGTTTAAACTCATCGCCATCGCTGCCGGGGCCGCCGGATAAATCAAACCCGCCTGCTGTTTCTACCTTTTTGAATAAGGCCGCCACGCGGGTGCTGTCACGTCCGACCAGATCGTAGATAAAACGCTCAAAATTAGACGCTTTAGAAATATCCATAGAAGGACTGCTGGTGTGATACGTATTGCTGGATTGACGGACTTTGTATTGACCGGTTTTAAAGAATTCATCCAGCACATCGTTTTCATTAGTGGCAACCACTAATTTATCAACAGGCAAGCCCATCATACGGGCGATATGGCCGGCGCAGATGTTTCCAAAATTACCGGAAGGAACCGTAAACGACACTTTTTCTGCATTATTTTTCGTTACAGACAAATAACCACGGAAGTAATACACCACTTGCGCAACAACCCGTGCCCAATTAATGGAGTTGACCGTGCCGATTTTTTGGCTGGATTTAAAGCCTAAATCATTCGATACCGCTTTAACCAGATCCTGGCAATCATCAAATACGCCTTCTACCGCGATATTGATAATGTTGTCATCTGCAAGACTAAACA
>CAIWPG010000348.1 GCA_903914535.1 uncultured Oxalobacteraceae bacterium
TAAATCACTCCAGATACCTCCGGCTAAAACACCGGATGGTGACACACTAGGGTGGAAATTTTTGGACGCTGTTTCCACCCCTAATCTGGTAAGTATTGCACGCTGTTTGACATCTCCAAACTTTACAATGACCACTATAGCACACCTAACGATGTTTTTAATTAAATAATCATTAAGTCCATTAAAGTGGTCATATAAAGCAAAATACTTAATTTATGTCCAATTTAATGGACTTAATGATGTCAAATTTCACTTGACGCTATTTTCTCTGCAGAAGTGGGTGCGTGAGGGCTTGCATAACCCCAAGTTCTCGCAAAATTAAAGCATTGCCACCAAAGGGGACTGGTGTTCGATTCGCACTAATAATATGCACATCGGTGTTTGCGGAATTGAACCCTTGCCCACAAATACAAACAATTTACTTGTTTTCAATTCGGGCGTCCGAATACAAGCACACCTGAGCTTACGTGTGGCAGGATAGCCCCAAGATCCAGTCCATGGCTAATATCGTCGACTAAATACGCCTCCAGCGGTACGATGGCGCATTGAAGCGCCATCGGCTGCAATGTCGGCTGTTTTTGATCCGTGCTTGCTTAAACTCAGTTAAAACGTTAAGTCCGACAGACTGCCAGAAAATTTTTCATGCTGATTGACAATACAAGTCATCAGGCAGACCAACGCTGGCACACCGAAACCGCTGTACTGATAGTGACGGATACGAGGTGCCACCCCATGAACAAACCTTGGGCGTGGCTGATAGCAGCCAATTAATAGCCAGATAACAACTACAACTTAGTCATTTCATTCAAGGTGAACAGCGCCACCGCGCCATCTGTTGCTTTCATATATGCGGCGAGATGAGGGGCATTCATGTGTATTTGCCACAATTCGCGTGATTCCCAGCTTTCATAGAATATAAAATGTGCCGGATTGATGTTATCGCGATGCAGCGCATAGTGTATGCAGCCTGCTTCACTGCGTGTAATGGGTAGCAGTTTTTCCAGCTCCTCCCTGACCAGATCAATCTGATCTGGCTTAGCGTGGATGTTTGCGACAATAGTTAGTATAGACATGGTTTTCACTCCTTGGTTAATAAGGACCAAACTATACTTAATTGCTTAAACCGGATAAATAGTCTAGTATAACAAACATAATTTGGAAATTCCGTACAATGCTACTCAACAACATCGCACTGTTCCTGAAAATAATCGAGAAAGGCAGCTTAGTTGCGGCCGGACGCGAAGCCGGATTATCCCCAACGACAGTATCTGAACGGCTTGCTGCACTGGAAGCCCATTTTGGCGTTGTGCTATTGAACCGCACGACACGCGCTATCAGTCTCACGGACGAAGGACGTATCCTGGCCATCGGGTCCAAGCAAGTGTTAGGCGAAGTCGAAGACCTGGAGTCTCGTATACGCTTGGGTGCGCAAACATTATCCGGGCCGATACGACTCAGCGCACCAAGCGATATTGGCCGCACCGTTATTTCAGACGAAATCAATCTTTTCTTATCAGAGCACCCGGCTATCTCCGTTGAGCTTCAATTGTTCGATGGCTATGTCGATGTAGTCGGTCAGGGATATGATATTTCCCTGCGTTTCGGTGCAATCACGGATAGTTCATTACGTGTACGGAGTATTGGTTTAATACGGCGAATAGTTTGCGCATCGCCAGCCTATCTTCAAAAACGAGGCACACCAAAAAATCCGGC
This sequence comes from uncultured Oxalobacteraceae bacterium, assembly GCA_903914535.1. Lineage (GTDB taxonomy): Bacteria > Pseudomonadota > Gammaproteobacteria > Burkholderiales > Burkholderiaceae_D > Solimicrobium. The sequence continues at coordinate 1,714 of CAIWPG010000348.1, forward strand.
AGATTTAAAAGAGCACAATTGTCTGGTGATGCGGTTTGGCGCCAATCTGGACAATGTGTGGCAGTTTGGTACGGGGGCACAGCAACAGATCGTCACCGTGCGTGGTGACAGGGTAGCCAATGACGGTGCTTTGGTACGACATTGGTGTGAGTCCGGACACGGGATTATGTTGAAGTCAGAACTAGATACAGGTCCTGCGATCAGATCCGGGCATCTGCTTGAGCTACTTCCCGAATACGCGGCACCTCCTGTGCCGCTACAAATGTTATTTCCTCCCGGCCGTGCCCAACCGAGTCGTGTGCGGGCACTCGCAGATCGGCTGGCATTACGCATTCAGAGCCTTCAATGATCAGGAATTTGACAATCTGCAATCCATTCAGCTAAGCACAAATTACACTACAAACCCATCCGGCACGGCCGTCCAGCTAGCAGTTACGGTATCCCAGGCTTGACCGGCCCGGCTACAATAATGAACAAGACATAGCGGCTATACGCCCGGCTTCCATTCAAAGCTAAGCATTTCTTTTTGCGCAAAAAAGCTTGACCCTGTAGCCACTACGGGGTATTTAATGTCAGCTTATTTTTTATAAGGTGCATAGTCATGGAGCATAACGATAAAATCAAACCGGCAAGTCACCATCATGATCATGACCACGGGCACCAACATGCGCATGCTTCGGGCTGTGCCCATAAGCCTGCGCATGAGCATCAGCATGCCCATGCAAATGAACATCACCATGATCACGGACACGATCACAGCCACGGGCACGGACATTCACATGCGCCCAAGGATTTTGGGCGGGCGTTTTTATTCGGCATTATCTTAAATACCGGCTTCGTCATCGCCGAAGCTGTCTACGGGATTCTCGGTCACTCCATTGCTTTGCTGGCAGATGCCGGACATAACCTGAGCGACGTGCTTGGCCTGTTGCTTGCATGGGGAGCGAGCGTATTAGTTAAACGTATTCCATCTACACGCTTTACCTACGGTTTGCGAAGTACTTCGATACTCGCGGCATTAATTAACGCCGCATTGCTTCTGGTCGTCACCGGAGGAATTATCTGGGAAGCCTTACTACGCTTTAATCATCCTGATCAGGTTGATAGCATGACTGTCATCATCGTTGCGACGCTGGGAATAGCGATTAATCTGGGTACCGCCTTGCTTTTCATGTCCGGCCGCAAAGGTGATCTGAACGTGCGGGCCGCATTCACGCACATGATGGGCGATGCAGCCATATCGGCAGGTGTGGTTATATCTGGTGCTATTATTCTTTTTACCGGGTGGCTATGGCTCGATTCTGCTGTCAGCTTGCTGATTTCTGCGCTGGTAATTCTTGGCACCTGGAGCCTGCTGCGCGATTCGATGAATCTGGCATTGCATGGCGTTCCTGAGGGAATCAACGCTACCATGGTACGGGATTATCTGGCGTCAATTGAAGGGGTAACCGAAGTACATGACCTGCATATCTGGGGCATGAGCACAACGGAAACGGCATTGACCGTGCACTTAGTCACACCTGCCGGTTATCCGGGCGATGCCTTCCGTAACGAGGTATGCAAAGTACTGCGTGAACAATTTAAGATTGCACATTCAACTATTCAGATCGAAATAGCTGATGCGGCGCAGGCCTGTGAACTTGCCTCATCGGAGGTCGTTTAACATCACCATAGAGTTATTAACCCATCACGCTGACCGGCTTGCCTCCACGATCCAGATCGCGCCACCGAGGCCCACGAATCCGCTGCTGTCATGAGGGGCAAGCACAGCACGGAGCCGGTCAGCGGCGGCATGTCTGAGTTCTTTAGCTACTTCGGCGAGCGCGGCGGCAGTTGGCCCGATTTGCATCGCAAAGCGTACTGCGGCATCTACACCACCCTCGCTGGCAAGGCAAACCGGAAAATCAAAAGCACGGATATCGATATCGGCAAATCCGGCACGCTGTACGATACCGCGCAGCCGGTCACTATCCGATAAGGAAAAAGGGCCTGGCGCATAAGAAGTTGCCGCCGGTGCGATTGGAAGCAAGTCTTGAATCGCCTCCATAGGAAGACTAACCCATTGATTCTCAACAACTGGTCGCCAGCACGTGAATAATAGTTTTCCGCCCGGGCGGATATTTGCCGCAATATTAGCGAAAGCCACATCCGGATCGGCAAAAAACATCAGGCCAAACTGTGATATCGCCAGATCAAATGGCGTACTCCCCTTCCAGTCCGAGGCATCCGCCTGAATCATCGCGGCTCGTCCTTCCGTTCGTTGCGCAGCAACTGCAAGCATGGCAGCAGACACATCCACCCCGGTCACGTCAGCCCCGCCATCCAGCCAGAGGGTACAAGTTTCTCCGTTACCACAGCCGATATCGAGTACGCGCTGACCGGCAACAGAACCTGCCCGTTTTTGCAACTCCCTGGTAGCGGGAGCGACCCATGCATCCAGACTGACCTGCATGGCTGCCCATTTTTCTCCTACGCGACCATTCCAAAGATCAATTTGTGCTTTATTTTTTTCACTCATTCCCGTCTCTGCTCTTTATATATATTGTTCCGGAAAATCTACTCAACTATCTTAGCTGCGCTCACCGGATCTGAATACATTATTTTTGCATCAAACCCGGCTTCATCAATTAAAACTTACCGATAATCTGGGTGTAGCCGGCACTGAGAGTCGCCTTACCTTTTACTCCGTCACCGATCGTTACCGATACGCCAGGAATGGCACTGTCCGGATTAGGCATACTCATAGGGACGCCCCACGACAAACCTGCTTCTACGCCTTCATCCAACACCGCCCCCATATCAACACCAATCGACGGGCCACCGTTGTCGCTGATGCCGCCAGGACCCCAGAAAAGACCAAATGACGGATCTGCACCAAAATCAGAGGGTGCAGGGCTGGCATCAACACCAACGGATTGCGCCAGACCAACCTTGTAGACACCGTTTTCCAGATAAGTCTGCATAATCATCATAAAACAAGATCCGCCCCCGGAATATCCCATACCGACACTTGCACAAATCTGAATACCAAAACTGGAATTTTTAACCGAATCGGGAATGTTATTTCCACCGAATACAATTTTCTTCATCAAGAGTTGCATATCGGTCCGGCCTTGCTCATCCAAATCTTTAGCCGCAATGGCACGCTTAACGCGGTTTAATGCAGCAGTACCATCAGAATCAAGACTTTGGGCACGGTGTTTCATATCAAGAATAAAGGCACCATTTTTCTTAAGATATTTGTTTCCTGCCTCACGCCAAATACCATCCAGAGCAGCATTCATGATATTTTTCAGGCTACTGACCGACTTGTTATAGCCATTAGTCACCGCACCGGCACTATCCGAATAAGAATCTTTTGCATCATTCAACAACGAGGTCATTTCGGATTTTCCGATTGGAGCGCCCTGCTCTTTAAGCACGGTACCAATATCTTTGCTTCCTTCCTTCAGACACTTTGTAAAACTTTTACACTTTGCCTCTGCACCTGTCGCTACGGTCAGTGCGCACACTGCAGCAAAGACCTGCACGCACAATTTAGTTGTAATCAAATTTTTTTTCATAGCTACCTTGTTTAATTTTAAGGTTGAATCGCTCAAATTTATCGCAAAAAAACACGATTAATGTAAATGCACCTGACATAACACGGCAATATCTGCCGGTTTTTCTGCGATTTTTATAGGCAATCACGCCATTAGTAATAAAGGAATCCCAGTGCCTGTTGCAAACGATCTCCGGTACTATGCATCCGATCCCACCGCTCCAGAGAAACATCACCTTGTCTGAATTCACTAAAGAATTTAGTTGTTTTCAGATAATTAAGTATTGACACAACGTTCGGTGGATTTTTTGTGGAAAATCCCAGTTTTTCCTGCAAAGCCTTAATGGCAGGACTTTGAGTCTGATCGGTTTTTTTAGAGGTATATACGGGCAGGCGCGGTGTAATCAGTAACAACACCGAATGTTGATAGTCACTGGTACTTTTTGTTGAAAAAAGATACTGAACCAAAGGCACATCCTGCAAAACAGGCACACCGGAGCGAGACACCGTAGACTCTTTTTCACTCAGGCCGCTGAGCACCAGCGTTTCGCCAAAATTCATTACAACATTCGCATTGGTCGTCGTTTCAGAAATATCGAGCCGGTAAGCAAAGCCACTCGCATTCACGTTGGCATTCAAAAATGTTCGCTCCGCACCAACCTTGAGCTGAATTTTTCCATTAGGTAAAAATGTAGGAGTAACCGCAAGCTTCACACCAAAACGCTTGTCTACCGGAATAGTGGATGCCGCACCCAGTGCGGTTACCGAAAGCACCGCCGCATTCATATTCGTACCGGCAAAAAACTCAGACGGCAAACCTTCGATAGCAGCAAGTGTAGGCCGTGCCAGAACCTCATCTATCGTACTATTTGCATTGGCAATATTCAGGGAATACGACAAGGCAGGAACGGACAACCCCCGCGTAATCGCCGTCTCTGACGTAGCTCCCGCAGCGCTGCTGAATGTCCTGGAAAAAGCGGGGGCTGAGGCTGAACCAAGCTGGAGCGACAAGGCATTGAGCAAATTAACTCCGCTGGAGGTCCCCACTAATTCTTCAGTCTTCACCATGACAACGTCGACTAAAACCATACGGGGAGACCCATCATTCACAATTGCCGGACCCGCTGCGGGTTTGGCACCATTACCGTCTCCGGCTGGCGAACTGCTTAAATCAGGCTGAACAAAGCCAATCAGCGCATCCGATTCATCGACATGATTTGATTTGTTAGTTAATACCTGATACAACGACTTCCATTGGGCGAGACGCATATCTGCATTATCGACATCGGCACGCCGGTTATTTAATTTGCCCAGTTCAAGCCGCATTTCGGCGGCTTTATCGAAATTCCCGCAGGATGCATAAACAGAAATACTTGACCGGATAAATGACGGATTTGGCTCGTGTGATAATTTATTGAATTGATCCGCCATAGCGCATGCCATCACAGGATCAGCTGTCATATAAGAAGCCGCCATCAAACCATAAATTGAAACCGTGCTTTCAGGAGACATCAGCAGCACTTCAGCAAATTCATTCTTAGCCTGACTAAACTGCTTTAAATCTAAAAATGCCAGCCCGAGAAACTCCTGTGCGATCCAGTTACCGGGGTCAAGTCGCAAGGCCTGCTGATAACCTTCAATCGCCATTTCGGTTTTTTGCATATCTCCTTTTCTGGCCTGCAAATGATAAATAAATCCATTCAAGAAATGTAAATAACTATTTCTGTCATCAAGCTGCAACGCTTCATTAATCGCTTTACTTGCCTGAGGCAATTCCATATGCTTAATAAAATTGACCGCTACAGTCGTTCTTGCCTGCATCTCCGACCGCTATTCACCTGAAGGAATCGTCAATAAATTTTTAGCGATCTCCTCGAACGAATCGGCTTGTGCCCAGGCCTGGGATACACTAAAAATGAGCAAAGCCACTCCAAAACAGATTTTTCGGAAGCGCATCATATTGGAACTATTTTTCATAAAGTAGTATCCGGTAAATAAGTATTAAGATTAAAAGCAGCGATAATAAACAACAGGATCATTTACACAAAATTCAAGACATCCCCTGCTGAAGGATCGGGAAAGCGGAATCAACAGTGTATTGACGCTGTTGAGCACAACAACCATGCGCATTACCGGCAATAAGCCAGGAAATACCCCGTAGCGGCAATGCTACTGTAATATGTGCCTCAGGAAAAATTTCATTTAATACCGAATACTTGACAACTAATTTACGAATGATTGTGTCTGTACAACTATTTTAATAAGAATAGCTTAGCCTCAAAAAGTTGCTATACATCAATTTCACGATGACTCTAGTATAAAGACTGTTTTAAACACAAAGCAACGATTTTGCTCAGTTTTACTGAGTGCCATTTTCATCCATAAGCAATTGATTTTATTATTCTTTATTTATTTAGCCGGAATTAAAAACACATTTGTTCGGTTTTATCCGGCGACATAAAACCAATCTGGACAAGCAAGATGGATTATTTTGATGAATTTGAATTTAAAACACACGGGCAGCAAAGAGCTAAAAAAGCGCTGGCAGATATCAGTGAATCGTTAGAAAAACTATCGCAATCTGGCGATTTAGCCGATCTCAAAAGCCGCAGCCTGTCACTGCACTCAGGCTATGCCATAGGTACAATTTTTCATTACTTCAGAAAATTTGATGATGTATTTATTTATATTTTCTTAATAAGAAGAAAACAAGCAATTTCCACCCTTGCAGAAATTATAAATAATCATCCGCCATATCAGGATTTAAGTGCGTTAATCGGTAAAGTGCTCGATTGCTATCTCCATGAATTATCCAGACCCAACCGAAAAACATTGATTTTTGTAATGAATCAATTTTTTAAACGCACCAAACATCCGGGACTTATTAATGTGGAAGCGGATGTCTTGATTCCGCTGTGGATTAATGCATGTCAACGCAATAACACCAATACGCTGTTCCCCTTCAGCGAAAGTGAATTAAGACTGCGGTTTCGTGCCATTCAGTCCATTGTCCGCAGTCCGTTTTTTGAAGATGATCCGATTGCAGGAACAGCAGAACACCGGGATATGGCGTTTAACATTTTTATGCGTTTATTCACGCCGCCTCAATAACTAAACAGGCAGGAATTAAAAAACTAACACAACAACCGGTCAAGCTCTTCAACCGGCAATGGCCTGCCAAACAAATACCCCTGAAAGTGGGTACAGCCTTTATTCAGCAAACGCCGTTTTTGCTCTTCCGTCTCCACACCCTCAGCAATCACATCCAATTCCAGACTATGCGCCATCGCGATGATAGTACGCACGATGGAGCGATTTTGCGCGTCGAAGGTAATATCGTGTACAAAAGATTGGTCAATTTTGATCTGATCTAACGGCAAGCGCTTAAGATATTGCAGTGAAGAATATCCGGTTCCAAAATCATCCAGTGAAAATTGCACGCCGATTTCATTCAGTTCTGTCATGATTGCGATAGTTTCATCGACACTTTCCAACAGCATACTCTCCGTCAATTCCAGTTTTAACCGCGACGGGTTCGCCCCATTACGTTGTAAACTCGCCTGAATCTGGGCTATAAAATCTGGCTGACGAAATTGTCTGGCACTGACGTTAACCGATAAGGAAAGATTACTCATACGTTCATCCTGCTGCCAGATACGGAGTTGTGCACAGGCAGCGTCAAGCACCCATTGCCCGATGGATAAAATTAATCCTGTTTCTTCGGCCAGCGGGATAAATTGTGCGGGAGAGATCAAGCCACGTTCCGGATGTATCCAGCGAATCAATGCTTCCGCACCAAGCGTACGACCTGCGGTATTGACCTGAATCTGGTAATACAACTGAAATTGCTGTTTCTCCAGTGCCTGGCGTAATTCATGTTCAAGAGCAACCCGACTATTGATGTTTTCCTGCATCTGCGGATCAAAAAAACGCAAAGTATTACGACCGGCATTTTTGGCCTGATACATTGCAATATCAGCTTGTTTCAGCAATTCTTCAATCTCATGCTCATGATCACTGAACAAGGTAATGCCGATGCTGGACGTGTTGTAATACGGACGAGTCCCCAGTTCATAAGGCTGATTCAGACTGGCGAGAATTTTATTACCAATGACTTCAGCCTGCGCTGCGGATTCAATAGGCTGCTCACTTAACTCTTCCAGCATGACCACAAACTCGTCACCGCCCAAACGTGCAACCGTATCGTTTTCACGCACACAATGGGTCAGTCGTTCCGCAACAAGTTGCAATAATAAATCACCTGTATCATGACCGAGTGTATCGTTAATCGTTTTAAAATGATCCAGATCGAGAAATAACAAAGCACCCTGACGACCACTACGGGTACAGGAGGCCAAAGCGTGATGCAATCTGTCGACCAGGAGCCGGCGGTTGGGCAGGGAAGTCAGCGGATCATAAAATGCCAGACGCTTGATTTTTTCCGATGCTGCCTTGCTCAGGGTAATATCGGTCAGGCTGGCAACATAATTCGTCAGCAAACCAATAGTGTTTTTTACTGCCGTAATGGTGAGATGAGCCGGATACACCTCACCACTCTTATGTCTGTTCCAGATTTCGCCTTCCCACGCTCCTGTTTTCCGGATGTTATCCCACATCGCCGTATAAAAAAATCCATCGTGGATTCCTGAACTGAACAAACTCGGATTCTGACCGATAACTTCGTTTGCAGGGTAACCCGTAATAGAAGTAAACGCATGATTCACACGGAGAATATCACCATAAGCATCCGTCACCAGCATACCGGCATGCGACTCAAAAGCCGTAGCGGCAATACGAAGTTGTTGTTCGGCTTCTTTGCTTTCTGTCACATCTCTGGTAATACCAAGCAAGGAGTTAATAACACCGTTAGAATCACGCATCGGCATTGCATGCGTTTCCAGATAGCGCATCCTGCCTTTAAGCCCTTTGATCCGGAACTCCAGCACGCCGCTCTCACCCTCCATGACTTTATAAAATAACGATAAAAAAGCATCCCGGCCATCCGCTTCGACGTAATCAAAAATTGTTCGCTGCTGAAGTTCTTCCAGTGAGTCAGCCTGCAACATAGCAAGGCCGGCAGCATTCATTTCAATAATCCGGCCGCGGTTATCAACAATTTTGATGCATTCCGGTGAAGTTTCGATAATAGATCGCAAACGTTGTTCACTTTTTTTCAATGCATTTTCTGTTTTTTTACGCTCAGCAATATCAATAAAAGTGGCTATTGCTCCTGTCCATATACCATCAGTCACAATAGGCTGCGACCAATATTCTACCGGTACGGCAATTCCGTCTTTACGCCAGAACACCTCATCCGACACATGCGTTTTTTCATGGCGGTAGGCCGCATACATCCGGCATTCTGTGCTTGGGTAATAACTGCCATCCGCATGCGAGTGATGAATAATTTCATGAATATGTCTGCCAATCAGTTCATCTGCATTTGTGTAGCCCAGAATGTGTAAAAATGATCCGTTCACAAATGTGCAATTACCGTAGATGTCGACACCAAATGCACCTTCTGCCATTGAATTCAGCAATGAATGCACTTGCTGATGTGATTTTTTCGCTACCAGTTCAGCATGCTTGCGCTCTGTAAGTTCTTGTGTAAGTTGTTCTGTGCGCTGAGCCACCGTAGCTTCGAGTACAGAAGCATGCTGACGCAATTTTTTTGTCACACGCCGCCGGTCCTGGCTGACAATGAATGTCATCAGTGATGTGACAATAATGACTGAGGTAAATGCCTGAATCAGTACCAGGGATTCTGTCGGTGATGCTGTGGCAAACGGGCCGTGCCCATGCGTTGTGCCCCATATGGCAATCCCCATCATCAGCGCATTCAATACCGTGCATGTTGCCAATTCCAGCCGGAGAGCAGACCATAGCAGCAAAGGCAATAAAAAGAATGCCATCGGGGCGCTGTATAGTGTCAGCAATCCGCCAAAAACAAGATAAGTAATACCGCAGGCAATAAACAAAAACGAAATACGCTCAGGAAGGGAGGCGAAGCTCCACGCTGCCACATCCGGCTTCCACCATGCATAAATAAGAGGGGCAACAATCAAGGTTCCGCCAAGATCACCAATACCCCAGCTGAGCATGGCATCACCGTATGAAGTAAACGGGATAAGCCCTGAAAACAATAACGCGGTACAACCAATCAAGACATTAAAAACACAACCGGCCGCCACCGCAGCATAGAAATAAAGAAAATTACGTATAGAGCTAAACGGATTGTTACCTTGCAAAAAACGCGGTGTGAGATAACAAATCGCCGCGCCCTCCATAACATTCCCCATTGATAACATCAGGCTATTCCAAGGGGTTCCCGGCTCAAAAAAAGTAGCGAACAGAAACTGCCCTAAAAATACCCCGGGCAAGACCCGGTACCCGTATATAAATGACAAAGCGACTATAACACCGGCAGGAAGCCAAAACGGGGACGCTGTGCCGCCTATCGTGCCAAGTCCCAGAGAAATACTACCCAGAAGACAATAACTGATAATTGTGGCTAACCAAATCGTCAGCCAGTGCCGCCATGATTTCAATTCAGGTTTCAAAATAGTCATATACGCTTCAATCACACCTGTACTACACGGTCTCGTGATTTAAATAGCAGAGTGGGTGCACTGAAATAATTATCACTTCAGAAGTTCCCACTTATTTGTCGGAAGTTAAAATTACAAAAAAATGAATTTACCTGGCCATAAATGTTGTGTGCAGCTAAGTTCTCTTTCTTTATAAAGAAAGAGAACTTACCTGAAAAAATCAGCAATTCATAGCAAAATATCGGGGTGAAATATAATTTCACCCTACATGACTCCCGCGTTTCATAGTGCATATTAATGAAATAACATTGCCATGCGACATTTATAATATGTGCCCTATTATCTATTAATATAGCCACGCTATGACGCGCATAACTATTTTTATTTAATTAATGCGTATGCAGGAATTTTTGTAACTTATCAACAAATCAATGGGCTGTTGGTATGTGCTAAGTTTACTGATGCAGAAAAATCAGATTCAAAAAATGGGTATACCTGATCCCATAAAAAATGGTATCTTTTTCCGCTATATGTTTCACTTTTTAAGTACCTTATGATTTCATGGTTTACGGTCAGCAGCATTGGTAGCAGTGCCATTTTAATACCTGTCGCATTCGCAATTGCAGTCTGGCTTCTGGCGGCACGAGCCTGGGGCGCAGCCTTGTACTGGTGTGTCTTATTCGGGGCTGCAATGCTGACAGTAATCGCAAGCAAAGTGATATTTATTGGCTGGGGTATAGGAATAGAGTCGCTGGA
>CAIWPG010000349.1 GCA_903914535.1 uncultured Oxalobacteraceae bacterium
ACCTGGACTCGAACCAGGGACCTGCGGATTAACAGTCCGTCGCTCTACCAACTGAGCTATCAGGGAACAGAAGCGAGATTATAGGGGGTCAGCCCATACAGGTCAAGGTATTTCGTAAAATAAATGCTTAAAGAATCGCGCTGATTGCGGCAACGACGGCATCGATATTACGGGAGTTAAGAGCGGCAACACAGATGCGGCCGGTATCCACTGCGTAGATCGAATTGTTGTTGCGTAAATGGTCTACTTGCGCTTTAGTTAAGCCTGAGTAGGAGAACATGCCGCGTTGTTGTTTTACGAAAGAAAAATCGTGCGCAGGAGCCTGTTGTCTGAGTGAGCTGACCAGCAACTCACGCATTGCACGAATCCGTACGCGCATGGCGGCCAGTTCTTCTTCCCATAATGCACGCAATTCCGGTGTTGCTAATACGGTGGCGACTACTTGTCCACCGTGTGTCGGCGGGTTGGAGTAGTTGGTGCGAATAACGCGTTTTAACTGGGATAATACCCGTGCGGTTTGCTCTGCATCGGCAGCGACGATACTCAGGGCACCGACACGTTCGCCGTACAGGGAGAACGATTTGGAGAATGAGTTAGAGACAAACAAAGGACCACCGGCATCGGCAAAGCGTCGCACTACCTGACCATCGGCATCAATGCCGTCACCAAAGCCCTGATAAGCCATATCCAGGAAAGGAATCAGGCCGCGGCTGGTAATTACGCTGATGATTTGTGTCCATTCATCGTGGCTCAGATCGGCGCCGGTCGGATTGTGGCAGCAAGCGTGCAGCAGTACTACTGAGCCGGATGGCATGGTGTTCAGGCTGTTCAGCATACCGGCGAAGTTAACACCGTGTGTTTCTGCATCGTAGTACGGGTATTGTTGAACGGTAAATCCGGCAGATTCAAACAGGGCGCGGTGATTTTCCCAGCTTGGGTCGCTGATCCATACTTGTGCATCGGGAGCAAAGCGTTTTAAGAAATCGGCGCCGAGTTTTAATGCGCCGGTACCGCCAATAGCTTGTGCAGTAATTGCGCGTTTTTCAGTAATGACGGCGCTGCCTGCACCAAAAACCAGTTCCTGAACAGCTTTATCGTAAGCGGCCAGACCTTCGATCGGTAAATAAGTGCGCGGTGTGTTTTTGGCAATCAGCAAGGCTTCAGCGCGTTGTACGCATTCCAGCAGAGGTACTTTGCCGTTATCGTCATAGTAAACGCCGACGCCCAGATTAACTTTGTTTGGGTTGACGTCAGCATTGTAGGCTTCCGTGATCCCCAGGATAGGATCGCGTGGCGCCATTTCGATGGCGGAAAAGAGGCTGGATGTTGTAGTTGAGTTCATCGTGATAGTATTTATGGTTGCGCAGCTGAGTGAGCAACAGAGCAAAATACCGTTCCATTGATGCGAACATCGCTCTGTTGCGAAAATATCGACCATCTATTTTATAACAAAGCTATCGAAAAGGTTTAAAACACATGGCCCAATTAGCAGAGATTTCCGGTAATGAGGCGCAGATCGTGCGTTTTCCCGATTCGCCGTTTCAATTATTTCAACCATTTGAGCCCGCCGGTGATCAGCCGTCAGCGATTGCACAGTTGGTCGAGGGCATTAATGATGGTCTGGCCTTCCAGACTTTGCTGGGCGTGACGGGTTCAGGTAAAACCTACACCATGGCGAATGTGATTGCCCGTACCGGCCGTCCCGCTATTATTTTTGCACCTAATAAAACGCTGGCGGCACAGTTATATAGTGAGTTCCGTGATTTTTTTCCGCACAATGCGGTGGAATACTTTGTCAGTTATTACGATTATTATCAGCCTGAAGCCTATGTGCCGCAGCGCGATTTGTTTATCGAAAAAGATTCTGCGATTAATGAACATATAGAACAAATGCGCTTATCGTGCACAAAATCGCTGATGGAGCGGCGGGATGTGATTATCGTGGCGACCGTGTCGGCGATATACGGGATAGGCAATCCCAGTGAATATCATCAGATGATTTTAATCCTGCGTGCCAAAGACCGTGTGAGTCAGCGTGATGTTATTGCCAGATTGATTCAAATGCAGTACACCCGCAATGATGTTGAGTTTAGTCGCGGTACTTTTCGGGTGCGTGGCGATACCATTGATATTTTTCCGGCCGAGCATGCCGAACTGGCGGTGCGGGTTGAAATGTTTGATGATGAAATTGAAAATCTGCAGCTGTTTGATCCATTGACCGGGCGTGTTAAACAAAAAATTGTCCGGTTTACCGTTTACCCCGGTTCGCACTATGTTACGCCACGCGCTACGGTATTGCGCGCCATTGAGTTGATAAAAGCGGAGCTGGCTGAGCGTCTTACTTTCTTTCAGAAAGAAAATAAACTGATTGAAGAGCAGCGGATCGGCCAGCGTACCCGCTTTGATCTGGAGATGATGGCTGAAATCGGTTTTACCAAAGGGATTGAAAACTACTCACGGCATTTAAGTGGCGCCAAAGAGGGCGAGCCGCCGCCGACGCTGATTGATTATCTGCCGCCGGATGCTCTGATGTTTCTGGATGAGTCGCATGTGCTGACCGGGCAGTTTTCTGCTATGTATAAAGGCGACCGGGCGCGTAAAACGAATTTGGTGGATTATGGCTTTCGTTTGCCTTCGGCGCTGGATAACCGGCCATTGCGTTTTGATGAATTTGAATCAAAAATGCGCCAGACGGTGTTTGTCTCTGCTACACCTGCGGCATATGAAATGGAACATGCCGGCCAGGTCGTCGAGCAAGTGGTACGCCCGACAGGGTTGGTTGATCCGCTGATTGTAGTTTTGCCTGCCAGTACCCAGGTGGATGATCTGATTACGCAAATCCATTTGCGGATTAAAAAGAAT
>CAIWPG010000350.1 GCA_903914535.1 uncultured Oxalobacteraceae bacterium
ACCGCAACAGCCGGTACTTACTCGCTGCAAGTGAGTCAGTTAGCGCAGACACAGACGCTTGTTTCAGCAGGGCAGGCCAGCAGCAGCGCTGCGATTGGCACCGGTACGATTTCCTTTAATTTCGGCACTATTTCGGGTGGTACACTGGGTGCTGCCGGTACTGCGACTGCGGGACAATATGGCAGCGGAACCACTTTTACTAATTCGGGCTCTGCGCCACAGACTGTGACTATCTCCAGTTCTAATGATTCACTGACCGGTATTGCCTCAGCGATTAATGCGGCCAATATTGGCGTTACCGCCAGTATTATGAACGATGGCAGCGGTACACCGTATCGTTTGTCTTTATCAGGAAATAATCCGGGTGCCGCAAGCAGTATGCAAATTTCAGTGTCAGGTGACCCTGCGTTGTCTGCCATGCTGGATCAGGACCCTGCCGGTTCACAGGCTATGACAGAAACATCGACTGCGCAAAGCGCCCAGTTTACCCTGAATGGTGTTGCGGTAACCAGTGCCACCAATACTGACAGTAATGTGATTTCTGGTGTGACGCTGAATTTGTTGGCCACCAATACCACCACACCAACTACGGTGACGGTGTCTAAAAATACGCTTGGTGCTGTTTCTGCTATTAACTCATTTGTTTCTGCGTATAACACGATTTCATCCACTCTGCAGCAAGCGACTTCGTATAATGCTACCACGCAGCAAGCCGGTCCTTTGCAGGGGCAAAACAGTGTTTTATCCATTATGAGTCAGATGCAGTCCATGATTAATGCGCCGGTGCCGGGTGCGCCAAGCACGATGTCGATGCTGGCGCAGGTAGGTGTTGGTTTTCAAAGTAACGGCACACTAAGCGTCAACAGCACAACCTTGCAGGCGGCGCTGGCCAGTAATCCTTCTGCGGTCACCGGCTTATTTGCTTCAACCGGATCGATCAGTGATTCGCTGATTAACTATACCGGAAGTACCAGTGCCACTATACCGGGTTCGTATGCCGTGAATGTAACGCAACTTGCCACCCAGGGCAGTATGACGGGTGCGGCAGCGGCAGGCACGACTATTACTGCGGGTGTGAATGACACCATACAATTGAATTTGAATGGCACTACCGCCAATGTTGTTCTGGCTGCCGGCACCTATACGCCGACTTCGCTGGCCAGCGCCTTACAGACGGCGATTAATGGTACTTCGGCGTTTAGTAATGCCGGTTCTACTGCTACCGTAACGCAAAATAACGGCATTTTAACTATTGCATCGAGTCAGTACGGTTCCGCTTCTGTTGCTAATATTACCGGGGGGAACGGGCAGACTACGCTGAATGGTGCCGATCCAAGTGTGACTGCGGCAACGACAGCGAATGGTGTGGATGTGGCCGGAACGATTAATGGCGTCTCAGCCACGGGTAAAGGACAATCGCTGACCGGGGCGACCGGTGATGCCTCATCCGGCCTGAGTATTCAGATTACAGGCGGTCATCTGGGGTCGCGCGGAACAGTCAATTACACTCAGGGTTATGCTAACGAGTTAAATAACCTGATGACTACGGTGTTGGGTAAAACAGGACAAATTGCCGCTGCGACGACGAGTCTGAATGCGACAATTACGAATATGCAGGCTTCAATTGCCGCTGAAACTGCGATGAATACACAAATTCAGGCTAATTATCAGGCTGAGTTTACTGCGCTGGATGTGACGATGAGTAAAATGACCAGCACCAGTACTTTTTTGACGCAGCAGCTGGCAGCACTGGCAGCATCGCGCTAGCCGGTGTTGAGGAAATGGTTTACAGGTAGTTACGTAAGGTAAGCACATAAGTAAGCACATAAGTAAGCACGCAAGTAAGCACGCAAGTGGCTAAATAATAAAGTACGTAAATTATATTATGGAGGTTGTATGTTTGGATCGTCGCCTAGAAATGGTGCAAATGCTTACTCACAAGTTAGTATGGAAACCGGGGTACTTGCAGCCAATCCGCATAAATTAATCGTGTTGCTGTTTGATGGCGCCATCATGGCTGTATCGAACGCTATACAGCAGATGAATGCCGGGAAAATTCCGGAAAAAGGTCGTTCCATTTCGCATGCGATTGCTATTGTGGATCAGGGTTTACGTGCCAGCCTGAATAAAAAAGTGGGTGGTGAACTTGCGGTGAACCTGGATACGCTGTACGGTTATATGATCAGACAATTGATGACTGCCAATCTGTACAATCAGGTCGAGAAATTGGCTGAGGTACAGAAGTTGTTACGTGAACTGAAAGGTGCGTGGGATGCTATTGCGCCGGATCAGCCTGTGGCAGAAGAACCTGTGCTTGTAGCTCAGCAAGATGCCTTAGCTCCGCGTAAATTTAACTTTGTTGCGGCGTAGACCGGAGTCTGTTCATGAACAGTCTTGAATTAATTTCTATCTATGAAAATGTGGCCGTCCTCACTGATCAGATGCTGGATGCCGCTCAGCGCGGTAATTGGGATTTGCTGGTGAAACTGGAGGCCAGCTGCACCCTGCAGGTGCAGGACATTAAAAATAATGAAACACCTGTGATGCTGGAAAAAGAGCATCGTGAAAGAAAAATTCGTGTCATTAAGCGAATTTTAGATGATGACCGAAAAATCCGTGACCTGACCGAGCCATGGATGGCGCAATTGCAGCGAATTATGCAAACTTCTGCTGTGCATCGTAAATTATCAAAAGCTTATCAGGCTACGCCGTAGGACGTTTGATTATTTTTTTCAGATAAAAATCGTCAGCAACAACCCGTGTCTGAAGCTGGGTCAGTCAGTCTATCCGGCATTACTGGCCGCCTGCTTCAGCCTACCCCCCACCCGGGATTTCCACTAATTCTTGTTTTGCACGGCAATTCCGGCTTATTTCATTGCCGGAGGATGTCACGCCTGTTTTATTGAGCGATGTAAGGCGTTATCCGTGGTATTTGTCGCATTTTTAACTCACATATGAGTAATTATAAGCACATTTTTTTAAGATGAGATATGCTTCGTAACTCACAATAATTTCTGTTAGGTAATTATTGTGCAATAATATATGCAATTACATTATTGGCATTCAAAATAGAAACAATAATATTAATGATCAGGGGCCGTGATGAATAAACTATCCTTTAAACAAAAACTGTGGGTTCCCTTAATTTGCAGCTTGTTGTGTCTTTCAGTTACTTTTGTATTTTTTTCGCTGCAGTCGCGCGCGTTGCGTCTGGATGAGCGTAAAGCTGATTTAATTAACCTGGATGATGCGGCGCTTAACGTGGTTAAGCATTTTGGTGACCTGGCAGCATCAGGTGCTATGCCTGCTGAGCAGGCTAAAACACAAGCTATCGCCATGGTCAAGGCCATGCGCTACGGTAAAGAAGGTTACGTCTCTATTTCTGATTTTAATAGTGTGATGGTAATGCATCCGATTAAAGTTGAGATGGATGGACGTCAAATGGAAAACTTTACTGATGCCAGCGGGATGTATCTGTATAAGGCGATTGCCGGTGTGGGCAAAAGCGAGAGCGGCACCGGTTTTTTAAATTATATGTGGACGCGCCCTGACAGTACGGAGCAGGTTCCTAAACTTGGTCGCGTCGTTGCATATAAACCGTGGGGCTGGACGCTGACTACCGGCGTATATACCGATGATATTGATAATGCTTTTATGCACTCACTCATAAAGTCAGGTGCAGTATTTTTGGCAATTTCACTGCTTCTGTCATTTATTGTGTCTGTTGTTAATCGTAATTTACGCAGTGCTATTGGCGGTTCACCTGAATACGCAACACAAATTGCGACCGGTATTGCTAATAACGACCTGAGTGTCAATGTAATTACTGATTCAGATGATAAAGGCAGTATTTTGTATGCGATGCGCATGATGCAGTCCAACCTGGTGACAACGATAAGTGAAATCCGCGGCAGCGCAGAAACTATATCGGCGGCTTCCGGTCAGATTGCCTCCGGTAATATGGATTTATCAGCGCGTACGGAGTCACAGGCCAGCTCCCTGGAGCAAACGGCTGCGTCAATGGATGAACTGACGTCCACGGTCGCGCAAAATGCGGAAAATGCAGTGAAGGCTAACCAGCTGGCACATACGGCATCGGATGTTGCGAAGAAGAGTGGTGCGGTGGTGTCGCAAGTGATTGAAACTATGGGCGTTATTAATACATCTGCCACACGTATTGTGGATATCATCAGTGTGATTGACGGCATTGCATTTCAAACCAATATTCTGGCCCTGAATGCCGCGGTGGAGGCTGCCAGAGCAGGTGAGCAGGGGCGTGGTTTTGCGGTCGTGGCCAGTGAAGTGCGTAATCTGGCGCAGCGCAGTGCCGCCGCAGCCAAAGAAATCAAGGTACTGATTGATGATTCCGTGAATAGCATTGCGGCAGGAAGCTCTCTGGTGACCCAGGCAGGAACTACAATGGATCAGGTGGTGATCAGCGTGGAGCGTCTGACGTCGATTATGCTGGAAATTACTTCGGCATCCAGTGAACAAAGCACCGGCATAGGTCAGGTAAATCAGGCCATTACGCAAATTGATTCCATGACTCAGCAAAATGCAGCTCTGGTTGAGCAGGCCGCCGCTGCGGCTGCCAGTATGCAGGATCAGGCCGGACATCTTGCGAGTCTGGTTGCCAGCTTTAAAATGAACGGCCACTCCGGCGGTGCTTCGTATCTGGCAGCATCTGTGGCGACTCCCGCCCGCGCAACGGGTGCCAGACCGCAGGTACGCGGTGCGGCACGACGTCCTGCCGCATTAGGACATTCCAGATAGAGGTCTGACCAGGCTTGCTCCCCGGATGAGGGGCAGGCCTGGGATGCATCCTGTTGTATTCCCTTCTGTTTTTTGCCTGAAACCGGCGACCGCCGCCAGCGCTGCCTGCCCCCCTGAAAAGTCCTGAACCTGATGCGCATGTCGTCAATAAGGTGGTTCGCCTGATTTCGTC
>CAIWPG010000351.1 GCA_903914535.1 uncultured Oxalobacteraceae bacterium
ATAGTCATTTCTCAATCGAGGTTTTTGCAAAACTCCTAGAAGATAACGCACGTTGTTGCAGAAACTGGTGGCATGTGCCGCTGCCGGATTTCAGTCGATTGGTGTTCAGCAAGGAATACATGTCGGCCTGTATTTGCCGAATACGCCGCATTACATCATTAGTTTTTTTGGCGTGCTTAAAGCCGGAGGAACGGTGGTTAATTATTCGCCGCTGGATGCAGAGAGCGTATTAATGCATAAGGTGGAAGATAGCGAAACAGATATTATGGTGACCTTAGATTTATCTGGTTTGTATCCGCAAATGCATAAAATGCTCAGTACCACCCGCTTGAAAAAAATAGTAGTAGGTACGCTGGCTGAAATGAGTGCGCAACCGGAAACGACCTGTGCAACAATGAATAAAAATGGCTTGCTGGCTTTGGTTGAGTGGGATGATGCACATCTGGCCTTTGCCCGCTTACTTGATAATGATGGTGTTTTTAGTGTATATCCATTTCGTGATCCGGCTACCACACTCGCTGTATTGCAATATACCGGCGGTACGACTGGCGTGCCTAAGGGCGCAATGCTTACGCATGGTAATTTGATTGCTGCTACGGCTCAATTTCGGAGCATTGGAGAGCCTGGTGTCATTGAGGAGGGGCAGGAGCGTTTGCTGGTGGTTTTGCCTTTGTTCCATATTTTTGCCCTTAGCGTTAATGTACTGTTTGGCATATGTATCGGTGCCGAACTGGTGTTGCACGTCAGATTTGAATTGGATGCCGTGTTGAGGGCGATTAAAAATCAGCAAATTACAGTATTTGCCGGTGTGCCCAGCATGTATACGGCGATATTGGCTAAGCCAGGTCTGGATGCACAGGATTTGACTTCGCTGACATTTTGTCTGTCTGGCGGAGCGCCGATATCCGTTGCACAGGCACAGCAGTTTGAACAGCTATCGGGGTGCCGTTTATTAGAAGGGTGGGGCATGACGGAAACTGCCGCAGCCGGGTGCTTTACCCGTGCATCGGGTATGCAAAAAGCACATTCCTGTGGAACCGCATTGCCTGGTATTTCATTGCGTCTTGTTGATGATAGCGAAAGTGCTGACCCGGTAGCGCAGGGTCAGCGGGGCGAGTTATGTATTAAGGGACCTAATGTGATGAGCGCTTACTGGCATAATCCGCAGGCAACGGCAGAGGCCATGACGCCGGATGGTTATTTCCGTACCGGTGATATTGCCCTTATGGATGAAGACGGTTACATCAGCATTGTTGATCGTTGCAAGGACATGATATTGTGTGGTGGTTTTAATGTGTACCCACGTATTATAGAGTCAGCCATTTTTGAACATCCATCGGTCGCAGAGGTGGCTGTTATTGGTGTTTATGATGCCTATCGGGGTGAATCTCCTAAAGCTTTTATTACTTTAAAAAAAGGAGCGGAGCCACTGTCGCTGGGACAGTTGAGTGCTTTTTTGAAGTCGCGTCTCGGGAAGCATGAAATGGTGTATGCGCTGGAGATTCGATCTGATTTGCCTAAAACACTGGTTGGAAAATTAGCTAAAAAAGTCTTGATTGATGAGGAGCAGGTAAAGCGGACTAATGCTGACCATTAATTCGTTAATGCGAATGCCGGTTTATAACGGGCTGCTAAGGAGAGAGGTGGTGATGGGAAAAACAACATCCATGGCCTGGATAAAAGGGATTGCGGCACTATTATCTGACCAGGGGCTGGATGTACCTGCGCTGTTTAGCGAGGTCGGCATAGCAATGACGGATATGGATGATTCTGATGCCAGGTGTGCTTCCGAAAAAATCAGCCATTTGTGGGAGCTTGCTGTGACACGTTCAGGTAATCCTGAGCTGGGCATTACGAAATTGCGACGGATACAGCCTGCTACGTTCGATGTTCTTGGCTATGCCATGATGTCATCGCCTGATTTGCGGGTCAGCCTGGAATGTCTGGTGCGCTATTTACGCATAGTAAGTGACGCCATCACTGTCAGGTTGTCTGAAGAAAGTGATAATGAATTTGCAGTCGATCTGCATATTCTGAGTGAAACTCAGGCTGTTCCGCGACAACGTGTTGAGTTTGATTTTCTGACTCTGATGTCTTTTTTGCGTTGGATATCCGGTGATGAATTAACGCCGCTGCGCATGGAGTTTTCTTACCCGCCTCCTGATTGTCCTCAGAAATATTATGCGGCGTTCGGCTGTCCCTTACAATTTAGTATGCCGCGAAATCGCTTAATACTTGTGTCGTCTGATTTATTGTTACCACTGCCAGCCTGTAATTCGGAATTATCGAAGTTTCATTCGCAATTTGCCGTCCATCATATCAAGCGTATGGACGAACAGCAGATAAGTTTCCGGGTTCAGGAATTGATTATCAGCAGGCTGCCAGGCGGTGAGCCGCGTCGGGAAGATATTGCCGGTGCACTGTGTCTGGGGCCGCGAACTTTACAGCGACGTTTGCAAGGAGAAGGTACATCGTTCCTCAGCTTGCTGGATGAGACACGCTGCGAACTCGCCCGGCAATATCTGGAGCAGAGGCGTCTTTCAGTCGGTGAAATGACGTATATGCTGGGCTTTGCTGATCAGGGTACGTTTTTTCGTAGCTGTAAACGCTGGTTTGGGGTATCTCCCAAGACCTACCGCACCCATCATCATTCTCAGTAACAGGAAAATCAGCCTGATCGTAATGCCGGTGTAATGAAAAAATAGCGTGTGAATCTGGTCTTAATTGAGCCCTTCAATATGCTCAACCAGTAATTGCACCCGGGTAAGGCCGTTATATTCATTAGCATCCAGCCGGAATGCGACCCGGATTCTGGACGGCAGATTGTCGGTATGACCGAACCAGATGGCATCGTAGCGTTGTCCATTTTTTTCCAGGATCAGTTTTAAATGCCGTTCTTTTAAAACGCGTTGTGAAATGAGTCTGAATTCATCACAAAAGCATGGTGCAGGAAAGCCTTGTCCCCATACCTGTTGTTCTAATAAATGGATGAAATCAACACTGTAAAAGGCATCCTCAAGAGCGCCGTCTGTTTCGATCAGACGTTCCAGTTGCGCCGGTTCCAGTAAGTGTTTTCCTACTGCTTCGAAGGCAGACTGAAAAACAGGCAGGTCGTGTGCATTGATGGTTAAGCCTGCGGCCATGGCGTGACCACCAAACTTATGTATCAGACCGGGTAGCTGTTTTGAGACCAGATCCAGTGCATCCCGCAAATGAAAACCCGGTATGGAGCGGCCTGACCCTTTTATAGTGGTGCCATCACCGCCGGGTGCAAATGTGATGGTGGGGCGATAAAATTTATCTTTCAGCCGCGAGGCGACGATACCGATAACCCCCTGATGCCAGCTGTCGTCAAAGACACATAAGGTCGTGCTGTCACTGACTTCTATGGTATCTAAAATCGCCAGTGCACCATCTTGCATTTCGGCTTCTTTTTCCCGCCGTTCCATATTCAAGGTATTGAGCTGTTGTGCTATGGTCCAGGCGCGCCCTTCATCGTCGGTGGTCAGGCATTCAATACCGATTTTCATGTCGTCCATGCGCCCGGCGGCATTGAGTCTGGGACCTACGGCAAAGCCCAGGTCAACCGGGCTGGCGGATTGTGGGTTACGTGCAGCAACACGAAATAAGGCGGCAATACCGGCATGCATTTTTCCGCTGCGCATGCGTTTTAAGCCTTGTGCGACTAAAATCCGGTTGTTGGCATCCAGTCTGACCACATCAGCGACCGTGCCCAGTGCGACTAAATCCAGCAAAACATCCAGTTTGGGCTGGGTTGCCGTGTCAAACCGGCCGCGTTGGCGCAGTTCGGCGCGCAGTGCCAGCAAGACGTAGAACATGACACCTACCCCGGCCAGGTTTTTGCTGGGAAAGTGGCAATCTGGTTGGTTGGGGTTAACGATAACGCGTGCCAGTGGCAGTGTGGCAGCGGGAAGATGGTGGTCTGTTACCAGTACCTCAATGCCGCGTCGTGTCGCTTCTGCCACTCCTTCCATGCTGGCAATGCCGTTATCTACGGTGATAATAATATCCGGAGCCATGGTGCGTTGAGTCAGATCAACTATTTCAGGCGTTAAGCCATAGCCATATTCAAACCGGTTGGGGACAATGTAATCAACTGTGGCACCCAGCATGCGCAGGCCACGTAAGGCAACAGCACACGCGGTAGCACCATCGC
Organism: uncultured Oxalobacteraceae bacterium; assembly: GCA_903914535.1. Taxonomy (GTDB): domain Bacteria; phylum Pseudomonadota; class Gammaproteobacteria; order Burkholderiales; family Burkholderiaceae_D; genus Solimicrobium. The sequence goes on from CAIWPG010000351.1 coordinate 4,178, forward strand.
AATCGTAATCGGCCACAATAACGAGTTTTTTTTGTGCTGCAATGGCATCCGCTAAAAATACAGCAGCTTTATCAATATGCAACAGCCCGGACGGTGCGTGCAAGGCAGATAGTTCAACAGCCAATTCCTGGCTGCTGGTTACACCGCGTGCAGAAAACAGGCGAGCCAGTACCGGGTGCATACCGTCCTGGCGCAGCATTTCAGCAACGCGGAACGGGTAGGGACGCGTGCGAATATGCGACAGTGGCGGGCTTGAGGTGGTCGTGCTGGTCGTCATGGTGGTTGTTCGTTGTTATTTCAGGCTAAATGGGATAGTGTCGGCGAACGCCAGAATTGGCACAGCGAGACTGGTCTGATTGTTGTGCTCAGTAAGGTATTGCTATTACTTAAATGCAAGCTAAGCAGACTTAGTTTGCGATTTTTCAGCGCACTACGGAGCGGGACAAACCAGTTGTTTTCCAGTTCCGTCATCATATTCAGCCAGTTGGCCCAATCACCGGCTAGTGCAGCAGTACTCAGTTGATCCAATACCAGTATTCCGGGCTTGTTGATCAGTTCCCCGGCTGTGCCCGCCGTGGAGCCTGACGATGCTGCCTGCTTCCGGTTCTCATGCGTTGCCGGTGTGTAGCTGCTCATTGTGCTATTGCCCCAAATCCAGAGCCCGTTGACGGCTTTGTCGCCACGCGCTTCGCGTTGCTCTTTCAGTGGATGGATGTACCATTGCATTTGAATTTCATTTTGTAATTTGCGCCAGGCTAATTCCTTGCGTCCTTTGACGGACCAGATTTCGATGTTATGGCCGCAGGCAGCATCTGGCGTGGATGTTATAAAATCGGCCCATTCATCTGCGCGTAAAAACCAGGTATGTGCATCACCGTAGATAAGTTGTACGCCAGCCTCCTGGCATAATGGCAATGCTGCATCAAATAGTTGCCGGGATTCAGATTCCGGCAGAGCAAGCTGGCGGTGGTCGCTGAGTACCAGATGGTTTTGTGCAATATGTAAATGCACCGGATTGACGATAAACCAACAGCCTTGTTCCGCTTGCTTCGGGTAGTTAAGCCGGGACCACTGATAATTGAATTCACTGGGACGATGATGCTGTCTTAGCCAGAGTTCGTGGGGGAGTGCCGGTGAAAAATCATCAATATGCTGACGTGACTTATTGAAATGGCGTGACAGCAATGTAGCCAGACCACGTTGCGGGCAACGGCTTGTTAGTGTTTGAACCAGATCCCGGGCATGTTCAGCGGGAGGGAGGCCAAAAGGAATAATAATTTGTGCATGACTCATGCCGCCATTATAGGTTTATATGGCACACTGCTGGCTATTCTTGGGAGACCATATTGAATTTTTTTAAAAACCTGCCATTTGAGTGGCAGATTGGCTTACGGTATACCCGCGCTGGCCGGCGTAGTGGTCGTAATAGTTTTATTTCATTTATCTCGTTAATTTCGATGGCGGGTATTGGCCTGGGTGTGGCAGCACTGATTATTGTCCTGTCAGTCATGAATGGATTTCAGAAAGAAGTTCGGGACCGGATGCTGTCAGTCGTTTCACATATTGAGGTTTTTGATGCGGGCGGGTCTATGCCGGACTGGCAAAAAACAGCCGCCGAATCTTTGCTGAAC
>CAIWPG010000352.1 GCA_903914535.1 uncultured Oxalobacteraceae bacterium
ACATCAAGGTGCCAAAACAGACCTATTTAGTTTGTCCGGGCGCTTTAAAATATTTAAAAAATTCAGAATTCGGATCCATGACCACCACATCGCTTTTACTTTTAAAACTAGCGCGGTATGCCTCCAAACTTCGGTAAAACTTATAAAATTCGGGATTCTGCCCAAATGCCTGCGCATAAATCCGGCTGGCGCGCGCATCACCATCACCACGTACATTTTCTGCATCGCGATAAGCTTCTGCCAGGATAACAGTACCTTGCTTATCGGCATCGGCACGTATTTTTTCAGATTCAGCATATCCGGTTGAACGTAATTCATTGGCAACACGGGTACGCTCGGCTTTCATGCGGTCATAGACAGAATTATTAATTTCTTCAACATACTCAACTCGTTTGAGTCTGACATCTAAAATTTCAACACCAATTTGCTTCGCTTCAGTACTTACCTTAGTGCGCAATGCATCCATTACTTTACTGCGCTCACCGGAAATAACGTCACGCACGGTACGCTTGGTAATTTCTTCATTCAGCGCAGCCTTCACAATTTGCGTCATACGATCTCTGGCACGTTGCTCTTCACCACTAAAGCTGATGTAGTAGAGCTTAGGATCCGTGATATGCCATTTGACAAAAGAATCAACCAGAATATTTTTCTTTTCCGCAGTAATGAAGCGATCCGACTCTGCAGAATCAATGGTCAGAATGCGCTTATCCAAAAAAACAACATTCTGGAACGGCGGTGGCATTTTAAAATATAAACCGGGCTGACTAATCACAGTTTTAAGCTCGCCAAGTGCAAAAACAATCGCATACTGACGCTGATCGACAACAAATACGGTAGAGGAAAACAGCAGTAAGCCGATGAAAAGAGCAATGACAGTAGAAATTAATTTATTCATTATCGCCCCTCACGATCACGTGCGTGTGTATCGCGCTGGTGCAACAAATCGCTTGCTCCTGCCGCGTCTGCCGCCACAGCAGGACTGGCTGCCGTTTTAGCTGCTGCAGGTTCAGCAGACAATGTTTGTCCGATTAATTTATCAAGGGGCAGGTAAATCATATTATTACCGTTCTTAGTATCAACCATTAATTTCGTGGTATTCGAAAAAATTTGCTGCATAGTATCAAGGTACATGCGGTCACGTGTTACAGCAGGTGCTTTCTGATATTCGGTCAATACCTGCTTAAAACGTGCGGCATCACCTTCTGCATTAGCCACCACACGTGCCTGATACGCCTGTGATTCCTGCTGCAAACGTGCCGCAGCGCCGCGCGCCTTGGGAATCACATCATTCGCATAAGCCTGACCCTCATTTTTTTGCCGTTCACGATCTTGTCCGGCTTTCACGGCATCATCAAATGCGGCCTGTACCTGCTCAGGCGGCTGCACTCCCTGCATGGTAACATTAGTAACCTGCACGCCAGAATTATAACGATCCAGAATTTGCTGCATTAACTGACTCACGTCAAAAGCGACTTTTTCACGGCCCTCATAAAGTACGAAGTCCATCTTACTGCGCCCGACGACTTCACGGATCGATGTTTCTGCCACCTGCTTGATTGTTGCTTCCTGATCGCGATTATTAAAAATCCAGTCAGCAGCACTCTTTAATTTGTATTGCACTGCAAACTGAATATCGATGATGTTTTCATCGTCGGTCAGCATCAGTGCCTCTTTAGGCAATTTGTTTTTCACGTTGGACTGATAGCCGACTTCAACGGTACGCACCTGTGAAATATTGACTATTTCATGGCTTTGTATAGGATAAGGCCAGCGCCAGTTAAAACCGGACGGCGTATCGTGGCTGTGCTTGCCGAAGGTCAGCACCACACCGGTCTGCCCCTCCTGAACCACAAAAAACCCACTGATCAGCCAGAGAAAAACCACAACGAGGACAATCATTCCCGCGCCAATTTTAGCGCCGGAAGATTCAGGTGAAAATCCGCCACCGCCATCACGGCCTTTACCACCAAGTAATTTATTAATGTGCTGATTAAAATCGCGCCATAATTGTTCCAGATCTGGCGGACCTTCTCCTGGTTTATTCATTTTATTTCCGTTTTTATCATTCCCTGATCCACCACCCCACTTGGGGTCGTTCAGAGAAAGCATTACTCCAATTTTTTTAAAAAATGAAACAACCATTCTGCGGTCTTCCGATTTAAATAAAGGGCGGGGCTGATTTAACCCAATCAGGTCAATGCCCGTTAAAACAAGATCAAAACCCGGCCTGAACACTTACTCCGGCAAGGCATCACCTTCACTAACTTCGAACTGCTCATACGCCGTACCAAATCCAAGTTGCCCTGCATATTCTCTGAGCGCATCACGCAATCCGTCCATACCTTCACCCGTTTTTGCGCTTAACAAGACACGTTGAATTTTATCATACTCATCACGCCCGGTACCCGGAGCTAAGTCAGCAAGATCAATCTTATTCCACACTAATAGCTGGGGAATATGATCTGCGCCAATCTCTTTCAACACATGATTAACTTGCTCTATCTGATCCATACGCGCCGGACTACCGGCATCCACTACATGCAACAATAAATCCGCATGTATGGTTTCTTCTAATGTGGCGCGAAATGCAGCGACCAGCTGATGCGGCAATTCCCGGATAAAACCAACAGTATCGGATACCACAACCTGCCCCACATCACCCAGATAAACGCGGCGTGAGGTAGTATCCAGAGTGGCAAACAACTGGTTTGCCGCATAAACCCCCGCTTTGGTCAACACATTAAACAAGGTCGACTTGCCTGCATTGGTATAACCAACCAGAGAAACTGAAAAAACGCGACTACGCTCTCTTGAACGCCGTTGTGTTTCGCGCTGCTTTTGCAATTTCTCCAGTCTGGAACGCAGTGCTTTGACTCGCTCACCGATCAGCCTGCGATCGGTTTCAAGCTGGGTTTCACCGGGACCGCGTAAACCAATCCCGCCTTTTTGCCGCTCAAGATGGGTCCAGCCCCGGATCAGTCGCGTTGCCAGATGCTGCAACTGCGCCAGCTCAACCTGAACTTTACCCTCATGACTCTTGGCACGTTGCGCAAATATATCCAGAATCAGGCTGGTTCGGTCTAAAACCCGGATAGCTAATTGCCGCTCAAGATTACGCTGCTGTGCCGGACTTAACGCGTGATTAAAAATAACAAGCTCAAGCCCCGCGTCAAGAACAGCATGAGCAATTTCATCCGCCTTACCAGAGCCGACAAAAAGCGCAGAATCGGGACTGGCACGCTTACACGTAATTGTCGTCACCGGCTCAACGCCTGCAGAATAAG
>CAIWPG010000353.1 GCA_903914535.1 uncultured Oxalobacteraceae bacterium
CTGTTTGGGTTAGCGTTGTAAATTGATGTTCTATCAACTTGGGAGTACCCGTAGTACCTGAAGTCGCTAATACCCAACGGGTTGGCTCCGTGCGGGACTGCTTGGCCGTAACAGCGCGGATTTGGTACCACCGAGTATGGCCAGGTGCCAATACATGTGTAGTTTCTGCCTGGGCAGTAAGCTTATCGACTGTAGCACTGTCTAGCGACGAAGGGAGGAGGAGGATTTCTGCTGCATGACCATCAAGTGCAATAAGTGCCAACAGGAACTCCAGCGGTGCAAGACCAAGCAGCGCAATACGTGCGCCCTTCACCTCCGCCATACTGGCGCGCCACATTCGAGCCTTGTCTAGAATTTCACCGATAGTGAATTGCTCATTTCCAGCAATAAGGCATAGACGCGAAGACGGCAAGCTCTGTAACGCTGCGTCTAAATTCAAACAAGTCATGGTGCAAAACGTTGGTAAACCTCAACTAGCTGACCAAATTTTTGCGGATAGATGGGTTCATCCATCATGGTGAAGGGGTCATAACCAAGCTCTTCCTCAAGACGAGCTATAAGAATCGCAAAACCAAGTGAATCAAGGCCACTTTCCAATAATACAGTATCGAAGTCAATTTGCCGGTTGAGCTCCACGCCGTTATCGGATGCAATTTCATTCATCAAGGATAGGATTTTATCTTTCATTTAATACCTTTCAATTAAAAACAATGAAATCTGCTGCTTGCCTTATTTGCTTAGGTAGCTTAGCAAAGATTATTTCTTTTTTTATCTCCCAATCAGGCCTCTGAAATTCAAAGCATTTCAAAACAACTTTCTTTCCACCCTTAGTAGATACCAACTTATCTGGATTGGCCGAATAACCTAAAGCCTTGTGCATGTTAATAGGGGACAAATTTGTTTCGAAAACCTCTGCAAATAAGCACTCAACCTTCAGCACATTAAATGCGTAATCAAGTGCGGCTAAAGATAACAGAATTCCAGTCCCAGGCCATACCGCTTCCTCGCCAAGATAGCAGCCCCATGAACAGGACTTATCGTTTATTTCTGCAAAATAAAGCATGCCAATAGGTCTGGATTCTTGATGGAAAACTTTGTATTGTTTATCTTTGCTTTTGGCTAAGTTTTCAAACCATTGTTGTTGCTGAAGAGGTTCAATCATGGTGTCGTCGAGCATATTCTCACGTATACGAGGAGAATTTCTCCACTGCCTTATTTTTTCGATCAAGTCATAAGTAACTGGCGTAATATTTGATTTTGGTACTTTCATAAATACTTCTTGATCTATCCATTCTCGATTAGAAAGTCGACTACATTCGCGCAACCCTGTCCATCGGTACTTGAGCTAGCATAAAGTGAGATTTTTTTTAGATATTCTGTCGAGGTAGTAGCTTCATCAATAATGGCTGATAACTGAGCCATCAAATTTGTACCTAGCAACATCGTTTTGACTGCGCCCTTTTTCTCCAAAAGGGCAGCTGCGAAGCGCTGGTTATCGGCCAGTACTATCAATGCAGTGGGCAAACCTAAGCAGCACCGCTCCCAAGATGTCGCACCGGCTGCCCCGATCGCCAGATCGCTGTCAGCCATCAATTCTGCCATGTTGCTGACGCCGACCAGCACTTGGGTAGGCCAGGACATCCCTAGGGCCTGCGTCCGAACCTCATCCAACCAAGGCGCCGCAGCGCCCATTACAACAGTGATTTGGCAATCTGCTGGCAAGTTACAGGTGCTAAGCGCTTGCAATACCTGCCCGGTGACGTTGTCTTTGTCAACCCCGCCCATGGTGATCATTAGTACTCTTAAGGCCGGCCGTTCGCGGCGTTGTAGACTGTACGGGCGCAGGGCAGAAAACTCGGGGCGCAGCAACGCGAACTGCGAACCACACAGCAGCTTGCAGTCGCCTGGTACGAGTGAATGGTAGTCCGCGGCGTCTCGTCCAAAGGTCTGGTCAAGGAGCAAATCGCAGGCATGGTTCCGGTCAGCTAGGTCGTCAATGACCATAAGCTTACCGTAATGCGATGCGAGGGCGCGCTCCCATTGTGCGTCGAGTGCA
>CAIWPG010000354.1 GCA_903914535.1 uncultured Oxalobacteraceae bacterium
AGAAAATAAAAAAATAGAAAAAATAGAAAAATTTGCGGCAATAAAAGGCATGAATGATATGTTGCCTGCCGATGCTCCCTTGTGGGAGTTATTTGAAAATACAGCGCAATCTGTTTTTAAAAGCTATGGTTTTCAGCAAATCCGTACCCCTATTGTGGAGCAAACGGCATTATTCGCGCGTGGTCTGGGTGCAGTGACGGATGTCGTTGAAAAAGAAATGTATTCGTTTGAAGATTCCATGAACGGGGATAAGCTGACCCTGCGTCCGGAAAATACAGCCGGTGTCGTCAGAGCAGCCATTGAGCATAACCTGACATACGACGGTCCTAAACGCTTGTGGTACACCGGCCCTATGTTTCGTCATGAACGGCCACAGCGCGGCCGTTACCGCCAGTTTCATCAGATGGGTGCTGAAGCACTCGGCTTTGCCGGTCCGGATATTGACGCTGAACTGATTATGATGTGCCAGCGTCTCTGGGATGATCTGGGCTTACAGGATGTCCGGCTGGAACTGAATTCAATCGGAGATGCAAACGAACGCAGCATGCACCGTGCGGATTTAATTGCGTATTTTGAAGAGCACAAAGACTTGCTGGATGAAGAAGCGTTGCGTCGTTTGTATTCCAACCCGTTGCGCCTGCTGGATACCAAAAATCCGGCCATGCAAGACCTGGTAAATAAAGCGCCGAAATTACTCAGTTATCTGGGGGCTGAATCACTGGCGCATTTTGAAGGCGTACAGGCAATTTTGCGCCACAACAGTATTCCGTTTACAGTAAATAATCGCTTGGTACGTGGTTTGGATTACTACAATCGCACCGTGTTTGAATGGGTGTCCGATGAGTTGGGTGCACAAGGGACTATTTGTGCCGGCGGACGCTACGATACACTGGTGACTATGTTCGGCGGAAAACCGACGCCGTCGTGCGGATTTGGCATGGGGATAGAACGTATTCTTGAGTTAATGAAGCTGGCCGGTGAGGCGCATGTGCCAAATCAATGTGATGTGTATCTGGTTCATCAGGGGGCGGAGGCGCAACTGCAATCGTTCGTGCTGGCAGAAAGATTGCGTGATGCCGGACTGGATGTTGTGCTACATTGCGCATCTGCTACAGGTATTGGTAGCTTTAAATCGCAAATGAAGCGCGCTGATGCCAGCGGTGCTGCATTTGCCATTATTGTTGGTGAAGACGAAATGGCGCAGGGCGTGGCCATGGTCAAAGCGATGCGTTCTGAAGATGAAAAAAATAATCAGGCTACCGTACCATTTGATACTGTAGTTGATTATATGGTCGATCAAATGACAGGAAGCGATGATCATGACCATGAACATTGTCATCATACGCATCATTAATTTCTACATAAGCAGATAAGCACATGGCATACGATCACGAAGAACAAGAGCAACTCGAATCCCTTAAAGCATGGTGGAAGCGTTACGGTAATCTTATTACCTGGTTGCTGATTGCCGTTTTATCCGTATTTTCTGTCTGGAAAGGATGGGGAATCTATCAGTCCCGGCAAGCCGGTCAGGCTGCACAGTTATATGACGAGGTGCAAAAGTACGTGCAGGATAAAGACGCCGCCAAAGTATTGCGTGCTGTTACTGATATGCAAGATAAGTTTTCGGGGACTGCCTATGCGCAAATGGCGAGTATGCTGGCTGCGAAAAGCGCTTTTGATGCAAACGATTCAGTTTCTGCCAAAAAGCAATTGCAGTGGGTTCAGGAACACGGAAAAACGGCAGAGTATCAGGCCTTAGCCAAAGTGCGTCTGGCGGGTATTTTACTTGACGAAAAATCGTATGATGCAGCAATCAAACTGTTATCGGGTGATTTTCCGGCTGAGATGGCAGTCGTTGTGGCTGACCGTAAGGGCGATGTTTTGGCCGCACAATCTAAAACGGATGAAGCACGTGCTGCATATCAGCTGGCACTGGATTCAGGCACGGATAAAAATCCTGCCCGTCAACTGATTCAATTAAAACTGGATGCACTTGGCGGTTCGCCAGAAAAAGTTGTCACTAAATAAGGTGAATGAAGCTATGCATAGAATTACAAAGTTGGTATGTATTGGTGCTGTCGCATCGCTTTCTGCTTGCTCGTCTTTTTTTGCAAAAGAGCCGAAAAATCCGCCGGCTACATTAGTTGAATTTAAGCCTGCAATGGCTGTGAAAACAGCATGGTCAGTTAAGGTCGGTTCCTCAGAAAATTATGTATTTTCTCCTGCTGAGATGGCCGGTGATGTCCTGACCGCTTCTGCGGATGGTACATTGTTGCGGGTAAATGCAGCTACCGGGCATATTGTCTGGAAAATAAAAGCAGAATCATCGCTGACTGCGGGCGTCGGTGCCAATGCGACGACACTGGCCGTGGCGGGAGAAAAAGGTAAATTGTTTGTTTACGATGCGGATGGGAAACTGCTTTGGAAGGCGCAGGCATCCAGCGATATTTTATCCGCACCGGTCATCGGCGGCGGGGTTGTTGTTATCCGGAGTGTCGATAATCACATTGCTGCGTATGATGCGCTGACCGGTGTACGTCGCTGGGTTGTCGAACGTACCTTGCCTGCACTGACTTTGCGTAGTCCGGCTGGTATGGTGATCAATGGCGATAATGTGCTTGTTGCTTTACCTGGTGGTAAGTTAGTAGCCCTGGCTCTTGTCAACGGTGGTTTGCGGTGGGAAGCTGTCGTCGGCGAACCGCGTGGCGCGACAGATCTGGAGCGGGTTGCTGATGTATCCGGTGTACCTGTCGTGTATGGTCCTGATGTGTGTGCCATTGCCTATCAGGGGCGTGTTGCCTGTTTTGATGTTAAGAACGGAACGGCACGCTGGAGTAAAACCTTATCAGCAGATATGGGTGTGAGTGTTGATGAGCGTTTTGTATTTGCTGCAAGTGATCGCGGCGCTGTAAGCGCGTTTAGCCGGAGTGCCGGTCTGAGTGAATGGAAAAATGAGAAACTGGCTTATCGCCAGCTCTCCGCTCCTGTCTCATTTGGCCGGGCAGTTGCTGTTGCTGACGCGAGTGGTTATGTTCATTTTCTGTCCCGTGAAGATGGTTCCTTTTTAGCCCGGGCTAGTACCGATGGAAGCGCCATAGCGGCGACACCGTTGGTCCTTGGGTCTAATGTTGTTTTTCAAACTAAAGCAGGAGAAGTCGTCGCATTTGCGATCGATTGATTTGATGAAGCCGGTAATTGCACTTATAGGCCGACCTAATGTCGGAAAATCCACGCTGTTTAATCGGCTGACACGTTCGCGTGATGCGCTTGTTGCTGATATGCCTGGTCTGACCCGTGATCGTCACTACGGTGAGGGTCGCGTGGGCGAACGCCCTTTTTTAGTTATTGATACCGGTGGTTTTGAGCCGGTAGCTAAAGAAGGCATTATGTATGAGATGGCCAAGCAAACGAAACAAGCTGTTGCAGAAGCTGACGTAGTGGTCTTTATTGTTGACGGGCGTCAGGGTTTGACACCGCACGATAAAACCATTACCGACTTTTTGCGTAAATCAGGTCGTTCTGTCATGCTGGTCGTAAATAAATCGGAAGGAATGAGGTACACCTCGGTTACTGCTGATTTTTATGAGCTGGGTATGGGAGATCCCTATGTGATCTCTGCAGCACATGGCGATGGCGTTGCGGATCTGGTGACAGAAGCATTAGATATTGCTTTTTCCCAGAGGACCGAAGCAGATGAGCCTGAACAGCAGGATCGTGGTATTAAATTAGCTATTGTCGGACGCCCGAATGTAGGTAAGTCAACTTTGGTCAATACGCTGCTGGGTGAAGAGCGTGTGATTGCTTTTGATATGCCGGGTACTACACGTGACTCGATTGAAATTTCTTTTGAGCGAGACGGACAACAATACACGTTAATTGATACTGCCGGGATACGTCGTCGCGGAAAAGTGTTTGAAGCCATTGAAAAGTTTTCTGTAGTTAAAACACTGCAGTCCATTTCAGAAGCCAATGTTGTTTTGTTGCTGCTTGATGCTCAGCAAGATATTTCAGAACAGGATGCCCACATTGCCGGATTTATTTTAGAATCAGGACGTGCTCTTGTGGTTGGCGTAAATAAATGGGATGGCTTGCAAAGCGACAGACGCGATGAAATCAAAACAGATCTGGAGCGAAAACTAGGCTTTTTATCATTTGCAAAATTTCATTTTGTTTCAGCGCTCAAATCGTCCGGAATTGCACCGATGATGAAATCAGTCAATCAGGCGTATGCGGCAGCAACGGCAAATCTCTCCACGCCGAAACTGACACGGGCACTGATTGAGGCTGTGGAACATCAACAGCCTAAGCGTAAAGGGTCAATCCGTCCTAAATTGCGCTATGCGCATCAGGGTGGTCAGAATCCGCCTATTATTGTGATTCATGGTAATGCTCTGGACTCCATTGGCGATGTATATAAACGCTATCTGGAAAAACATTTCAGGGAAACTTTTTCACTGGTAGGTACACCGTTGCGAATCGAGATGAAATCAAGTAAAAATCCGTATTCAAAACAAGAAAAATAAGCACATCACTGAGTTTTTTAGAATGCGGGCTATTTGCTCGTATATACTTAATACAGAACTTTTTTGGGACAGGCATTGAAAAATGCCGAAATGTCCTCAACTCCACATCACAACAACATTATGGAGCTGCTATGAGCAACAAAGGGCAATTGTTACAAGACCCATTTTTGAATGCGTTACGCAAAGAGCATATTCCAGTATCAATTTATCTGGTTAATGGAATTAAATTACAAGGTCATATCGAATCATTTGATCAATACGTGGTGCTGTTACGCAACACGGTAACGCAAATGGTTTACAAACACGCTATCTCTACGGTCGTACCTGCCCGTGCCGTTAATTTGCCAGCGGAGTCAGAAGCTGAGTAAAGAAGCCGAAACGCGCATGCGCGCAGCACTGTTCGGAGTTTTTTATGATGTCTCTTTGCAAAAGATCTTTTGCGCCAACACCAAGCTCCATGTATCCTGTCCAATCAATGAACCGATAAGGACCGAGCTTGGCAAGTTCTCTGGAAATCGCCGGAGAATTTCCCATGCCCACATGGAGTATTTTTGACATTTTACTTTTGTATAAATTGGTTAAAACTCTTTACTCTTTATTTCTTTCCA
>CAIWPG010000355.1 GCA_903914535.1 uncultured Oxalobacteraceae bacterium
ATGAAATCGCCGATATGCAGGGCTTAAAACCACAAGTGGCCGCCATTACCGAAGCAGCTATGCGCGGCGAACTGGTTTTTACTGAAAGTCTGACCAGACGTGTTGCCTTATTAAAAGGATTACCAGCCAGTGCACTGCAACAAGTTTACGATGAACGTGTGCAGTTATCATTAGGCGCAAGCGCCATGCTGAATGCCGTACAAGCTGCAGGCATACCGACTCTGTTAGTATCGGGCGGATTCACATTTTTTACAGATCGTATCAAATCCCGCCTTGGACTTAGCTATAGTCATGCCAACCAGTTAGAGATTAGCGATGGCAGACTCACCGGACGCGTGCTTGGTGACATCGTTGATGCCGAAGAAAAACGTCGTACTGTAGAGAATATTTGCACTCAGCTTGGCATTACATCCGGGCAGGCTATTGTCATGGGCGATGGTGCAAACGATTTGGCGATGATGGGGATTGCAGGCTTGTCTGTTGCTTTCCGTGCAAAGCCGGTGGTACGTGCCAGGGCGGATATTGCCTTTAATTTTGTCGGACTGGATGGTGTGCTTAATGTGCTTAACTAGTAATTAATTGATCAATGAGGTAACAATGTCTCAAGAACTCGTGTTTGACAGCAAACTTAATTCCATCAAAAATTTTGCCTGGTGGTTTTATATTTTTCATGGCATCAGCCTGTTATTTACCTTTGGGGCATTGTCTTTTATTCCACTGATATTAAGTTACATCAAACGTCGGGAAGCTCTCGGCACTTTCGTGTACAGCCACCATAACTGGCAAATTTCTTCATTCTGGATTTACCTGATCTGCATTATCGCCGGCTGGATAGCATTTATTACCATCGTTGGTATCCCGCTGGCCTTTTTAATCTGGGGATGTGCCTGGCTCTGGAAGGCATATCGCCTGCTGACCGGCATTATGGCACTCAACAATAATCAACCTATAGGATAGCCATTATGATTGATCTCTACTCCTGGCCTACACCCAACGGCCACAAAATTCACATCATGCTGGAAGAATGCGGCCTGGATTATCAGCTTACAGCAATCAACATCGGCACTGGTGAGCAATTTAATGCTGATTTTTTACGAATTTCACCGAATAATAAAATCCCGGCTATCGTAGATTCCGACGGCCCGGATGGTGAACCCATTTCCCTGTTCGAATCGGGCGCCATTCTGCTGTATCTGGCAGAAAAAACCGGCCTGTTTTTAGGTAATAATCTGCGCGAAAAAAATAACATCATTCAGTGGCTGATGTTTCAGATGGGTGGCTTTGGCCCTATGCTCGGGCAGGCACACCACTTTCGCATTTACGCACCAGAGCCGATTCCTTACGCCATAAACCGCTACACAAATGAAGCGAAACGTTTATATGGTGTCATTGACCGGCAATTAGCAAAAACCACTTATCTGGCGGGTGAGAATTACAGTATTGCCGACATCGCCACTTTTCCATGGACACGCTCCTGGGAAAACCAGGGCATAGACTGGGCTGATTTTCCTCATGCAAAACGCTGGTTTGATTTAATCAGCGCCCGCCCCGCTGTGCAACGCGGCGTACAGGTATTAGCTGACCGGCGTAAACCACTGACCAGCGATACGGCAAAGTATCGTCGGTCGTCATTTCGCGCTCATCTCCAGTCGCAGCCTGCGTGTCAAGCCTTCATCCACAGCCGCAGGTTGCGTTCCACAATCTTCACCGTCAACGGTGTTTCCGCTGCATCCACGGCATGGTCGAATTTG
>CAIWPG010000356.1 GCA_903914535.1 uncultured Oxalobacteraceae bacterium
CGGATAATTTGTTTTAATCCAGCGAATACGATCCAAAACACCTTTGGAATGACCGTGGGCTGTATCGACGACGATCACATCCACACCGGCTTTCACTAATAAATCGATACGTTCATCGTTATCAGGACCCACACCGACGGCAGCGCCTGCACGCAATTTGCCCTGACTGTCTTTTGAAGCAAACGGATGCTCTGTGGATTTTTGAATATCTTTAACGGTAATCAGACCGCGCAACTGGAAAGCGGCATCAACGACCAACACCCGTTCCAGACGGTGTTTATTCATCAAACGCTTGGCTTCAGCCACATCGGCTGTTTCATCCACGCAAACTAATTTTTCACGCGGAGTCATTTTGTCGCGTACCTGCGCATCCAGTTCACGTTCAAAACGTAAATCGCGATTGGTGATAATACCAACGACCGTATTACCTTCGACAACAGGAAAACCGCTGATGCCGTGTTGCTGAGACAGGGCAATCACATCACGAATGGTCATATCTGGCGGAATCGTGATCGGATCACGCAACACACCGGACTCAAATCGTTTGACTTTAGCAACTTCTCGGGCTTGTTCTTTAGGCGTCAGATTTTTATGGATAATACCAATACCACCCTCTTGCGCCATAGCAATTGCCAGGCGCGCCTCGGTAACGGTATCCATTGCGGCTGACAGCAAAGGAATATTTAAAGTGATGTTGCGCGTTAACCGCGTGGCAAGGTCAGTGTCTTTGGGAAGAATATCTGAATAAGCTGGTACTAACAGCACATCGTCGAAAGTGAGTGCTTTTTGGAGAAGACGCATAGTATTTCCTATAGGCGCAAAAGCGAATTATACAGAAATATGTCTTGTTAGTGTTGTATGCTCCAATATGACAGCGTTTATCCTGTATTTTTCTTACATTCAATGTTAAAAAAGACAAAAAAACAAAACTATGCTGACGTAATCAGGATCATTCCGGCAGAATGCAATGCCACCCATAAAAATAAGCCGTCCCCACCGCACAGCCAACATTAAAATAACTGCTTTTTAATATTGGCAGGCACAACAGGCATACTCTGACAAAATTCGTGCTATAACACAGTGAAGATCAGCGCGGATTCCTTAAACTTAGTGAAATGATTAACATGAAGTTATTTTTTAGCGACAAGTGCTGGATAGCAATCGCCACTGCCCTTATGACCAGCAACGCAATAGCACAATACGTCTGGCTGGACGACAAAGGCCATAAGCAATTTTCAGATCAGCCACCACCCATCACCGTTCCAAAAAGTAAAATTTTACGGAGTCCGGACAAAACCACCAGCACTTCTGACAGCACGCCTGCCGGCCATGACGCCGTGCCGGGCGAAATAAAAAAACCTAAAACGATTGCAGAACAAGAGCTTATGTTTAACAAACAAAGAGCCGAGCGCGAAGAAAAAAATAAAAAGGCCGCTGACGATGCAAAAAAAATAGCGGATAAAAATGATAATTGCAGACGAATAGCAAGTTACCAGCAAAGCCTCAGCTCAGGTGAACGTATTAAACAAACCGGCCCTGACGGTGAGCAAAGTTACATGAGCGATACACAACGTGCAGACGAACAACGCATTGTTCAGAAACGGGCTGAGGAATGCAAATAACTTGCCGGGCTTACTGAACTTAACGCAGACTAACCCGCCTTTTTGACTATCCTTCTGCGGCGCGCCTCCATCGGGTCCGCCTGCAAAGGCCGGTAGATTTCTATCCTGTCATGCGCCCTGACCACCGTATCCGGCGTTCTGATTTTGCCGTAGATACCAACCTTAAGCTGCTGAATGTCGGTACCGGGCAGCGCAATACCGCTCATACGGATAACCTGGGCAATGGTACTGTGCTCCGCAACGTCCAATGTACACAAAAATTGCTGCTCCGGCATCACGCAGCACACTTGTACAGGAATGATTAATTCACGCGCCATAGATACTTTCAGCACGTGAGCAAAATGCATCCACAAAGCTATTGGCAATTTTACTAAACACAGGGCCAATTAAATGCTCTAAAATCTTGCTTGAGAATTCGTAATGCAACTCAAATTCGATTTTGCACGCATTAGCGCGTAACGGTTTAAAAATCCAGGTGCCGTCCAATTGCTTAAACGGCCCCGAAACCAATTTCATTTTCATTAAACTGGGTGCAGAATTAGTGTTTTCTGTGGTAAAACTCTGGCGCACACCATGAAAGTTGATATTCAGGGTAGCCTCAAGGCTCTGTACATCACGCCGATGCACTTCCACCCCACCACACCATGGAAGAAATTGGGGATAGTTTTCTACTGTATCGACCAAAGCGAACATTTGTTCGGCGCTATAACCGACTAAAACCGATTTTTGTACAACTGCCATTTTTTATAAACCATGTGTAAATAGATTGGGGCAAACCGCCTTAATCCGAAATTTTAACCGACTTGCCCCCAATGAGTATTGCTGATAACAAAAAAGCCTTTCACGATTATTTCATCGAAGAACAATTTGAAGCTGGTATCGTTTTGCAAGGATGGGAAGTTAAAGCCATTCGTGCCGGTCGGGTGCAGCTCAAAGAAGCCTATGTTATTGTTAAAAATAATGAAGTGTTTCTTTTCGGCGCACATATTGGCGCACTTGCCACAGCGTCAACCCATATCAGTCCGGAAGCATTGCGAACCCGCAAACTATTATTAAATAAAAACGAAGTCAATAAAGTCGTTGGCAAAGTAGAACGTGCCGGCTATACGCTGATTCCGCTAAACATGCACTTCAGCAAAGGCCTGATTAAACTTCAGTTTGGTCTGGCCAAGGGTAAAAAGCAATACGATAAGCGCGAAAGTGAAAAAGAACGGGACTGGCAGCGTGAGCAACAAAAAATCATGAAAGTTCATCGCCGATAAGCATATGACGAATTCCGGGAAGCACAGCTGATCAAGCTCCGCACCATTACTTTTTTACCAATTTATTTTAGAAAATTAGTTGCCATGCAAGCAGGTACCCTTTATCTTTTACCCAACACACTGGGCATCGCCCATCCGCAACACCCTTTGTTTGATGTCATTCCGGTTGAAGTACAAAAAATTACGGCGCAACTTGATTATTTTATTGCAGAAAATGCAAAAACAACCCGCGCTTACCTGAAGCTGGTCAGCGCCAACTTCCCGCTGGCTAAGCCCCTGCAGGAATTGACTATCGCTGAACTCAACGTGAATACGAAAGCAACAGCGTTGCCGGAATTATTAGCACCGCTGCTGGCTGGCATGGATGGTGGTTTAATTTCAGAAGCAGGTGTTCCTGCGGTAGCTGATCCCGGAGCAAATCTGGTTCGGCTGGCACACCAGCACGGCATTATGGTACGCCCGCTGGTCGGCCCGTCTTCCTTATTACTCGCGGTGATGGCAAGTGGCCTGAACGGACAAAGCTTTGCCTTTAATGGCTACTTACCTACGGATGCCGCAGAACGCAGCAAACGTCTGACCGAGCTGGAACAACGATCACGCAAAGACAGGCAAACGCAATTATTTATTGAAACGCCTTACCGTAACGCAGCGTTACTGGAAGCGCTTTGCCAGACCTGCCATCCTGCTACTGAATTATGTATCGCAACAGATCTGAGTCTCACTACAGAACAAATTCAAACTCATCCTATTGCTTATTGGAAAACACGCTTAGCCGATAAAAAATTACCGGATTTTCACAAAAAGCCAACTGTATTTCTTTTTTTGGCTTAACCGGAATGCACCATACCATCTGAACCCGGATACAAAAATAAAACGGGAAGCTGTATCCGCTTCCCGTTTCAACACCCCGGAATCAATGCGCCCTTACCTTCTAAGCGCCAATAAATCCGTATTTAGTTTTCTCACAATTCCTTCAAAGCAATTGCTGATTAGCGACGACGATACCATCCTCATCGGCATAAATCCAGTCACCGGGACTAACAGCAACACCGGCAATATTAATACGAATTCGCTGATCTCCCATGCCCTTACGAATACTGCGTTGCGGGTGCGTTCCTAAAGCACGTATCCCGATCCTGCATGCATTTAACTCGACCGAATCACGAACACAACCGTGCACGACAATGCCGGACCAGCCATTTTTTTCTGCCAAAACACCCAGCATCCCGCCGACCAAAGCGCAACGCATGCTGGCACCACCATCAACAACCAGCACCCGCCCCTCGCCTGCCTGTTCCAGTACTGCACGCACCAATACATTATCTTCAAATACTTTTACCGTGTAGGCAGGACCGGAAAACCGGACCGACTGACCAAAATGCACAAACACGGGCGGCAAAACATGCATACTGCCATCCGCCAGTTTAGCTTCATTGCCATCACATAAATCACAACAGGTGAACGCAGGGGTAGAAAAAGACGACATTAAAAACTCCTCTATAAAGTAGCTGCCGGCCAGATAATCACGCCAAGAGTGTACATGAAATCCACCCCGACATGCGTCACCCGGCCAGACAGACTCCCGCATTTACTCGGTTTTTTCTGCCTCTTTACAATCAAACACAATATCGCCATCCGTAACACCGACCTGCACGATCTGACGCGGTCCGTAACGCCCTTCCAGCATTAGTTTTGATAATGGATTTTCAATCAATTGCTGAATGGCGCGTTTTAATGGCCGTGCGCCATACACCGGATCGAACCCGGCCTCAGCAATTTTTAACAGTGCCGCATCGCTGATTTCCATACCAATTTCCAGCCTTGCCAAACGCCCCTGCAAAATACCCAGCTGGATTTTAGCGATAGAGCCGATATTTTTGGCATCCAGCGCATGAAATACCACGATTTCATCAATCCGGTTAATGAACTCGGGACGGAAGTGTTCTTTTACTTCCATCATCACCGCCAGCTTAACGGTATCAGGATCTGTTTCTTCCATGGCTTGTATGCGTCGCGAGCCCAAATTGGACGTCATAACAATCACCGTATTTTTAAAATCAACGGTACGCCCCTGCCCGTCCGTCATCCTGCCATCATCCAGCACTTGCAATAACACATTAAATACGTCCCGGTGTGCTTTCTCTACTTCATCCAGCAAGATCACCGAATAAGGTTTACGCCGTACAGCTTCAGTCAGGTAACCACCTTCTTCGTAGCCCACATAGCCGGGAGGCGCACCGATCAGACGCGAAACCGAGTGTTTCTCCATAAACTCACTCATGTCGATGCGAATCAGGGCATCTTCACTGTCAAACAGGAAGTTGGCCAATGCTTTACACAGTTCAGTCTTACCCACGCCGGTCGGCCCTAAAAACAAGAAAGAACCATAAGGACGGGTGGTATCCGACAAACCGGCGCGTGAGCGGCGGATCGCATCGGATACCGCAACCACAGCCTCATTTTGTCCGACCAGACGCCGGTGCAGACTCGCTTCCATATGCAGCAATTTTTCGCGCTCCCCCGTCATCATGCGTGATACCGGGATACCTGTCGCACGCGACACGACTTCGGCAATTTCTTCTGCGCCGACCTGAGTACGCAACAAACGCAGTTTGCCTGCTTTAGCTTCGCCCTTATCCGCTTGTTTTTGCTGCGACTCCAACTCCGGCAAGCGGCCATATTGCAATTCCGACATAGCCTGCCAGTCGCCGCGCCGACGGGCTTCTTCCATTTGCAAACGTACTTTTTCTATTTCTTCCTTGATTTGGGTACTGCCTTGCACTGACGCTTTTTCTGCTTTCCAGATTTCTTCCAGATCAGCATACTCGCGTTCCAGTTTAATAATTTCCTGCTCAATCAAACCAAGGCGCTTTTGCGATCCGACGTCTTTTTCTTTTTTGACGGCCTCACGCTCAATTTTAAGCTGGATAGTGCGCCTGTCCAGTTTATCCATGACTTCAGGACGCGAATCGATTTCAATTTTAATTTTTGCCGCAGCTTCATCAATCAGGTCAATCGCTTTATCCGGCAAAAAACGGTCGGTAATATAACGGTGCGACAATTCCGCCGCCGCCACAATGGCCGGATCGGTGATATCAACACCATGATGAAGCTCATACTTTTCTTGCAGGCCACTGTTTATTGACCTCGCACAAAAGATGGGCATGTTGAGCCATTATATTTTCGGCAAAATATTCAACAAGGGCCCGTCCACTTGCCCCAAAC
>CAIWPG010000357.1 GCA_903914535.1 uncultured Oxalobacteraceae bacterium
AGAAAATCAGTATTGCCCTGCCGCCAGAAATGGTTCATATTGTGCGTGCCGCGGTCGCGACCGGCGAATATGCATCGAGCAGTGAAGTTATTCGTGACGCTTTGCGCGACTGGACGTATAAGCGCAGCTTGCGCCTGCAAGGCATCGCCGAGCTTCGCGGGGTTTGGCAGGAAGCCTTGAGCGACAAAACACCAGGCATCTCGGCTGACGACGTATTGAATCGCCTTGAGCGCAAGTACCAGGCAATCGCCAACGCTGCGGGTGCGGCGAAGTGACGCAGATAGAACTCTCGCGCTACATCGAGGAGGATCTGGATGTTATCGCTGATTTTATCGCGCAGGACAATCCGGGGCGCGCTGTAACATTCATCCAGGACATTCGAGGAAAATTTCATAACATCCAGCGCGAACCGTTGATCTACTGCCTACGCCCGGACATTGGCGAAGACGCTCGCATGGCTACAGTTGGAAATTATGCAATTCTATTCCGTATCATGGGAAGCGTCGTGCGAATCGAGCGCGTTGTCTATGGTGGCCGCAACTTGCCGGGTGTTTTTGATCCGTCATGAATCGTATTTCGCCCTATTAATTTGAGCCGGAAAGCACTTCAAATGCGAGCATGACCGGTTTCAAACGCGAGCCGTTACACGTAATTGATTGAATTTAATAGGAATTACGTCCACGCTGTTCGAAACGAACGCTTACTCGAGTCATTATTTTACATAATACCTATTATACGTAAATTGGCAAATATAAATAGTTTCCAAAAAGCAGCAAATAAAGTTACATTAAAGAAAACAATTTGAAATCTCCAATTGCCGCAACCAACGCCACCCCTTTGCTAAGCAAGTAGTTGTTGTTATTTTTAAATACTACGACCGTTAATTGAAATATTTTTTTAAAAATAATCTCTGCCACTTTATGTATGGAATCGCTCATATTTCATGCCCGGCGATACTATTTCAATTTTCGATATCAGCTCAGAATGGGTTTTCTGATTTACTGACAGACAGCGAACATTTGCAGCGCGGATAATTGACGCAGCCCCAAAACGAACCGCGTTTACCGTTACGCTGAATCATTTTTACACCGCATGATGCACAGGTCGGTGTTTTGTAATCTCCGTCAAATGCCATACTCAATAAGGTTTCCTGCTTATAGTTTTCCAGTTTCTGTATGCCGTCCAGCAAGCCCAGTCCATCCACAAGCTGAATCGGGTTGGCATGTCCAAAAGCCAGTGCATCATTTGTATAGCTTCCGGTCGTTACAAAAATACCGTACTTTACTTTTTCATGCGTCATAACACCTAGTAATTCACGGATTTCTTTTACGCCGACAGCATGTGTATTCCACGCTTTACATTGAACAATCGCGACCGGACGGACAGGATCTGTTTTAAATAATTTAACGTCAATACCGCCATCGGCTCCGGCTGTCACTGTTTCACTTCTAAAACCTAAAGCAGAATAATAAGCTGCGGTGAGTAATTCAAAACGCTTCCATTCCAGAATACGCAGTGCTTCAATACTCCATTCGGTAAAGGTAACGGGTATCTCAGCTAAAGGCATAATTAAAGACTCTTCCAGCGGTCTTTCTGGTATGGGCTCTGCCGCCGGGCTCCCTGCATATGGCGTGATAATCACATTATCACTTTGTATATTCTGCTTTTTTTGAACAGGCTTCCTGCTAGCGGAAGCTTCACCCCGGTTTTCAGTAAACGAGGAAGTATGTTGCTTTTTTGCCGGCACTACCCCGGAATAATCTTTTTTTTGCTCTGCCAGGTGTGCCCTGATCAATCCGATGACGGCAATGGCACCGCAAAGCCATAAGGGAATATAAGCGATTGCAGAGGCTGCCTTAGCAATAGCCATTAAAAAAAGATTAGCGGAAACAGCTGCAGGGATAACCCATCGCATCGTAACAAAGCTAAAACACCCCAGCACTCCATTCACCCACCAGGGTAAATCAATCAAAAAATGAATGAGCCCCCTGTTTTTATCGCGTTTTGTCATATCGGTCCAATTCATTCAATTACATAAATTAACTAAAATTATAACAAAAATATTTCACTGATGAAATAATATTGCAATTATGAAACATAATTAATTGCAAAATAATAATATCAAAATAGATAAGCAGGAAAATAAAAGCGTTTGCATTTATTGCGGACTTTTTTTTAAATTAATTTACCTGTAGAATAGTTCCTGCAGTAAATAACTTGTATTTCAGGTTTTAAAATAGTCACACCGAGGGCAAATCTATCGAAAGATGGAGACGCAAAGCCACCGGCCTAACGCGTTATACGTCATGGCAGCGGGGTTGCTAACGTATCGCCGTGTCTCCGTACCAGCGATACTTGGTCTACGCGTAGTCCTCCATTCAAATTGGAGCGATGAGGTAATGACAACAATAACTTTGGCTGCAACATCTGGCCACAAATCACGACTTCCCGGATTTGCTTTAATCACTCTGGCTGCAATATTACTTAACGGCTGTAGCTCAGGTGAAAATAGCCAGCAAACTGCAGCGCCGTTAGCTAGCGGCACGACCATATTACAAATGGAAATGCCCGCAATGCCTGCTGAAGCTGCTGCTCAGTTAGCGCAACCGGCCTTCCATATCGCACCAGTCTTACTGAACGAACCAGATGGTGCCGATATAGCAGGAAACTCCGATTCAGCACACAGACAAGCTCATGTGCAGTTCGTGCCGGAAGAATTTAACGGTATGTCTTCACGCCGGCTGACTGTAAAAAAAATGGAAGCGGCCAGAAATTCCGGCAATTTCTCTGAACAAAATTTAAATGAAAATGGCACGGCAACGCCAATGGGATCCGGTACGGCCGTGGCGACCTACACCCCGGCACAAATCCGTACTGCATACAATTTGCCACCCCTGCCTTCCGGAGGAACCACACTGAGCGCAGCACAGGCTGCGCAATTGGGCGCAGGGCAGACAATTTACCTTATTGATGCCATGAACGACCCGAACGTGGTGGCTGAGCTGGCGGCATTTAATCAACAGTTCGGCTTACCAGGATGCACCACAACGGCGGTCGCCAGTAATGCTGCTTTGCCTTTAAGTACGGCACCCGCCAGTGGCTGTCAGTTCAGTGTGGTCTATAACACCGCAGGCGGCACCATGACAGCGACCGTACCGGCATACGACTCTGGCTGGGCGACTGAAATTGCTCTGGACGTACAATGGGCCCATGCAACAGCACCGCTGGCACGACTCATTCTGATTGAAGCACCCGATGCCTCACTGGCCGGTCTCGAAGGCGCAATTAAACTTGCCAACACGATGGGGCCTGGTATCGTCTCGATGAGTTTTGGTTCATCTGAAGGCAACTGGACAGCATCGGTTGACGCTATTTTTGCCAGCCCGAATATGAGCTATCTGGCTGCTACCGGCGACTCCGGGGCTGGTGTTCAATGGCCTGCTGTTTCACCAAATGTAGTCGCAGTCAGCGGCACTACCCTAAGCTACTCTGGTTCTGCCGCCCGCTCTGAAACAGCCTGGGCCGATACAGGTGGCGGTATTAGTGCTTACACACCGACACCAAGCTACCAAAGTAATGCTGTACCGGGCATGGGGAATATGGCACATCGCTCTGTTGCCGATGTTTCCTTTAATGCCGATCCGGCGACAGGACAGTATCTGGCCGTTATTGCAAAAGGAAGCTCAACAGTCAACTGGCTCAGCGCCGGTGGTACCAGCTTATCAACTCCGCAATGGGCTGGCGTGATTGCCGTTGCCAATGCACAGCGGGCACTGGCTGCCAAACCGGCTCTGGGTTTGCCGAACACCATGTTGTATGGAACGATTTCTACTGTACCGGGAACATATGCCAGTTCTTTTGCTGACATTACAAAAGGTGCGGATGGCACTTGCAGCACATGTTCAGCCAAAGTGGGCTACGATCAGGTAACCGGCTTAGGCACACCTAATGTGACCAGCATAATAAGCGCACTGACAGGTACTACCGCAGCATTAGCCCCTGTTGTTACCCCGGCAACCATTAACGGCAAAGCAGGTACTGCCCTTTCATTTACGGTTTCCGTTACTGCATCTGATACGGTCAGTTATACCCTGACCGGTGCACCGTCAGGTATGAGTATCAGCAGCAGCGGCATCGTCACGTGGACAACGCCGCTGGCTGGTAATTATTCAGTCACGGTAACTGCTAAAGATAGTAAAAACGGGCTCAGTGGTCAGGGTGTTTACACCGTGTGCATCACCGCCCTGTCTGCACCTGTAGTAACTGCTGCCACAATCAGCGGTAAAACCGGTACGGCGCTGTCATTCACGGTATCGGCAACATCACCTGATACCTTAAGTTATACATTAAGCGGCGCCCCCTCCGGCATGACGATTAGTAGCACCGGTGTCGTAAACTGGGCAAGCCCCGTTGCCGGTACCTATGCCGTCACCGTGACAGCAAAAGACACTAAAACAGGATTGAGCGGATCGGCGGTATATACAGTAAACATCGCTGCCGTAGCGACTACCGGTCCTGTTATAAGCGCTTCTGCTATGACCGGAGTTGTTGGAAAACCACTGGCTGGTCCGATCAGTTTCTCTGATCCGGGAGTTTCATCGCTGTCGGTATCCATTTCCGGCATACCGATTGGCATGATGTTTTCAGTGAGCGGGATGACTGTTACGGCAAATTGGGCCAGTCCGGTACTGGGTACTTACAGTTTAAAAGTGACAGCACAGGATTCTGCCGGGCACAGCGCGACCGTGACTATTCCTGTGACCATCACCGCAAAATAAGTAAACGCATTTATCAGGTCAGCAGTAATAAGGTGCAGTTGTCTGTTACTGCTGACCACAGTTGCCGGGTTATTCACACAGCCTGCTGTCAAATAAATCCAAACCAGCCTAATGCTGCTCCGGCGGCCAGCAGCCAGAGAATCGGCAGACGGGTTTTCCAGACAACAATAGCGGAAATTCCCGTGACCAGCCAATGCAGCCAGACGTGCTCAGACTGAACAGAGCTCGCCATAATCCAGCCGGTCGATAGTAATAAGGCGATAACGATGGGGGCTAAGCCTTGTTTAAAGGCACGAACAACCAGCAAGTGACGATATTGGTGCAGCCAACCGGAAGCCAGAAAAGTAAAGGTAGTGCTCGGCAGCAGAATGCCGGACATAGAAGCGACAACACCGATAAAAGCAGGCAGCATGCCACCTGAATTCATACCGATATTCCAGCCAAATAAGGCGATAAACAAGATATTGGGGCCAGGTGATGCCTGAGCGATGGCGACAGAGGCATTAAATTGCGCCTCAGTAAGCCAATGCTGTTGCACAACCAAAAAACGATGCATTTCCGGCAATGTTGAGATGGCGCCCCCTACTGACAGCATAGACAGCATCAAAAAATGACCGAATAGCTGCAACCAATCGGTGAACTGCAAACCAATCTGGCTGATCTGCATCATAGTTTCATCGCCCGGTAAGTCAGCATACCAATCACCGGCCCTATACCCAGCAGGACAATACCCAGATGCCAATGCAGCAAAGCAACAATAACGAAACAGCTTAAGACAATAGCACCGCAAAATAAGCGACCCAAGGGATGGTGTATGAGCCCGGATACCAGTTTTAAGCCGGTCGCAATAATTAATCCCGCGGCTACCGCACTCATGCCACGTGTAGCGCCAACGACACCGGGATGCTGTGAAAAATGCGAGTACATTACTGCCAGCAGCAATACCAACACCAGCGGAATCGACAGCATACCCGCTAATGCAGCTAAGGCACCGCGCAAACCGAAATAACGTGCACCA
Source organism: uncultured Oxalobacteraceae bacterium (assembly GCA_903914535.1). Lineage (GTDB taxonomy): Bacteria > Pseudomonadota > Gammaproteobacteria > Burkholderiales > Burkholderiaceae_D > Solimicrobium. Next base: position 5,797 of record CAIWPG010000357.1, read on the forward strand.
ACCATCACAGACAGGTTCATGACATTAGGGCCGGGCATAATTTGTGCGACAGCCCACTCCCCGGCAAATTCTTCGTTAGTCAGCCAGCGTTTTTTTTCAACTAATTCACGCTGCACTATCGCCAGCACACCACCAAAACCCTGCAATGCCAGCCAGGTAAATGAACAATACAAATCCCACAGCGATGCGGGAACCGGGTGTGTTTCCTGACTATCTTGATGATCTTGACTAACAGGGCTCATTTTTTATTTTTTACTATCCTTACTATCTTCAGGCAATGGATGTGCCAGACGCTTCCGCTCCAATTCCCGATCCATATCCTCTACACGGGTTTTACGTTTAACGTAATTTGCAGATACCTCTGCATTTTTAACCTGAGCAAGATCAGCACGGCGCTGTTCTTTGGCATCGATTAAGCACGAATTCACCAGAAATTTTTTGTGACATTCGCGTTGGGCATCAACAAAACGGGCTTCAATTTTAATCCGGGCCTCAGTTACCAGCATCAGTACCTCATCAGCCACATCGGTACTGGAAATTACGGCAAATTCAGGGGCATTAAGCGACCTGACCAGCTCGGATGGAGGCACAGGCTGGGTAACACAAGCACTGCATGCCGCCAGCATAAGCACACACACAAGAAAATTAAACCAATTTATCGGCTGCATCTCTTGCCTCGCTGTCCATATATTCGCGCGATTGCATTTCAATAATCCGCGATAC
>CAIWPG010000358.1 GCA_903914535.1 uncultured Oxalobacteraceae bacterium
CCTGCACATGCAATTCCAGTTGATGTAGTAAATCCGACACAGTAAAGAGCCGGATACTACCCTGCATACCACTGGCAAAGCGTACCGCGTTAGTCAGTAAATTCACAATGACTTCGCGCAAATGCATAGGATCAAAACGAATCAGAATATCATCAGGGACGTCAGACACAATAACATTGGGCGCAATATTGTAGGTTTCCTGAAATTCCTGCACTATCTCCAGCAACGTCATTTTTAAACTGAGCGGATTGCCATGCAACTGGCTCTTGCGTGACAAGCGAAGAATATCTTCAATAAGTTGATTCAACCGCAAAACGTTGTCGCCAATAATTTTCAGCAACCGCTTTCCCTGCACAGAGCTGCTGCCCTCTTCGCCCAAAAGGCCGGTGGCATAAGAAATGGCGGAAAGTGGATTTCTGACTTCATGTGCAATACTGGCAGTGAGTCGTCCCATTGATGCCAGCTTAAGTTGCTGCGCCTGATTTTCCATTTCTGACACGTCTTGTAAAAAAATCACAGTGCGGTCATCACTGGCATCAAAATCGGCATTTACCGTAGCAAAACGTAACTTCAGGTGCGTAAGCACATCACGCCTGACTCCCTTAACAACTACCATGCCACCGGCAGCCAGTTCATCTGCCAGTGAAATATCCGCAAACATACCGGTATCAATCCAATCCGGTTTCGTATCGGGAGCAGCACCGTGCCAGCTAAAAAAAGCCGTTGCTATCGGCAGCAAACTGGGAATTTCAACCAGTTTAGCCCCGCCCGGCGTAAAGGAAAGTCCTAACATACGTTCTGCTGCCGGATTACAGGCAAATACCCGGCTGTCGTGATCGACCACAACAATGCCATCACCCATATCCGCAATCACGAGTTTATTAATAGCCTGCTGTATATGCAGGTCTTTACCACGCTGAAAAGCCAGTTCTTCCTGCCGGATCAGACTCCCCGCCAGACGATTAACAACATAGACCGTCGCCAGAAATGCTCCCCCATACAATCCCGTCTGTGAAATGGAGACATCCTGCATATGCTGTAAAACCCGGTAAAAACCTTCCAACAGTAAAAATAAGGTTACCAGGGCAGCAAAAAATAATGCCAGCACTAATGGCGCCAGCAACGCACTGCCTGCCAGAGGAAATAAGTACAAAATAACTAAACCGCTTTTCATACCACCGGCTGCCAGGTACAAAATAGAAATAACCAACAAATCTGTCAAAATCTGACCGGTAATCTGTCCCAAAAAATAATGCTTTATTTTAATTTGCAGCAATGCAAACAATATAGCAAGGAACAAATAGACCAGACAGGTATTGCGGTGCAAATCAGATGAGGTATCGCCAAAAAACGGATTACTATTCAAACTGAGAAAAACCAGCAATACAAGCGAGATCAGAACACGGGTAGCGCACAGCGTTTGTAAAGAACGCCAGAGTGACTCAGGAGGATTTTGAGTAATACGAATCATGCGCCCGGATTACGGTGAGTGACGGCTATGTGTAAGACGGGCATGTTCTTCACAGCAAAAATGCTGTCCCGCTGATGTAATAGCTTCAGAAGCTGGAAAATACACCTCACAGTAAGCACATGCGACCATCGTCTCGGCCGCAGATGCAGATACAGCTGCTGACGGCCTTTCAGGCGCACTGCCGGGCATTTCGGACCAGGCTGATTCGCTATGAGACGACTGAGCACGACGATGTTGGGACCGGCTGTTTTCCTGCATGTCTCTCGCTTTAGTACGCAATGCCAAATAAACCAAAATGCCCAGAGCCAGCCACGTCAGCCACCTCATATAAAACTCCTGTGCAGCACGACTTCAAGCACAAAGCGGCTACCGACATAAGCCAGCAGTAAAGTAGCAAAACCGGACAAAGTCAGACTCAGTGCAGTTTTTCCACGCCATCCGCGCAAATGACGACCACCCAGTAAAGTACCAAATAACAGCCATGATAATAAGGTAAATATGGTTTTATGACCCCACTTCAGCGCCATACCAAATAAATACTCAGAAAATAAAACACCAGACAACACTGTCATGGTCAGAAAAACAAAACCGATGAAAACAAGTTTAAACAGAATGCGCTCCATTGTTAACAGAGCAGGCAAGCGCTCCAGAGCCGCCCCTACCCATCCGTTAGCAAGAAAAGAACTGCGTCTGTGCAGACGCGCCTCTTGCAATGCCATTAATACAGCATGAAAAGCGGCAATCGTCAGGGTACTATACGCCAATATGGCAATAGCAATGTGGACAGGAAACCACGCTGTTTTACCCTCAATAGATATTAATTGTCCCGGAAAAAAAACCGGCAACAAAACTTGTACCGCCGCCGCAGGCAAAACCAGATACCGCAAGCCATCCAGTGACAATCGTCTGTTCTCAAGCCAGTAAACCATGACCGTCAGCCACAATGCGCTTGACAACATAAATGAAAAACCAACCCGAACCCCCTCAGGTGCACTAATATCGAGCAAAAGTGCTGCGCCGTGTGCCAGCCAGCCGGCAACAATGACGGCGGACATAAACCAGCGCGGTCGGGAAACCATAAACAGGCAGCAGATATACAGCAGCGCTGCAATAATCGAAAAATATGTTTGCATGAGTTGAGTTTACACTATGTCGATGCGGTAGGTGTGAGCATAAATACGCCAATCAGCTTACCGCCACCGTTTTAATCTGAATCTGAATACGCAATGTTACACACATCTGCGCAGGCAGGCAGGATTATCCGTGCAAAACTGCGTGTGTACTCACTAAACAGGACAGACGGGTGACAAGGGCTGCACGAAATTACGCCATCTGGCGTCTCATCAGGTAAAATGGCGCTTTGCATCTTGCATTAATCACATAACTCCCCCCTCCCATGCTAGATAATCTGACCCAACGACTTGCCAAAGTTGTTAAAACTATGCGCGGTGAAGCGCGCCTGACTGAATCAAATACAGCCGAAATGCTGCGTGAAGTCAGACTTGCCCTGCTCGAAGCCGACGTAGCCTTACCCGCCGTACGTGAATTTATTACCAAGGTAAAAGAAAAAGCCTTGGGTGAAGATGTCATCTCCTCGTTAACCCCGGGACAGGCACTGGTTGGTGTCGTGCAACGTGAATTAGCGGCACTCATGGGAGCGGATCTGGGTGAAGCTGCATCACAGCTGAATTTTGCCACTCAGCCTCCTGCTATTATTTTAATGGCGGGCTTACAAGGTGTTGGTAAAACAACCACCACAGGTAAGTTAGCCAAATTTTTACGCGAAAACCATAAGAAAAAAGTACTGACAGTCTCTGCCGACGTTTATCGCCCCGCTGCGATTGCACAGTTACAAAGCGTGACGGAACAAGTCGGCGCCGATTTTTTCCCGACCCAGACCAGCGACACTCCGGTCAACATTGCACTGGCTGCGCTTGATTTTGCAAAAAAACATCACCATGATGTTTTAATCATCGATACGGCAGGTCGTCTTGGTATAGACACAGCCATGATGCAGGAAATTGCAGCTATTCATGCTGCAGTTAAACCAATTGAAACACTCTTTGTGGTTGATGCCATGGTCGGGCAGGATGCCGTCAATACAGCCCGTGCCTTTCATGACACACTGCCTTTGACCGGTATCATACTCACTAAACTGGACGGTGACTCACGCGGTGGTGCTGCTCTTTCAGTCCGTCACATTACCGGCGTCCCGATTAAATTTACCGGGGTGTCAGAAAAACTGAACGGGCTTGAAGTATTTGACGCAACCCGCATGGCCAACCGTATTTTGGGCATGGGTGATATTCTCGCCCTCGTTGCCGAAGCTCAAAAAAATATGGATGTGTCAGCCGCGCAAGACCTGGCACATAAAATGAAGGCAGGCGGAAAATTCGACCTGAACGATTTCAAGGCTCAAATTTCACAAATGAAAAAAATGGGCGGCTTATCTGGCTTGCTCGACAAGCTTCCGGCACAAATGCAGCAGGCCGCAAGTGGTGCCAATATGGATCAGGCAGAAAAACAGGTACGCCGTATGGAAGGGATCATCAATGCAATGACCCCGCTGGAACGTGCGAAACCAGACCTGATTAAGGCGTCGCGCAAACGCCGTATTGCCACAGGAGCGGGCGTACAAATTCAGGAAGTCAATCGTATGCTGGCTCAATTTGAGCAAATGCAATCGATGATGAAAAAACTCAAAGGCGGCGGTATGATGAAAATGCTACGCAGTATGAAAGGCATGATGCCGGGGCGCTAAACTCTGATAAATATCAGCTAAATCCAGAGCTAAATGGGTATTTTTGAACAGAAATACCCGTTCCTTTGAAAAACCTCCAAAAATGAACAAAAAACACTTGCATAGCCTAGAAATCCGCACCACTATTAGCTGTGTGTGAGGTGAGGTACCTATTACCGTTACTACAAATAGTTTTTCAACCAGATTTTTATATATTATTGTCAAGGAGGCTGAACGATGGCAACTGCCAAAAAACCCGTAGCCGCAACTAAAGCAGCCAAAGCACCCGCCGCTGCCAAAGCCGCACCAGCAGAAAAAAAAGCGAACTCCGCGTTCATGAAACCCATGACGCTATCCCCGACACTGGCAGCTGTAATTGGTGCAGATCCGATTCCACGCACTGAAGTTACCAAGAAAATTTGGGAATACATCAAAAAGCACAAATTACAAGACGAAGCCAACAAACGCATGATCAACGGTGATGCCAAACTGGTTGCTGTTTTTGCTGGTAAAAAACAAGTCTCCATGTTTGAAATGACTAAACTTATTTCAGCACACTTGTCGTAATAGCTACCAGTTTATTCAGGTCTCCCTAAAAAAATGCCCGCGAGATGCGGGCATTTTTAACTGACACCAGACTAATACAAGATCAGTACACCGGATTTACCTTCGTTCGATACTAATTTTGCGCCAGCACAGGCGGCTTATAATCCCATTTTTTCCATGCGGCCAATACCATAGCCGGATATTCTGCCTGGCCTCTGCTGCCATTGTAACGTCCCAGCGCCATATACATATTTCCGCCTTCCATATCCATATACATGCGCAAAATGGCACAACCATAACGCAGATTAGTGGACATATTAAACAATTTCCGGGCATCGTTATCACCGATAACACGTGACCAGAATGGCATTACCTGCATAAACCCACGGGCACCCACCACCGATGTCGCATACTTACGAAATGCCGACTCAACCTGTATCAAGCCCAGTACCAGCGCCGGATCAAGTCCGGCACGTTTTGCCTCATACCAGGTCACCTGCAAAAATTCTAA
>CAIWPG010000359.1 GCA_903914535.1 uncultured Oxalobacteraceae bacterium
CCAAAACACGACAGGGGATAATGGTATTTTCTGTTTTTTCCGATACCAGCGGAGTTGAATCCTGAACTGAATCGCTCTGTATATCCGATAGTAAGCCCGGTTGTAAATCTAAGGACATATAGCCTCCGCGATCTTACGACCATCAAAGTCGCAGACCAAAACATGTAAACTAAACTGATCGCAATAGCGGGAATTAAGTGTATGGACAACGCGTTCGGCCAGAGCCGTATGAAACTCTGTTACCAGCCCCAGCTGCTCCATACGTTCACTGGCGTAACGCGCTGTTTCTGCGTGGCGTATATCGTTGCAGATATCAGTATTCACGCCGATAGCTGCGGCCAATTCTGCCAGTAACCCGGTATCGACTTCTGCACGTCCTGCATGGGTGATTGTTTCACCTTGGGCAATTTTGGTCAGCTTGCCGACCATACCGCCAATCACAACATGTTTTATGCCGTGCCGGATGACAGCACTGATGGCGTAACTCAAAAAATCGCCCATCTGCACAAAGACAGCCGCAGGCAAGTCCGGCATTTCTTCCATAACAAATTTTTCAGTACGACCACCCGTTGTCAGCACAACGCCCCCCAGACCCAGACTAGCGGCGACCTGAACGCCCTGCACCACACTGGCCCGATAGGCTGCGGTAGAGTATGGTTTCACAATACCAGTCGTTCCCAGAATGGAAATCCCCCCCAGGATGCCAAGCCGGGCATTCAGGGTTTTCTTCGCCATTTCAAGGCCTTGCGGTACTGAAATACGCACTTCCAGCCCGGTTTCATCCAGTAAGGACAATGCCGCTGCACGTACATTTTCCGCAATATTTTTACGCGGAACCGGGTTAATCGCCGCTGTACCTACTTCCAGTCCCAGCCCCGGCATCGTGACAGTGCCAACACCAACACCCCCGGACAATATAATTTTCCCGGGTAAGTCCTGACGCAAAAACACATCCGCCGTCAAATGGGCTTTATCGGTACAATCGGGATCATCACCGGCATCCTTAATCACCATGGCATGTGCCGATTTTCCATCGCTAAGCCCATTTAACACGGTAAAATTCACCAGATCACCATTAGGCAAAACGCACTCAACCGACTCAGGAACATGACCAGAGATCAGGCCCAGCGTCGCTGCCCGTGCTGCCGCAGCTGCGCATGCCCCTGTTGTAAAACCGGTGCGTGTGCCACGTGTAGCCGCTTTCTTCATCATTCCGCCACGCAGGATTCTGCTAAACCGAGCAAAGCATGAATTGCCGCCACAACCAGTGTCGACCCGCCTTTACGTCCGTTTATCACTATCCACGGCACTTCCTGCTCCAGCGCCATCAATGCTTTAGATTCTGCCGCCGAGACAAAGCCTACCGGCATACCGACAACCAAAGCCGGCCGGACGCCCTCTTCATGAATCAGACGTACTAACTCAATCAGAGCAGTAGGCGCATTACCTATGCCAACGATAGCACCCTCCAGCAAGCCAGCCTGGTGTGCGCGCCGCATGGCCTGTACTGCACGGGTTGTCCCCTCATTTTTGGCCAGGGCAATCACATCCGGCTCTGAAATAAATTGATGGGTAGTCATGCCAAAATGCGACAAACGCGGCACCGATAAACCAACGCAAATCATTTCAACATCAGCCACCACTCTGGTATGCCCGGATCGTATTGCTTTAATCCCGGCCTGTACTGCATCCGGATGAAATTGGGTCATGCCATTAAAGTCAAAATCAGCATTGGCATGTATCATGCGCCGCACCACAGGCCACTGTTCCGGCGTATATCCGTGTGTGAGCACTTCACGATCAATCACCGCAAATGAATCGTGTTCAATCGCACGACCGGCTGCCGTCAGCTGCTCAGTAACAATATTATTTGTATTCATATTTCCTCAGGCCTGTGGGTGCTCATGCGTGTGCTTATTTTCGTGCTCATGATCGTGCGGGTGGGCGTCGTCATGATGATGATGTCCGCCCAGACCATGTTCTGCTGCAAAATCACGAAACTTACAACCATCGCACGGCATACGTGCCTGCGGCAATGCATCACGCAAATCGGTAACGCGCTGCTCCAGCAACTCAAAAATTTCTTTTTCAAAACCAAAATAGGCACTGGATACAAAGCGTATTTGCGGATACTGCATCTTCAGGTTAGCAACCTGACGCGTAATACGTTCAATCAGTGTGCCGGTATATAAGTAATAAGTCAGCACAACAATTTGTGTCATGCCCAGCAAATGCTGACGCTGCACCGCCCGCTCTATACGTGGATAGGTAATACCGGTAAATGCCAGATCCACCAGTTCATGATCGGTTTCTTCCATTAACCAGCGTGCCATCTTGGCCATCTCGCCATTAGCCTGACGGTCGGATGAGCCGCGACCCAGTAAAATTACCCCTGTCGTAGTCGGGTCCGGCATATCCAGTGTTTGCATCGCCGTTTTCAGCCGACGTTTTAATATACGTAAAACAGGATCACATGCTGTCAGGTGTGGCGCATATAAAAATTGAGTCTTAGGAAATTTAACACGCACGGCATCAATCGCTTGCGGAATATCCATCTTCACATGGCCGGCTGCATTCAAAATCAGGGGAAGAACAAAAACGCGATCGGCGTTGGTTGCTGCCAGCTGCAAACCGGCATTCATGGTGACAGCACCAAATTCAATAAAACAAACCTCGATACGCCAGTCAGGCTGACGCTCGCGCCACTGGGCGGCAAACGCCAGGATTTCATCGTTACCGGACGGCTCACGGGAACCATGACCAACTAGCAGGATAGTATCTTTCATCATACTGATTCACTTTTTTTAGCAGAGAGTAAAGGAGCGTGTGCAACAACTGCGCGGCGGAAGCGATGCGTAAAACTGGCATCATAAAGTTTTGATTTGATCAGGCTGGTCCATTGCCGCGCCCCTAAAGTCGGACTGGCGATAATCATCGCCTGACTGGCGACGTGCTGATCACGACACAAACCCTGTATGGTGCTGATGGTGCCACGGATAATTTTTTCCTGATCCGGCCAACTCGCTTTATGCACTACCACAATAGGGGCATCGGCCGACCAGCCTGCTGCAAGCAAGGCCCTGGTAACACGTCCCATCAGAGTAATACTTAAAAAGATACAGATAGTGGTATGGTGACTTGCCAGCTCTTCCAGCGACTCTCCGGGCGGCATCGGTGTCCGTCCCTCTACCCGTGTAAAAATCACAGTTTGTGTCACTTCCGGCAAGGTCAGACTTTCTACCGCCGCCGCAGCAGATGCCATTGCAGAAGAAACACCGGGCACAACCCGCACCGGCACCCCCGCAACATCCAGCGGCTGAATCACCTCAATCAAGGCTCCATACAAACCGGGGTCGCCTGTTTGCAAACGCACGACGACCCGATGTTCAGTCGCCTGCAAAATCAGCCAGGCCGACATCTGTTCCAGTGTCATTTCTTTAGAATCGGCAATCACACATCCGTCAGGTGCCCAGCGCAGTGCCGTCCCGCTTACCAGTGAACCGGCAAATAAAATGGCCCCGGCATTCGCAATAAGGTCGCGCCCTTTTATGGTAATTAAATCCGGATCGCCCGGTCCTGCTCCCACAAACCAGACAGTACCCGGCGCATCACCGCATTGTTGTCTGATGCTCATATCACGACTCCGGACTCACATTGCGCAAACCGGAAAACCATCAGTGAAATAAATACTGTAGTGATAAAAAAATGAAGCTTAGCCAGAATGAAACGGCCAGAATAGCTATGCATAGCGCTGCCTTTTTTAACACAGAGCTTATGCAAATTAACACCGGCAAGGCGACCACTGTACGTGACAAAACACGAAAAAAATGGTCATACCCCGCCGGGGCGGCTTTGCATAACTTCTGAAAAAATCCAGATCGCCAGCGAGTAATAAAACAAGAAAAATGATAAACAGACGGACTAAACAAACAGCATGGCAAGACCGGAAAACGGCCTGGACATATTGCAGCCAGATCTGAGTGCAGTCTGCCAGACCACACTTTTTTTAAAAACAATGAACATGACTCAACAATTAACGCAGATTAACTGTCATTAAAGAACATGTGTTTTTAAGATAGAGATCGTCATTTTCTTCCCGCACACCCGCGTGGAAAATCAAAAATGGCAATCAACAGAAGGAAAGGATGTGTCAGCCGACACAAAGCCATCACCCGCCGTGAAATTGCCTCTGGTGAATAAGGCCGATATCAGGACTCATGAGCGGAACGTATCCGAAAATTGCGCCTTCCCATACTGACTAAGCTACAGTGGCATTGTGCAATTTCTTAACTCATTTACCTTTGCGGGGGCAGTGTCAGAATTATTATTATGATAAAAATATCACTAATTCACTGACTTCCCGTTTAATTTTCTTTGCTGTTAAACAAAGAAAAACCTTATTACGGATCGGATTGTACCGGAGTTTTCTTATTTGTGCCGGACTGAACCGGCAATTCATTTCCGGTAAAATCAATTGCGGGCGAGCTCCAGCACCGTGCAGGAACCGTAGTCTATCGTATGCCGCTTCGCAACTGCCAACTGTGCCATTTCTTGCGGAACAGGCGTTTGCTGATATGCCATAATCAGGCGTATAGTGCCGGCATGGCACACTAGGGCACATTCGTCACCTGACTGCTCCCGCTGTAACTGCGTCAGAAAACCGGCAATCCGTACAGCCATTTCCAGAACGCTTTCACCGCCGCCGGGCGCATAAGCCACCATATCGGCAGCCCAGCTATCAATCTCGGCACGGGCTATATCATCCCATGCGGTATTTTCCCAACGACCAAAATTGAGCTCCATCAGCCTGTCATCCTGACTTGGTTCGCTATGATTCAGGGTCATAGCCAACATCTGTGCCAGACAAAAGCAACGCCGCAGTGGGCTCGATATAATTTTTATATTTTCTGGCAGCACCTTAAGCAATTGCACCACAATACCGACGCATTGCTCTGCACCGACCGCCGGATCGGATTGTCCATAACAAACCTCCTGGGCAAGCAGTGGCGGCGGATGACGAATCAGGTATAAGCGCATATCTGGATCAATCCGGAAAATCCCAGATAAAACGCGACTTCAGTAAGCTGTTGCACCGTACCCAGGCAATCACCGGTATAACCACCGATGCGACGCCGGAATAAGCGCACCAGCCAAACCAGCGCCAGACAGCCGAATACTATTCCAGCCAGCAAGGCTTGCCACTTCAATCCCCCCCATAGCAGTAAACCCACTACAGGAAGAGCGACGCTCAGGGTCGCCGTTACCAAATCTTTACTCGATAACTCGTGCGCAATCATTTTCGCTTTGCCATTCTCATTCACATACTCGGCCGCATAAATCACCACGCAACAGGCCAGCCGTGACAAGGGATGTGCAACCAGTAATGCCAGCGCGGCAAAACCAAGTGGCAAACTAGCCAGAACCATGCATTTAAGCAATAACAACATGCCAATACCAATCGCACCATAAGCGCCGACCCGTGAATCACGCATAATTTCCAGCACTCTGGCCTGAGTCATGCCACCGCCAAAACCATCACATACATCAGCAAAACCGTCTTCATGAAAAGCACCGGTAGTCCAGATACCTGCTGCAGTAGACAAAATCACCGCTACCGATGGCGACCAAAAATGACAAGCCAGCAGATACACTCCCGTGGTAATAAAGGCGACCAGCCAGCCGACCGCAGGAAAGAAACGCAGCGAGGGTGACATCCAGGCCGGGTCAAAACCAACCCACTCCGGCACCGGAATCCGGCTAAAGAATTGTAGTGCAGTAAAAAACAAACGGAGCTGGTGCATTAGGCGAATATGTAAATGGATGAATAAACGAATGAAACAATCAATAAATAAATGAATAAATACGCTTCAGCCGACGAAAAATAAAAATGCCTGCTCAGGCATTTTTACCTTCAACTGCCGCCGACTCAAATGTCGCCATCTGCTCCAAAAAGTTCACTGCTGCCTGTACCAGCGGATAAGCCAGAGCTGCGCCACTACCTTCTCCCAGACGCAATCCCATATTCAGTAATGGACGTGCATTAAACAGATCCAGCATGGCTTTATGACCGCTTTCATCCGAACAATGTGAAAACACACAATAATCCAGTATAGCGGGCTGTAATCTGACCGCCACAAGCAAAGCACTGCTGACAATAAAACCGTCGATTAATAACACCATACGACGCTGTGCTGCGGCTAGCATGGCACCGACCATCATCGTTATTTCAAATCCGCCAAAAGTAGCTAACACATCCAGCGGTGCATTGACCGCCGAGTGTAATCGTGCTGCACGTGCCACGACCTGTTCTTTACGTAATACGCCTTCGGCCGACAAACCGGTACCGGCACCGACACAGCGCGACACCGGCAATTTGGACAATGCATGCATTAATGCCGCTGCTGAAGTTGTATTACCTATGCCCATCTCACCAAAACCCAATACATTACCCGGCAAAGCAGCAACCAGATCAGCACCATGTTGTAATGCCTCTGCGCATTGCTGTGCCGACATAGCAGATTGTTGTGCAAAATTTTGCGTACCTGGTGCAATTTTACGATCCAATAACCCGGCACGCACGCCAAATTCATGATTAACACCGGCATCCACAATATGCAGGGCAATACCATTTTGTTTGGCAAATACATTAATGGCTGCTCCTTCACTCAGGAAGTTTTCAACCATCTGCCAGGTAACGCTTTGCGGGTAGGCAGAAACACCTTCCGCCACAACACCATGATCCGCAGCAAAAACAATAATAGCCGCTTGCGTTAACACCGGATTAGCCGATTGCTGGATCAGACCAACCTGTAACGCCAGCTGCTCCAGCTGTCCCAAACTTCCGATCGGCTTGGTTTTATTATTTATACGATTATGCAGCTGTTCCGCCAGATCAATCTGGTGAGTGGGTACAACTGCCGGCAAAATAAATGTGTTCATATTCAAATAATCTGATTTAGGTGTTAAGGTACTGACCGAAGGTGCTGAATCGCATGCGATAACGCTTATTCATACTTAAGGTCGCTGTTACTTATTCTTCAAACTAACCATACTCATTCATCCAGTTCCCGTAATTTACTCAGGGCCTGATCAATTCTGTCTACCGCGACGATGGTTAAACCGTCAATCGGATGTTTGGGGGCATTAGACTTAGGGATTAAAGCGACTGTAAACCCCAGTTTGGCTGCTTCACGCAAACGCTCTTGTCCGCGTGGAGCCGGACGTATTTCACCAGCCAGACCAACTTCGCCAAAGACCACCAGACCGCGTGGCAAAGGGCGATTGCGCATAGAAGAGTGTATCGCCATCAGTACGGCCAGATCGGCAGCTGGTTCGGCAATTTTGACGCCGCCTACCGCATTAATAAAAACATCCTGATCGAACGCCGCTATACCGGCATGCCGGTGCAACACCGCTAACAGCATGGCAAGACGATTTTGCTCCAGTCCGACCGACAAGCGCTTGGCATTAGGCGCATGAGACGTATCCACCAGTGCCTGAATCTCAACCAGCAACGGACGAGTGCCTTCCTGCGTCACCATCACACAGGCTCCGGCAACCGGAGTATCGTGCTGCGATAAAAATAATGCGGAAGGATTGGATACTCCTTTTAAGCCTTTTTCGGTCATAGCAAATACACCCAGCTCATTGACCGCACCAAAACGATTTTTAATGGCACGCACCAACCTGAAGCTGGAATGGGTATCTCCCTCAAAATACAGTACCGTATCTACAATATGCTCCAGCACACGCGGACCGGCCAATGCACCCTCTTTCGTCACATGCCCGACCATAATAATAGTGACATCCGATAATTTTGCGGCACGGGTCAATTGCGCGGCACATTCACGCACCTGTGCGACAGAACCGGGGGCAGAACTGAGCGCGTCGGAATAAATGGTCTGAATAGAATCGATCACCACAACTTGCGGCTTATACTCAATTAAGGTTGCCAGAATTTTTTCCAGCTGAATTTCTGCCTGCAATTGCAAGTCAGACGCATCCAGCGCCAGCCTGTTGGCGCGCAAGGCAATTTGTGCCCCGGACTCTTCGCCGCTGACATACAAGACCCGTTTACGTTGTGCCATACCAGCCAGCGCCTGCAACAGCAAGGTAGATTTACCGATACCGGGATCACCGCCAATCAGTACGACACCACCCGAGACCAGCCCGCCACCCAGCACCCGGTCGAATTCATCAATGCCGGTACTAAAACGGGGAACTTCTTGCGCATCAATTTCAGACAAACGCAACACCGGAGCAGTTTGTGCCAGGCTTTTTGGTGACTGAGAATAGCGGTTGCCGCCAGTCTCAATCACGCTTTCAACCAAGGTATTCCATTGCCCGCAGGCAGGACATTGCCCGGCCCACTTATTGGCAACACCACCACATTCAGTACAACTGTAATTGGTTTTAATTTTGGCCATAAACTGCTTGCTTCATCTTTCTGTCATTGTTAGCGGCTTGTTTCCGCCACCAGCGGCACACGCTGAGCTACCGCACACATTAACTCATAACCTATCGTACCAGCCGATTGTGCTATTTCATCAACAGGCAGACCCTGTCCCCACAAAATCACCGGAGACCCGACCTTAGCATCAGGAATATCCGTCACATCAACGGTAATCATATCCATCGAAACCCGTCCGGCCAGCGTAGTACGCACACCATTCACCAGTACAGGTGTGCCGTCGGATACCACACGCGGATAACCATCCGCATAACCGCATGCTACCACACCGATACGCATCGCTTTTGGTGCCACAAAACGGCTGCCATAACCGACCGCATCTCCTGCCTGCAATTCCTGAATCGCAATTAATTCACTTTGCAATGTCATACCCGGCTGTAAACCGAGTTCACCGGCGCTGTTAGCAGAAGGTGTTCCGCCATACAACATAATACCGGCACGCACCCAGTCATTACTCACTTCGTCGTGTAATAAATTAGCTGCCGAGTTAGATAAACTAATCCCCAATGACGGCGCAGCGACATTCGTACGCGCCACATCAAAACGGCGCAATTGCTCCTGCATTGGCAATTGCGGGTTTGTTGCATCATCTGCATTCGCAAAATGCATGACCAGGTTCACCACACTAACCACATCAATCGCTTGCAAACGCTGATAAGCTGCAGCGATTTCATCAGGTTTAAAACCAAGACGATTCATTCCGCCGTTAACCTTAAGATGCACTCGTATTTTGCCCCCGGAGGCCAATAATCCGGATTGTTCCAATAATTCGATCTGATGGGTACAATGCACGGCCACGTCAATCTGATGTTGCTGAACTAAAGGCAAATCAATGTCGTGAAAAAACCCTTCCAGCAGCAACAGCGGCTTTGTCCAGCCTGATTCACGCAACATTTGCGCACTATCCAAATCCCGAGCAAAATCCGGAGCCAAATCCCGAGCCAAATCCTGAGCCAAATCCTGAGCCAAATCCTGAGCCAAATCCTGAGCCGAATCCCAAGCCAAATCCCGAGACAAATCCTGAGCC
>CAIWPG010000360.1 GCA_903914535.1 uncultured Oxalobacteraceae bacterium
GATGTCGCCAGGGTACCTGTCTTCCATCGCGCAAATAACGGTCGCCGCCTGAAGAATGTCTTTGTCGCTCTTTGCGGACTGATTGACGCGCGTCGTTGCGGAAAATAATTTGTGGATTGCGAAGCGAGCAGGATTTGGCGTGTAAACCGGCACCGCGTAATTTTTGCTCATCACCACCGATTCGAACCTGTCATCAACAAGGTAGTCCAGATGGGGAATGGATTGGGCATACGCATCCAATTCGGGAATCAATATTGGAGCGCCATCATCCGGCCCATTCACAAGCAGATCCACTAACAGCTTTTCCCTGCCCGGCAGTTTATATGTTTCAGATTTACTGCCTGGCTTCAAACCGGTTTTGGCTTTAATAAATGGCAGGCCTGAAGTTTGAAGTATTTCAAGCAAACTCATTTGCGGCGCAGTGGCCAGCCGCAGTGGTTTTAACCTGACTGTGTCTATGTCTTCCGTTAAATAGCTTGGGGCCTTGACGCCAAGCCTGTTGAGAATTGCACCGTAGGCGTGGCTCCCAATCAATGTCAGTCCGCCGGCAAACAGGTGATGGTTATGCAGTGCCGCCAATACGGCGCCAGCCTTGTCTTCAATAACGGCAAAGCCGAGTTTGCGCAGCTCCCGCACACTTTGGACAACCATTTCAGCGCTGCTGATTCGGTCTTTCGCATTTTGTACAGCGCGATCTGTCTCAGGCATTCCGGACGGTCCGCCTATATATTTTTCTGACTGTTTGCCGCTCGCGTCATAAAAACGATGGTAAAAAAAGGTATCCCCACCCCTGGACCGTGCCTCAATGCGACCGGGCGTGCCTATTTGAATCATTTCCTGAGTTTGCGCCCACTGAGACAGGTTTTCGAACTCGGTGTGATACGTTGCCGGAAAGGTGGAATAGAGTTGAGCCATAGATGTACCGAAAAATTTCCACATAAATGTTAAAAATATGTGGCAAGAATACCCTGATCCAGTGCGTTTGCCACATAAAATTCAATAATGTGTGGCAAAAGTTACGCATCCGACATGCGGCCTGATGCTGTATTGGCGGGCACGATTATTACCGAAGATGGCGGTCACGATTTGCACGTAGTTAAAGCAAAAAATACAACTTTATGCTGGCAATTCAATTGCATAAAAGCGCATCGGCTCCTGGATGGAATCGCATATTCCGGCAGTTTTTTTAATATGCCACTTTCAGCAATTTCAAACTTCATTTTATTGAAAAACAGCATGACCAATTCGGTCACGTAATCTGAATAGCTATTGCCGTCGTTATGTAGGGCGTCACAGAGGTTTCAGAGTCTTTGGACGATGTCGTTGTTGTTCATGACAATGCTTTCAAGTTGTTCCTTGATTCAAAATATCGAGGTAGGCTTGGTAGGCGTAGACTCGATTACGTCTTTGGCCGGTAATTTCATTGACCATGCCTAATTGGTTTTCCATGGCATCTAAAGCTTTGCCTATGGTGGCGGCTGTCAGGCCGGTTGCAGTGTTCAGGGTAGCGATATTGGCTACCGGATGGGCAAACAGTGCATCCAGAATTTCCGTGGCAGAGCCAGATAGTCTGCCGATTTGGGCTAAGCGCAATTTATCTGCTGCCAGTAGCTGTATTAATTGTTGCGCAGTGCTGACCGCTTGATTGGCAGTGGCGGTAATCGCGTCTGCGAAGAATAATAGCCATGCTTCCCAATCTCCCACGATTCGCACCTGTTGCAGCAGATGGTAATAGGTATCGCGGTATTGCTTGAAGAAGACAGAAAGGTAAAGCAGCGGTTCTTTCAGAATGCCAGCCTCAACCAGAATTAATGGTATTAACAAACGACCTACGCGGCCATTGCCGTCCAGGAAGGGATGAATGGTTTCGAATTGCACATGAACTAACGCGGCCTTGATAACGGGCGCGGTCGGTTCAGGCAGATCATTAATAAATTGCTCCAATGCGGCCCAACAATCGGCAATCTGGTTTGCCGGTGGTGGAACGAAGGCAGCTTCATCGGCACGATGCCCGCCAATCCAAACTTGATTGCGACGAAATTCATCTGGTCCTCGTTGCGTACCACGGCCTGATGTCATGAGCACCTGGTGTACTTCGGAAAGAAGTCTGAAACTTATTGGATGGCCCTGACGTATACGTTCCACGCCTAACGTCAACGCATTGACATGGCAAGAAACTTCCTGCACATCATCGATCGGTACGCCGGGCCGGCCTTCCATTTCGTAGAGCATCAAATCGCTGAGCGAAGATTGAGTACCCTCGATCTGTGAAGACATCACTGCTTCTTTGCGCACATAGCTGTATAAAAATAATTTGGCGTCGGGCAGCAACGTGCTGACAGCATCCAGACGACCGAGCGCAATGAGCGCTTCGTTCAGACTCGTCTGCAGTTTGCCGCTGACCTCTAATGCCGGCTTGGGGGGCAATGATACGGGCACAAAGGCCTGACATGCCACGCCACCGGCTATGGTGGGCGTGTAGATACCGGTTTTTCCGCGTTGCATGGATTGAATGATGATCTGAGAAGTAAATTATGTATGATTGTTATTTTAATTTATATGCCAAGTTAAAATAAAGAGTTTTCTTATTTTAACTTGGCTACGTCAATTCCAAGAGGTGAAATCGGCACAAAACGTGATCGCTATCGGCACCAACGATGAATATGGCCCGGTCAACATGTGTTGGCCGGGCGCTTGCTTAGGATCGATCACGATCGACCA
>CAIWPG010000361.1 GCA_903914535.1 uncultured Oxalobacteraceae bacterium
CCGTCACGCTCAAACAAATAGGCAAAACTGAGCGCAGAGCACAAACACGCTGCCAGCAACATATCAAACATCAGGGTACGGGTCATCAACATGACACCTAAACCGGAAATAAACATCAGCGCCGCCAAACGTCCTGTTTGGGGGCGCTGAATACGTTGCCCTAAATGAAGTAAAAAGCCGACACAGGCCAGACCGGAAACCGACGGAATCAGTCTGACCGCATACTCTGCCTGCCCGAACAAGGCAAACACCATCGCAGTCAGCCAATAGAGTAAAGGCGGCTTTTCCATATAAAGCAAGCCATTCAGATGCGGAATAATCCATTCATGCCAATTACCGGAAGCCAGCATCTCCCGTGCGATTTCAGCATACAAACCTTCGTTATTACTTAATATGCCATAACCACCCAGGCCACCCCAGGTACAAAGCAATGAAACAAACAAAACCAAGTAAATCGGTATTGCTATGCGACTACGCTCATCTATCCATGCTATTTTATAACTCATTGAAATTCCGTCTGTATCGGCGTTACCAGTTAACCATGGCTCTCCCTGAACCGCTGAATATCAGCGTACAAAGAGCAGCAAATTTTGGTGTATTTTTAATGCATTTTTCACAATATTTTTATCATGCAGATAGTATGTATTGACCGGAAAAGAGAGCCGCAGCAGTCTTACCAATATGAATAAACACGCATAGATGACTAAATACACAATGATGTAATGGGCAGCGGACAATGGCATATCTGCACAAACATTCGCACCACAACAGCACATTTTCTCATGAAGTCGGGTATTTCAAAAATAAATCATCCGACAAACAATCAATATGTGCGTCATTCACAGAAACACACGAATAATCGGATATTTATTCCACAGATTTTCTAAGAAACCCGGCTCTGGCCTGATTTTTTTAGCAGGTTAATGCTATCCTTAGCGCCTTTTTTAGTTAATAGGATCAGAGTCAATGCGGGTTGCTGTCATCGGTGCAGGTGTGGTGGGCGTCACCACAGCGTATTTTATTGCACAAAAAGGGCATCAAGTCAGCGTCATAGAACAACGTGGCAATGTCGCTGAAGAAGCAAGTCTGGGCCACGCCGGACTACTCGGCGCTGCGCATTTGGCACCGTGGGCCGCTCCCGGCATGCCAGGCCGGATTTTCTCCCCATTCCGCCGTGCAGAACGTCCCGCCAGCTGGCGCCTGTCAACTACAACAGCACACTGGCGCTGGCTGCGCCGCTGGTTAAGTGAATGCGATGCGCAGCGCTTTCTGATTAATACCGGAACAATCCGGCGACTGGGTGCATATAGTCAGGAGTTACTGCAAGACCTGAGTCATCTTCATCAGATTGATTTCCACCATCGCAGTGGCGTTTTATCATTGCTGCGCACAAAAAAAGATCAACTGAATCTGGAACCGGGCCTGGAACTATTGACTCAAGAGAATTTACCTTTTCAACTGCTGGATGCCACAGCCTGCCATACTCTGGAACCGGCACTCAATACGGAAACGGCATTACATGGCGGCATTTACTTCCCGGAAGATGGCAGCGGCAACTGCGCACTGTTTACGAAACAATTGCGCCAGGTTACGCAGAAAATGGGAGTTAAATTTAATTTTTTACAGCACTGTGAACACATCAACCCGACAGATACCGGCATCGTCCTGCATCTGAATGAAGGGGACAAACCGACACAACATCACTTTGATGCGCTTGTGCTGGCCGCCGGAGTCAATAGTGCTGTATTTTTAAAACGATTGGGAATTACTATACCAATCGCTCAATTCCAGAGTTACTCAGGCACAGCGCTGATTAAAAACCCCGAAGCAATGCCCAATTTATCCATACTTGATGATAGCTTTCAGCTTGCCATCACACGTATGGATAAGCGTATACGTATTGCAGGCACTTCGCATTTGGGCCGGCATAAAACCAGTCTTGATCAGCACGCCTGGCAAACTCTGCGCAACTCGGCTCATGACTGGTTCCCAAACGCAGCCAATTACCATACTGCACAAACCTGGAGTGGCAGTCATTTAATGCTGCCCGATGGTGCGCCGATAATAGGCAGTTCACCGATAAAAAATCTTTATCTGAATCTGGCACACGCTGAAAATGGCTGGGGAATGGCGGCAGGTTCTGGCAAAATAGTAGCTGACCTGATTTCCGGCCTGACTCCCGATATCGCGTTAACCGGACTTACCCTGGCGTGCCGAAACAGGTAAGCATGCCATTTACCCGATCTATCTGAAAGGTGCCAACTCCATGCTCTACACAGTCAACCAGCTACGCCAGATAGAAAAAACAGCATTACTGTCAGACGTAACACCACACCAGACACCGGCACCTACGCTTATGCAGGCAGCAGGCGCAACAACAGCCGGCGAAGCGCAGCGATTACTTTCGGATCATCCGCACACTATCCTGGTTGTTGCAGGGCCAGGTAACAATGGTGGCGATGCCCTGGAAGCAGCAGTGTATCTGGCAGACAGCGCTTACACCGTACACGTATTACACCACCCGGCCAGATCAGCGCCATCGCAGGATGCGCAACATGCGCTTGAGCGGGCAAAAAATTGTGTGCAATTACACTGGCTGGACTCCAAAGCCGCTCTTAATGACAATTACGGCCTGGTCATCGATGGCTTATTTGGCATAGGATTAAAACCAACTCTGCTTTCTGCCGGCCTGTCCCGACAGATTGAACAAATTAACGCCATGTCCTGTCCGGTACTTGCGCTTGATGTACCCAGCGGACTGGATGCCGACAACGGCTGTCTGCTAACCGATGCGATACAAGCGACACATACCATCACCTTTATTGCCGACAAGCCGGGATTGCATACCGGTGACGGCCGTGATTATGCCGGACAAGTGCGTGTCGCCAGCCTGGGCTTATCAGAACAGACCTTCCCGTCTTCCGACATGATGCTGAACCGGACAGAACTGTTTAAACCCACACTCCGGCCGCGTCGTCACAATAGCCACAAAGGCAGCTTTGGCACGCTTGCCGTTCTTGGCGGCACTACTGGTATGCAGGGAGCCGTCATTCTGGCGGCACGCGCCGCATTACATAGCGGCGCCGGGCGGGTCGTGGCGGGATTTATCGATACGCCACCGCATTTTGACCCGTTCCAGCCTGAACTGATGTGTCGTCAGGCACATAACGTGGCCCTGACAGCAGATACCGCTGTAGTAATCGGTCCCGGCCTGGGCAATGCTATTGGCAGTTTTGATTTACTGAGTCAGGCTTTACTCAGCAACTGTCCGCTGGTCATTGATGCCGATGCCCTGAATCTGATGGCACAACAACCGGCACTGCATGCTTTATGCAGCGGACGCGGTGATGTGCCCACCCTGCTGACACCGCACCCGCTGGAAGCAGCACGTCTGCTGGCGTGCAGTGTCGCCGATATACAGGCGGATCGTATCAAAGCAGCCCGAAAAATTGCATTACGCTATACCGCAGTGGTGATATTAAAAGGTTCGGGCAGCATTATTGCTCACCCTGATGGTCGTGTGGTTGTTAATCCTACCGGAAATCCGGGGCTGGCCAGTGCAGGAACCGGTGACGTGCTGGCCGGCGTGTGCGGCGCATTACTGGCACAATACCGCGATCCGTGGCTCGCAGCACTGGCAGCTGTGTATTACCACGGTGCCGCCGCAGATGCTCTGGTAGCACAAGGCACAGGACCGCTCGGTTTATGCGCAAGCGAACTTCTTCCTGCCATTCGTTCGCAGCTCAATGACGCCATGTCAGCCAGACCTGCATCATGTAATTGATGCCTGACAGGATACCGGCTACAGCAACAAGTAGCCGGGCAATTGTAGCTCACATTAATTTTCCCGGCTCATTTCAGCAGAAAATAAATAACCGGCACCATACACGGTACGTATCATTTTAGGATTTTGCGGATCAATCTCAAGTTTGCGGCGCAAACGCGAGATACGCACATCGATACTTCTGTCGTAAGGCGAAG
>CAIWPG010000362.1 GCA_903914535.1 uncultured Oxalobacteraceae bacterium
ATTGAAGGCCTGATGCAACGTACCGGATTTGCATCTAAAGGATTGTTTATCATGGATGGCTCCCGCCGCAGCGCCCACGGCAATGCTTATTTTTCCGGATTCGGCGCGGCCAAACGCATTGTATTTTTTGACACCCTGATTGAACGTCTGGCACCGGCAGAAATTGAAGCCGTGCTGGCGCACGAACTCGGCCATTTCAAGAAAAAACATATCATGAAACGAATCGCCATGCTGTTTCTGCTATCACTGGTATTTTTAGCACTGCTCGGTTTCCTTAAACAACAAATCTGGTTTTTTACCGGACTGGGGGTTGACCCGCTGCTGGCCGCAAACAATGGCGGCAGCAACGATGCCATGGCCTTACTTTTATTTATGCTGACCTTACCGCTTATTTCCTTCTTCCTGTCCCCATTGAGTGCAATTACCTCGCGCAAACATGAATTTGAGGCAGATGCCTTTGCTGCGCAACACACCAGCGCAAATGAATTGATCAGCGCTCTGGTCAAAATGTACGATGACAATGCCTCTACCTTAACCCCGGATCCCTTGCACTCCACGTTTTATGACAGCCACCCATCAGCTGCGGTACGCATCAATCACCTTACTATAAAGAGATAAAACATCATGCCTGCTATAAGCACCTTACTGGCACGTAAATGCCAACACACCGACATCGCTTTATCTCCGGCAGACCAGGCTAAATACCTGCTCGCCACACCCGGCTGGACAATCACGAATGCCACAATTACCAAGGCCTTTAATTTTAAAAATTACTACGAAACACTCTCCTTCATGAATGCCATCGCCTATATAATTCACGCGGAGAATCATCACCCGACCATCACGCTGACAAATTCGCGCTGCCTGATTGAATTCACCACCCACTCCGTCAATGGCGGCAAAGGCGGATTGTCTGAAAATGATTTTATTTGCGCAGCCAAAATTGATGCTGTTATTCAACAGATGTTTTCTTAATGACTAAGTTGATGACAAAATTAGCAGCTACCCCGACCAGTTCGCCGAAAACAAAAGCGCCAAAAACACCGATAGCCAAACTCTACGGTACCGTCATGGCCGCTCACGGCCGCCATTATCTGATTGAAGCAGACGGACAACTGTTTAATTGCGTCACCCGCGGCAAGCGCAGCGATGTTGCCGTAGGCGATGTAGTGGAATATCAGCACACATCTAAAAACCAGGGTGTCATTGAGGCGATTACCGAACGCAAAACCTTGTTGTACCGCTCAGATCAATATCGCTCCAAACTCTTAGCCGCCAACCTGACCCAGTTGTTTATTGTCGTCGCGACTGAACCGGGATTTTCCGATGATTTAATTTCACGGGCACTGATTGCCGCAGAAGCAGGCGGAATCAAACCGCACCTGGTACTCAATAAAATTGACGTTACCGAATCGCTGGAAAAAGCACAACAACGTCTGCAACTGTATCAGGGACTGGGCTATCCGGTGCATTTTGTTTCGGCAAAAGGATCGCCGCAACATACTCTGGATACACTGACTCCGTTGCTGGAAGGCCAGTCTACTATTTTGATCGGTCAGTCCGGCATGGGTAAGTCTTCACTGATTAACCTCTTAATTCCCGATGCAGAAATCGCCGTGCGTGAAATTTCTGCGGCGCTGGATACCGGCAAACACACCACGACCTTTGTCCGCTCTTACCACCTGAATCCCAATAGCATCATTATCGATTCCCCCGGGTTTCAGGAATTTGGACTGCATCATTTAAGCGAAGGTATGCTGGAACGCGCCTTACCCGAATTTCGTCCGCACCTGGGCAATTGCAAATTCTACAATTGCCACCATCACACGGAACCAGGCTGCGCGGTATTAGCTGCCATGAAAACCGGGGATGTCAGCAAAATGCGGCATGACATGTATGAGCAACTGGTTCATGAAGCTGCGCAAACGCTGGGCTATAAATAGAGAATATGTCCTTCACACACCACAAAGAACACGAATGAACACCTCAGAAACCACAGAACAACAAGCGGCCATTGAAGAGGCAACACTGGCTACAACCGCAACCGCACCCCGCCACAGTTTATTTGAGGATGCGATGGCGCTGTGCGTAGGCACCTTGCTGGTTTCATTAGGCGTAGCCATTTATACTAAAACAAGTTTAGTTACCGGCGGAACAGTAGGCATTGCTTTTTTAAGCCACTACGCTACCGGCATCAGCTTTGGTAAATTATTTTTCATCATCAATTTGCCGTTTTATGCGCTGGCAATTAAAAAAATGGGCTGGACGTTCACCATTAAAACATTTTGCTCCGTTTTGCTCTTATCCGGCTGGTCAGAAATGATGCCTCTGGTATTAAAATTTGAAAGCCTGAATGCCTTATACGCCTCTGTTATGGGTGGCTTATTAATGGGTGTCGGCTTACTGATCCTGTTCCGGCATAAAGCCAGTCTCGGCGGCATCAATATTTTGGTACTTTACCTGCAAGAGCATTACGGCTTACGCGCCGGGATGATACAAATGGGTATAGATGTGACCATTTTACTGCTGTCCATGACACTGATCCCGGTTTCCTCTGTACTGATTTCACTGCTTGGTGCCGTGGCGCTGAATATCACACTAGCTGTAAATCATCAGCCAGGCCGCTATACCGCCATATAATCATCGGCTGAAAATACACGCGCAAGTGCCTGAACGGAATCAATTTACGCCGCAGGCCTTGCCGGACAGCTAACATCACATACGGAAGCATGATCACCCATATACACAAAATCAATTGAAACTGAACATAGCCAGAATTAAAATCAGATCATTACAACATTTTCCGATTAATTCCTTGTTATCGCTTTTCAACTAAGGCATTACAGTGAATAATCCCCTATAATCGAACTCGACTTTTACAACACAACAGCGCAACGCGGCAGTACTGATTCTATTACCATATAAAAATGACAATTTAGGTCTGCGGACAAGCAACGATTCCGCAGCCTTGTATTGGCAATAAAAGTTTAATTGGGACATGGGGTTATCCGCACAGGTTCGCTACTTCCACTTATGGCAATTAAACACTTCTTGCAGTTATCCGACTTTACACTGGATGAATTTAACTATGTAATGGAACGTGCGCGCATCATTAAACGCAAGTTCAAAAATTACGAGACTTATCATCCGCTGGTTGATCGTACCCTGGTCATGGTGTTTGAAAAGAACTCCACCCGCACACGCTTGTCATTTGAAGCAGGGATGCAACAGCTTGGCGGCGCGGCTATTTATTTAAACACCCGTGACAGCCAGCTGGGACGCGGCGAACCGGTAGAAGATGCCGGACAAGTCATGTCACGCATGTGCGACATCATCATGATACGCACATTCGGACAAGAGATCATTGAACGTTTTGCCGCAAATTCACGGGTACCGGTTATCAATGGTCTGACCAATGAACACCATCCGTGTCAGGTGTTTGCCGATATTTTTACCTTCATTGAACACCGTGGCTCCATCGCCGGCAAGACTGTGGCATGGATAGGCGATGCCAATAATATGCTGTATTCCTGGTTACAGGCAGCCCAGATTTTCGGGTTTCACCTGAATGTATCAACACCGGCAGGTTATGAAACAGACCCGGCACGAATTGATGCAGACCAGGATCACTACACCCTGTTTACCAACCCGGGCGATGCCTGTGCCGGTGTATCACTGGTGAACACTGACGTGTGGACCAGCATGGGTTATGAAGCAGAAAATCAGGTGCGCTTAAAAGCGTTTGATGGCTGGATAGTGGATGCAGAAAAAATGGCGCGTGCTGCACCGGATGCC
The DNA here is from genome assembly GCA_903914535.1 of uncultured Oxalobacteraceae bacterium. Lineage (GTDB taxonomy): Bacteria > Pseudomonadota > Gammaproteobacteria > Burkholderiales > Burkholderiaceae_D > Solimicrobium. The sequence goes on from CAIWPG010000362.1 coordinate 3,796, forward strand.
TTATTTATGCACTGTCTGCCGGCACACCGCGGTGAAGAAGTATCGGCAGACGTCATTGACGGGCCGCAGTCTGTTGTGTGGGATGAGGCAGAAAACCGCCTGCACATTCAAAAAGCATTGCTAGAATATTTAATGGTCGGAAGAATTTCCTGACCCAAAGTCGTCACTACCCTATTTTTTAAAAGAGCACAACATGAGCGAAATAAACAAAGTAGTTTTAGCCTATTCAGGCGGTCTGGATACTTCCGTCATTTTGAAATGGCTGCAAGATAATTATAAATGTGAAATTATTACATTTACGGCTGATCTGGGTCAGGGCGAAGAGTTAGAACCGGCACGTCAAAAAGCATTGAAATTCGGCATCAAGCCGGAAAATATTTACATCGACGATGTACGCGAAGAATTCGTACGCGACTTCGTATTCCCGATGTTCCGTGCCAATACCGTATATGAAGGTGAATACCTGCTCGGTACTTCTATCGCTCGTCCGCTCATCGCCAAACGTCTGGTTGAAATCGCTAAAGCGACCGGCGCAGACACGATTTCTCATGGCGCTACCGGCAAAGGTAATGATCAGGTTCGTTTCGAATTAGGCGCCTACGCCTTAATGCCCAATGTCAAAGTCATTGCACCGTGGCGTGAATGGGACTTGCTGTCCCGTGAAAAGTTATTGAAATACGCGGCTGATGCCGGTATTGAAATCGACATGAAACACAAAAACGGCGGCGCACCTTACTCTATGGATGCCAATCTGTTGCACATCAGTTTTGAAGGCCGTCATCTGGAAAATCCAAGTGCCGAAGCTGAAGAATCGATGTGGCGCTGGACTGTCAGCCCGGAAGCGGCTCCGGATCAGCCGGAATTTCTGGATGTTGAATTTGAACGCGGCGATATCGTTGCATTGAATGGAGTGCGTTTGTCTCCTGCTGCCGTATTGACCGAATTAAACCGCCTGGGTGGCAAACACGGCATCGGCCGTCTTGATCTGGTTGAAAACCGTTACGTCGGTATGAAATCACGTGGCTGCTACGAAACTCCCGGCGGCACGATCATGCTGCGTGCTCACCGCGCCATCGAATCCATCACACTGGATCGTGAAGTAGCGCATTTAAAAGACGATTTAATGCCACGTTACGCCAGCCTGATTTATAACGGTTACTGGTGGGCTCCTGAGCGTATCGCTCTGCAAACACTGATCGACCACACGCAACAAACCGTCAATGGCTGGGTACGTCTGAAACTGTACAAAGGCAATGTCACCACCATGTCACGCGATTCCAATACGGATTCCCTGTTCGATATGAATATTGCGACATTCGATGAAGATGGCGGCGCTTATAATCAGGCCGATGCGGGTGGTTTTATCAAGCTGAATGCACTGAGAATGCGGATTGCAGCCAACGCCAAGGCCAAGCGCACATAAGGACGCGCCTGACCGGCTAGCCGTCTAGCCATTAAGCCGCATGGCCGAACAACCAGGCACACCGTTGCGCTTAACAAAAATGCCACCTGCGTGGG
>CAIWPG010000363.1 GCA_903914535.1 uncultured Oxalobacteraceae bacterium
CATTCGTCACGACTCTTATCGAATCTTTCATACATGACATATTTTTCCAGCCAGATAATTTCTGTCGATTTTTTTGAAATGGTATCGTGCGACTTTTAGCGTAGGAAGTCCATTGTTTTTTCAGTTCGTCTCTGTGCATTTGCGTGATTTGCTTTGTATATGACAACTTGTTGTCTATGTTTCGTTCAATAGTTCCCGCAATATCGGATGAGATAGTGCGTGCAGCGGCATCTTTTTCGATTGACTCGAATTCAGGAGTAACCGCCCCATGTCCGGCAATCTCGCTAGACTTTTTAGCTGCTTCTTCGGCTGCTCCAGTAAGCTTTCCTTGGGCTGTTTTGGTAATTCCTGCCTGAGCTTCTTTTGCCGCATTAGCAGATTCCTTTGCGGCATTCGCATACTTTGATCCTGAAATAGTGCTCCATGCGTCACCGCCAAGCGTCTTGGCGCGTCCTAGTGCACTTCCCGCCGCTTCGTATCCACCCTTTATTAAACTAGGCAGCTTTTCTACCACCTTGCCTGCCGCCCTAACTGGGAATGCTGTATACATTGCAATATCCGGCAACATCTTTGCACCTGTAGCGAGTCCAGCAGATAACGGGTCAGGCAACCCCGTATTTTGTGCGTCTTTTAATACCTTATCGCCAAAGTAACCCCCTACTTCTGTTGCTAAGTCAGAAATACTGCCGCCGTGCTCTCCAAATAGTGATTTAGGTGCGTCAACATGACCAATAAGTCCAATCCCCTTAACGGGCTTGTCGCCGCCCCATGTGTCCTTGCTTGCAGATAGCCTTTTCAGGCGCAAAAGCATGTCGGGCGGAACTTTGTCCGGCATGTCAACTATTGCTCCATCTGGCATTTGTACGTTTGGCATGTTATTGTCCTTGTGATTTTAACCACGCATCTAGAGACATGACTTTACCTCCTCCAGTGCCGCCTTTACTCCATAAGTCACGTTGCGCTCTCTTTGTTTCTTCGATAGCGTCTCTAGCCCCTTGAAGCCTCGTTCCTGCCGATGCGGTTGCAGCATCAAGGCTGGCTGTTAATTGCGGTATTGACTTGTACTGGGCAAAGAAATTTTCCCATTTCTCTCTACCTCCCTCTGTTCCACCAACTCCTGCGGCATTGGCTGTGGTAGTTAACTTAGTTAACTCGCCAGCAAGCTCCTTTCCGTAAATCAATGCTTTTTCAGCGTCAGGTACACCCTCAAAGTCATGTATAGCAAGCCTTACTTTGTTACTGAATGGAGTATCTAGATTATTACCTTTTTTTCTATCCTCAAGCTCGTCGGTAAGTAATTTTATATTTCCTGCAACCGTCTTTTCAAAGCCGTTAATCATGCCGTACTGCTTTTGTTGTGCGTTTAGAGTCTGATTTAAACCTTGTTCCTCTTTAATGTTGTGAGCTATTTCAGGTAATGAAAAATCAGGGTGAAGCTTCTCTAGTCCTTTTATTTCTTCGACCATAGCCTTTGTTCCGTAACCAGACGCGCCAGCCTCGCCAGCAGCGGCATAATACTGTGAATTATTTTCTAATTCGTGCACCTTGGATTCCATTGTATGCAATCTATCATCGGCAACTTTCTCCCTAGAAGCCCTATCCGCATCAGCCTTATTCTTCGCGTCAACTTCCTTTTGATTCGCCTCTTGAGCCTTGTTTTTGTCCGCATACAAGGTAATCATGTTCTTGTACGAATCGCCGTTCGTCAGTTGATCTATCTCGGAAGCGCGGTAGCCGTGCTCCATAAGAAAGTGGCGAATAGCCGTAACACTTTCCGGTGAGCCGTTCGCCAGCGCCTCAATCTTCGGCTTCATATCGGCAAGCATTTCCTTGTGCGCGTCCAGGGCGGCCTGATAATTCGCCATCATTTCTTTTTCGTGATGCTCTGCCATGTCCTTGCTTCCGGCTATCTGGGCTTGCAGCACGCCGTTCATGTTTTGGAGTGCGGCAGTCATCGGCGTGGCGGTTTTAGCTCCCCCGATAGCGGATAGCAACATCATCAGCGGAAAGAACTGCTGCGCCTGCTGCGGGGGAAGGCGCATTTCATCTTCTGTCGGAAGGTGAGGGGCGCTTGCTTGCGCTTGCTGCTGCATCTGGTCGCCTTGCTGCTGGCGTTGCTGTTCGATCTGGCGAATGTCGCCCACGCCCTGCCTGAGCATTTCTGGTCGCGCTTCTTCTGGTGGTTGTACGGCAGGCTGACTGGGAGGTTGCGCCCCCGGCACGCCCGTCGGCTGTCCGAGAGGCGGAGCTACACCAGTTGCGCCACTCCATTTCATTTGGTCAACCGGAATGAATGAAGCGCCCGGCGACACCGCGCTTGCTGCGGGTGCGTCTGACACTCCTGTTATTTTCGGTAATTCTGCCATTTTATCCGCCTTCCTTCATTCAATACAGCTCGCAATTTTTAATGGTTGCCTTGAGAATTGCGTTTTCAATAGACAGCTTCAAATACGAGGATTCAAGTTCTTCATACGTTATCTTGGGGGTGGTAGTCGGGACGTTTGCTTGAAGCGTAAGCGCCTTTATGCAATTGATAATTTTATTACGCCAAGGCGCGTCGTCGGTTTCCAGTCTCAACTTAGTTATTCCGTTGTTTTTTGTATGAAATTTTATTTGATTTCCGTTAAACTCTACTAAAGTTATGTTCATATTCCCTCTATTTTTAAAAATTTCAGCATCAACCCCGCAATAAATCTCATCATCACGGCAATTATTGTCAATAACAATACTGGCATCATTGAACTTCATGTCAGCCCCCTTGTTAAAAATATATTATTCGCTTAAATAATATATTTGTCAATTATTCGGCTGCTCTCCTGTTCCTTTAGTTACTGGCTGTCCGCCAGAGTTCATGCCGTACTGCATCATTAGGTTGGTGAATCCTGATTGCGCGGTCATTAACGCGTTACTTTGTGCCACAGCCTGCGTAACGGCTGATTGCGCATAAGTACCGGAAATCTCCGCCGCCTTCATAGCTTGAGAGTACATGTTATTCAGCGCCGCCTCTCGCATCTGGTTTGCCTGAACACCAACCTGTGCAATAGCCTGTTGAGCCATTGAACTGTCACCTAATCCAGCCTTCTGGTAGTAGTCATTCGCCGCTGCTGTAGCTTGATCCTGATACTGAGCAATTCCAGCCTGATCTGACGGCATTAGCTGCCCCGTATTGAACTTCTGTAGCATAGACGTGGCGGTTGCACTCGAAGCCGAGCCAACGCCGTAGGGGTCGGTATTTATCTTTTGCTTAGAGCTTAGTAGTTGCATTGCGGTATTTGCTCCAGATAGCCCGAGAGCGACTTTCTGAGCTGTTGACATACCACCAAGTGCCGATGCGATTCCTGTTCCGGTTGAAACTCCAGTACCGGCACCGGATACCACTTGACCTGTTGCCGAGTCAATAATCGAGCCGTCAGTTGCTAATTTTAAGCTGCTAGATAAGCTGTTCGCTCCCGATGAATACGCTTGATTGGGACTTGTAGCAGCAACCTGATCTAAATTGTAAGCGGAGCCGTAACCTCCGGTATCGCCAACTCCCGCAGCACCCGCGCCACCAATAATGGAGCCACCCGTACCTCCAGACATTGAACCACCACCCACTTGAACGCCTCTCTCAAATATCGGTGCCGCGCTCTGACTTGGTAATGACGCTCCGGTCATTCCACCCCCAACGTAGTCACCGTACAGGCTTGCGCCAACCTGAGCAACCTTGCCAATCGGTGAATTAAGGTTCGACTGCGCCCCCTTACTCAAGGCTGGGTTAAGCGCGCTAGATAATCCTCCAGTGTAGTAATCGCCAACAAGCGCGGCACCTGTCTGAAATTCGCTACTTACGTCATGGATTGCTGAGCTTACATTGTCGCCTATCACGCCGCTAAGTGCGCTACTGCCGCCGCTTCCACCAACCAATCCGCCAGTTACGCTACTTAACGCATTATCAAAAAATCCCATATCAATACTCCTTATACCAAGCCCAATGCCTGATTTACAGCCAAATGAACTGCGCTGTGTAGTTCTTGCCAGTCATGGTACTGCTGCTGGTCTTCAAAGTCTACGTCATTAAGATTTGGCAGCCCAACAAGACCGATCTGCGCAAACTCATTTTCGTGAACCTGCGCGTGATCTGACAGCCAGTTTTTAGGGCTTTCCATGTTCGTCAACGGATATGCCATTATAGCCAATCCGCG
>CAIWPG010000364.1 GCA_903914535.1 uncultured Oxalobacteraceae bacterium
ACTTCCTTCTTGGACAAGTGTCTAGCTTGGATTGAACTCAAACCAAAACGATTGTCTTTAATTCAATCAACGCGCGAAGATGTTCGTCAGTAAGCAAACAATCCGGACACCTAGATTGAAAAATCCAAATCGGAGATCCTTGTTCTTTTTGACGAGGACGAGCGATGACACTACCGATCAAATGGATAAATCATATTGAAGCATGGCTGCGCAGTGGTTTAAAACAAGCAGACTATTGTCGGCAGCAAGGTTTAAATGACAGCACCTTCGGCGCCCGACTAAGTGATTATCGAAAAGAACAAAATGGCACGTTACCGGCGTTGATTCCAGTTCAGCTAAAGGTGCCGGCTACCGGGAGCATCGTTTTAAAACATGCTAAAGGTCATCAAATCGATATGCCCTTATCGACTTCTGCAGCTTGGCTTGCGGAGCTATTACGATGCCTGGATTAATTGCCAACCCACCTCAGATTTGGCTAGCGGTCGCGCCCGTTGATATGCGGCGTGGTATCGATGGTTTATCATCTATAGTCCAACAAGCGCTGGGTGAATCGCCGTGTGCGGGGTCGGCGTTTGTATTCCGTAATCGCACCGGTAATCGGTTGAAGTTATTACTCTGGGACGGCAATGGTGTTTGGTTGTGTCAGCGTCGTTTGCATCAAGGTGGTTTTGTTTGGCCCAAAGCGACGGATTCCTGTTTTTCGATCAGTCAAGATCAGTGGCAATGGCTCATCGCTGGTGTCGATTGGCAGCGTTTATCGGCCATTCCGAAGGCGCATTGGCAAGTGTGATTACGCGGTTTTTACGGCAAAAAATTATCGGAAATAATCTACAATAAACCCAGTAATCATAAGGCTTGCAGCGTATTTTATGGTATAATTTCGCCCATGAAATCACTTGCCGAACTTGATCATTTAGACCTTGATCCTGCCGCTAAAAAACACGTAGCGACACTGGTTCAATCGCTGCTTGATCAGGCGGAGCACGATGCACAGTTATTGCATCTCAAAGAAGCGGAAATCCAAGAAAAAAATACCCTCATCCAGGCTAAAGACGCCGCCATCAAAGCCAAAGACTTCAAAATCGAAGCGCTGACGCATGAGTTAGCCCATATCCGACGGATGCGTTATGGCGTAAAAAGCGAAGTGCTCTCAAAGATTCAACAGGATCTTTTCGAAGAAACTTTGGCGACCGATTTAGCGGCCATCGAAGCGGAAATCGAACAACTTGCTGACAAGCAACCGGGCGATACAGTCGCCAAGCCTAAGCGCCCACGCGCAGGCCGTCAACCGTTGCCGGATCATTTGCCGCGCATTGAAATCCGCCACGAGCCTGAAAACTGCATGTGTGGGAAATGCGGTAATACCGATCTGGTTAAAATCGGTGAAGACATCACCGAACAACTTCACGTTGAACCCGCTAAATTTTCCGTCATCAGGCATATTCGATCCAAATATGCCTGCCGCCCTTGCGAAACCATCATTGCCGAACCGATTCCCGCCGCAGTGATTGATGGCGGCATGGCGACAGTGGCTTTACTGGTTTGGGTGATGGTCAGTAAATACCTGGATCATCTGCCGCTTTATCGTTTGGAGCAAATTGCCGCTCGCGAGAAGGTGATTCTGGCGCGTTCAACCATGGCCGAATGGGTGGGTCGTGTCGGCGTAGCGTTACAACCCTTGGTTGATCGACTGATTTGGCATTTGTTGCAGGGCAAGACTTTACTGGCCGATGAAACGCCGGTCGCACAACTCGATCCGGGGAAAGGAAAAACCCGAAAAGCCTACCTCTGGGCTTATCGCAGCAATGACTTGGCGGGCGATCATCTGCCGCGCATCATCGTCTTCGATTACCGAAAGGGGCGCAGTGGCGAATATGCCCGTCAATTTCTGGGTGACTGGAAAGGCCATTTGATGGTTGATGACTATAGCGGATACAAAGCCTTGTTCGTCAATAATAGCTGCGGTGAGAGTTGTATCGAGTTGGCTTGTCTTGCCCATGTGCGGCGTAAATTTTACGATCTGCATCAAGCGAACAAAAGCCCTATGGCCTGGGAAGCCTTACAGAGAATCGCTACTCTCTATGCCATCGAAGACGAAGGCGAGAAAATGAGCATGGCCGAACGAAAGCAACTGCGAGTAGAAAAAAGTTTACCTCACCTGCAATCCTTTCATGACTGGTTGAATCTGAAACGAGGCAATATTGCTGATGGCAGCGCTGCCGCCAAAGCCTTACACTACACGCTGAAGCGTTGGCCCGCTTTGATCCGCTATGCCGAAACCGGACATCTACCGATTGACAACAACTCAACGGAGAACTGCATACGTCCAATTGCTGTAGGTCGTCGCAACTGGTTATTCGCTGGCTCCGAGCGCGCAGGTCAACGCGCAGCGGCCATACAGACCTTATTGGGTACTGCCAAACTTAATGGCTTAGACCCGGCTGCATGGCTGAAAGATACTTTGGAAAAGCTTCCGATTTGGCCGAACAGCCGTATTGATGAACTGCTGCCATTCACTGCCGAACAGATTGAAACGATTAAACAGAGTTTGCCTAAAAGATCTACTTGGTAGGGACAGCCGCTTACATTGCGTCGATTTTTCGCCATGCTGTTTTTCTGGGGCAGCGCCTTCGGGGGAATGGATACTCTCCGCTGGTTCCTAGGGCATACGGACATTTCGCATCTTTACCACTACATTACCGAGAGCATACCTGGCGATGTGCTGCGATCTGTCAAGGCGAACTTTGCCGGACATATCCTAAAACAGCAACCGGAAAAAGCACACGAGTTAGCGGCTATTATCCAACATCATTTTGGCACCGACAATTTCTCGGTATTGGATTCTGACGAATTGGACGAATATGTTGAAGAACTCATGATTGAGGGGCGTGTTGAAATAGAACCGGAGTTTTTAGAAACCGTCGAGGGGAATAGCTACCGTATTCTGATCAAGGTAACCCCGCTATGAGTAATGACATCATTGATAAACGTGTCGAGCGTAACACCCAGTCGGTATTAGCTCTCTGGGCAC
>CAIWPG010000365.1 GCA_903914535.1 uncultured Oxalobacteraceae bacterium
AACCCATCATCCTTTTCAAAACCGAAAATCCGTTGTACATTGAACCAATAGAATTTTGTAAAAACTGAAAGCCCAATTTTTTTTGCGGAGAAATTTTAAAAATGGAGTCCAGTGAAAAAGAGTTATTTGATAAATTGAAGCAAGAAAACGCCAAACTGGTAAAATGGTGGGAGCGTGAGCCTGTAAAGCCTGTGGGTGGGATTGAGCGCCGTGGAGTGTACAATGCGCTTACGGGCGAGGTTGAAGAATAGCTGGACAATCTACCTATGGTATGTTTTTATTGAATTCATGGCTAAATGCGTTAAATGTTTGATGGATTTGATTGGTCATTGCATGATATGCAAGGTATGTTTTAGCAACTGGCCTCAGGGTTACACATTTAGCGAATACTGTAATGCCCCTTATAATCCAGACACCAAAGTTATTCCCTCTTGTTTTGGTACCGCAGAAGATTTTCCTTTATGACTGGTGAGCATGAAAAAGCGATACTTATCGCCAAAAAGATGACGTGCGATATGTTTTGTCTTCCTAGTATAAAGATTCATCCATCTGAGGTTATAAATCAATTTTTATCATTATTGCCAAGGAGTGAAATTCCTTATGATCAAGCTGGTTTGTACAGAAAGCTTATGGGTTTGGAATGATGCAGTCGTATCGCATTGTATCGTCTGATGGGCGAGAGTTCGAGATTGTCGATGATGTACGTGATGGCATTTTCCCATATCAGGAAGTGGCGCAGTTGGCGAGACGGTATGGATTTTTAACATATAATATTAATTTGGGGGAGATGAAAGATGACTGAAACTCTGGATGTTTCTGAATGGATGCATGCTTCATATCACAAAGCTTACCCTGATCAAATGGGGCGCATCAAGCAGGAAAATGGAAAATATTATGCCATTGATAAGCAGAATATATTTGATTACCTTTATGAGAAAGGATTGTTTGGTCCGGCTGAATTAAGTTCAGCGGAGTTTTTTTTCACATTAAACGAAGTCGCCACAAGCAAGACAGGGTATGCCAAAATGATGCGTCTTTTGGAAACGCAAGGAATTGCTTTGGGTGGCAATAAGATACCGGGGTTTTGCCCTAACACATTGATGCTTATTATTTCCCAGAATATGGGAAAATGGCAATATGCCATGGTGCAAAGAATTTGTTCACAAGATATTAGGGCAAGCGATATGCTGTGGATTAATAAATTGCATAATAGAATTTTTGAAGCTTTTGATGAATTGGGTGAGGCTATTGAAAAAAGTATTGACATCCTTAAGCAAAGGCTCAATAATGCAAAGTAATTATGAGGGGACAACTACGTCTTCAAATCCAACCAACCCGTTTAGCGTAATGCTGACGGGTTTTTTATTGTTCAAAAGGAGCACACTATGACTAAATACGATCAAGGCGTTAATATGTCGAGCAATTCCGAAACCAAAGAACAGCCCATTGGCGCTCAGGCGAAATACCTTGGCATCAAGGATAACCGCGAACCCGCTGCCGGTCATCTTGACCACGCCAATAAGCGCGAAGGCGGCCCGATGAGCCGCGCCGTTGAAATGGTATCGCGCCATAATGAGCGCGGTGAGCATGCACCGATGGTGTGTGGTCATAAGATGCATGATGGCGGTATGCGATCTGAGACGGATACCGGCACTGACGGCGAGTAATTGTCATGCGCGAATGGTGGGATTCTTATCCAGATCATGAACATGTGAAGGATAATACAGCCGTAACTTCTGAGCAGATACAGCGTTTGCGCGCCAATAAAGCCGCTGCTGAAGAAAGGGCGACCGGTATTCCGCGTGAAACTTCATCTAGTTTTCCTGTTCATTCGCAATATCGTACCCTTGAAAAAACCCACGAGTCTGCCGAAATGCTAGGCCGTGGCAAACCCTATGGCTGGAAACCGGAGTAATTATGGTAGAAAACGTTCCTTTTGAATACGGCGTTGGCAGTACTGAAGGTAATAAATCCAAGATGGATAAAAGTTCCTATCAGAAAATGACGAATAAGCCATGGCATACACCCATGGATTCGGTGGGTCCGGTAGCATCTGGCCCGGCTCCCACTATGGATCATGCGCTGAATATGATCCAGCAGCTTTCCCAGCCCCAATATGAAGGTCACGGCAATGTTGGCGGTGGTATGCCGGAAGGTGAAAATCTCATGCGCCGTGCGGTTAATTTCATGAATAAGAAGCCTCGTTGATTATCATTTTATCCTGTTGAACTCGCCGCCCTAAAAAGCGGCGTTTTTTATTTGTAATACATCCTGCATACACGCGCATGCAGGGTGCAAATTTCTGCGCGTTTAACCGGGAAAATTATAACCCAAATTATAAAGGAAATACACTATGTCAGG
>CAIWPG010000366.1 GCA_903914535.1 uncultured Oxalobacteraceae bacterium
CCAGCTACCCGGGTCGTGATGCATTTTATAACCTGAGATAAGGCTGGCTTGGCCGGAGGTATTTATTCCGGCCATTCCTCTTTTAGCCAGTTATGCGTTTAATTGCCATTGTTTTTACCTCGCTGCTGTTGCTGATCCAGTACCCACTCTGGCTTGGTCACGGTGGCTGGTTGCGCGTGTGGGATATGCGACATCAGGTTGATCTTGCTCACAAGCGAAACCAGGCTCTTAAAGACCGGAATGCCAAGCTTGCTTCCGAGGTCAGTGATCTTAAAGAAGGTACTGACGCTGTAGAGGAGCGTGCCCGTTATGAATTAGGCATGCTTAAAAAAGGTGAAGTATTCATCCAGATTTTACAGTCCCCTTAATCTGAACTATTCCATGACGCTACGCCGCCAGGCAGAAGAGTTGTTTTTTGAGGGCACCCGCCTTATTCAAACCGGTAATCATGCCAGTGAAGCCGAGCTGTGTTTTCAGCATGCGCTGGCTTTATCACCCGGCTTTGCCGAAGCAATAACCAATCTTGGCTGGTTGCGCTCACAGGCCGGTGATGTGGTATTGGCAGAAACTTATTATCGGCGTGCCATCACCAGCAACCCGACCCTCGTTCGTGCTTATCTGCTGCTGGGTGTCGTATTAATGGATCAGCGCCGCTTTGATGAATCCGAATTTATCTATCGTCAGGCTATTCAGGCAGTGCCGTCTGAACCGGATGCCTGGTCTAATCTGGGTGTTTTACTGGCTTGCCTGCAACGTGAAACCGAAGCCGAGCAATGCTACCGGCAGGCACTGGCTCTGGATAGCACGCACGCGATGGCAAGCTTTAATTATAGCTACATCCTGCTGCGCCAGGAACGCTGGGAGCAGGGTTGGCTGCATCTGGAAGATCGCTGGAATTATGCCAGCCTGGTTGCGTACTTCCGTTGCCCGCGCTGGCGGGGCGAATCACTTGAAGCTAAGACGGTGGTGGTTGGTTTTGAAGCCGGTCATGGCGATATGATTTTTTATTGTCGTTATATTCGTCTGCTCAAATCCAGAGGCGCTATTCACGTCAGCGTGGTATGCCATCCGGGACTGGTTGCATTGTTTGCCACCTTGTCCGGTTGTGATCAGGTATTTTCTTTTCACGATATGATACCGGCCTCGGGTTGGGATTATTGGGTGCCGCCCATGAGTTTGCCTTATTTGTGTGGTACCCGTGCTGATTCGATTCCGACCGGAATTCCTTATATTGCCGCCGATCCGGCCAGAGTTGCATATTGGGCAGACAGATTGCCTGCGACTGACGGATGCCTGCGTGTCGGGCTGGTCTGGAAGGGTAATCCGGATTTTGAGAATGATGCAGATCGCTCGCTGGCTTCGCTGGCGCTGCTGGCTCCTTTAGGTGCTGTTGCCGGAGTACAGTTGATCAGTCTGCAAAAAGGGCGGGGTGAAGATGAGGCGCTTTCACCACCACCGGGTTTGTCTTTGCTGGCGTTGGGCGGTGAGTTGTGCGATTTTGCCGATACGGCTGCCCTGGCAGCGCATCTTGATCTGGTGATCAGTGTGGATACGGCGGTAGCACATTTGGCCGGTGCAATGGGAACGCCGTGCTGGATGCTTATTCCCGATTATCGTGCTGACTGGCGCTGGCATGCAACCCGGTCTGACTCTCTCTGGTATCCCGGTACGCGCCTATTCCGGCGGCCGCGGGCACAAGCTTGGGATGTGGTAATTGCCGATATGGTCAGAGAATTAAGCAAGCTGTCGGCAGCGGTTACACGAGTGCGGAAGTAAGTTCCTGTTGTTTTTTTGATGTGTAGTCATGATGTCCGGTCCACTGTCGGCCCGTTGGTGGGTTATTATTTGACGCTGACTACAAGGAAGTGAACATTATGTGGGTAGATACGCACTGCCATCTGGATGCTCAGGAATTTAATGGTGAGGGCGATTTAGTTGCCGCCAGAGCCAGAGCGCAAGGTGTGCAACAAATGGTAGTTCCTGCCGTGTGTTGTGCCAATTTTGCCAGCGTGGCTGAGTTGGGTAAATCAGGCGGCTATGCGCTGGGAATTCATCCCCTGTTTGTGCCGGAAGCACAGGAGCAGGATTTGCAGTGTTTGCGTACAACTGTGGCCGCTGCCATGCATGATCCGTATTTTGTGGCGATAGGTGAAATCGGTCTGGATTACTTTCTTCCTGAATTATGCACTCCGGCAATACGTGAGAAGCAAGAGTATTTTTATCGTGAGCAATTGTGCATTGCGCGTGATTTTGGTTTGCCGGTATTGCTGCATGTGCGTCGTTCCATTGATCCGATTTTAAAGCAGCTCCGCCGCATTGGCGTGTCGGGTGGTATTGCCCATGCGTTTAATGGCAGTGAGCAGCAGGCGCAGATGCTGATTCAACTCGGGTTCAAACTGGGTTTTGGTGGTGCGCTGACTTTTTCCCGTGCATTGCGACTGCGTCATCTTGCCGCCACTTTACCGCTCAGCGCACTGGTGCTGGAGACAGATGCGCCTGATATGGCGCCAAGCTGGTTGTCCGGTACGGCTAATTCACCGGAACACTTACCCCGAATTGCGGAAATCATTGCACAATTACGTAATATTTCTCTTGAGCAGCTGGCGACCCAAACCACTCTTAATGCCCGTGCTGTATTACCCCGATTGCCGGTTCTTTCCTGATGTTGTGTGGTATCGCCGGTTTTGCCCTGGGTATTGTGCTCTTGCAGCAGCAAGCCAGTCTGGGAAGCTGGCGTGATTTACTTGCCTTGTTATTTGTGTTGGCGGTGCTGGCAGGTGTGCGCCATGTCGTGCCATGGCGGGGACTTGCACCGTGGCTTTGCCATAGCCTGCATTTTTTATCTGGTGCTCTGGCCGGATGGCTGTGGGCCAGTGTAGTAGCCCTATGGTTTTTATCGTCATCACTGGCGCCGGAACTGGAAGATCAGGATGTGGTGGTGATTGGTCTGGTGAGCAGTTTGCCTGCCCGTCAGGCAAACGGACAGCGCTTTGAATTTAAGATTGAGCGCATTATTGCCGGAGCTGAAACCGGAACTGTATCGAATATCCCTGACAAGGTTTTATTGAATTGGTATAAGCCGGCGGCTTACGGCCTGAATACTTCCGCAGACAGCGCAATGACACCATTGTTGCCGGGCGAACGCTGGCAATTGACCTTGCGTTTGCGTCGTCCGCATGGTTTGGCGAATCCGCACGGATTTGACTACGAAGTCTGGTTGCTGGGGCAGGGTTTGCGTGCAACCGGGACAGTGCGCAGTGATCGCACCAGTACTTTTAAAAATCAGCGTCTGACGGCTTTTGTTGTGACTCCTGCGACCTTGGTCGAACGGGTGCGTGGCTGGCTGCGTGATCGTATTATGCACGCCTTGCCGGATCAGCCGTATGCACCTGTCCTGGTTGCTCTGGTGATAGGCGAGCAACACGGTATGTCGCAGGAAGACTGGACTATATTCGCCCGTACCGGAATCGGGCATCTGATCTCTATTTCCGGTCTGCACATCACCATGATTGCCGGGCTTGCCGCTAAGCTGTTTTTTTACTTATGGCGGCATTCTTTTTTTACGCGGGCACAACTGCCACTCCGGCTTCCGGCACAAAAGGCTGCCGCGCTGGCGGGTGCGGGGAGTGCCTTGGTTTATGTTGCGCTGGCAGGCTTTGGCGTACCGGCACAGCGCACGCTGATTATGCTGAGTATCGTGGCGCTTGCCATGTGGTTTGACCGGATCAGCCGTGTTTCTTCCGTGTTGGGACTGGCCTTGCTTGCTGTATTGTTACTTGATCCATGGGCAGTATTATGGCCGGGGTTTTGCTTATCATTTGTGGCTGTCGGCATTATTTTTTATGCCAGTGCGGGCCGACGTACAGAGAGCATGACCGCATTGCCTTGGCGGCAAAAAATCCGTGCCGAACTGATTTCTGCTTCCCATACCCAGTACGTAGTTACTGTGGGCCTGGTGCCGCTGACGGTACTGTTGTTTAGCCAGGTGTCACTGGTGAGTCCGTTTGCTAATGCCATTGCCATTCCCTTAATCAGTTTTGTGGTGACACCCTGCGCCTTGCTGGGCAGTGTTTTTCCTGCGCCACTGAGTCAGTGGATACTGGGATTTGCGCACGCTTGTTTGCATGAATTGGTGACTTTTTTAAGCTGGCTCAGCCGTTTCTCCTGGGCAGTATGGAGTGCGCCGCGACCGACCTTACTGATGTTTTTGTGCGCCAGTGCCGGTACCTTATGGTGTCTGGCTCCCCGTGGCTGGCCGCTGCGCTGGCTGGGTTTGCTGGCATGGCTGCCCTTATGCCTGAATGGCAGCAGTTATCCGCTTCCCGGTGAATTTCGTGTGACGGCATTGGATATCGGGCAGGGATCAGCCCTGTTGGTAGAAACCGCCCGTCATCGCTTGTTGTATGACACAGGACCCCGGTATACGAGTGGCTCCGATGCGGGCGGACGTGTGATTGTCCCTTATCTTAAAGCACGCGGCATTCATCATCTGGACAGCTTAGTGGTGAGTCATGCCGATTCGGATCATTCCGGCGGTGTTTTGTCACTGCTGAAAGAAATGCGGATTTCCCGTGTCATATCTTCTATACCTGAGCAGCATCCGGTAGTGCAGGCGGCGATGGCACAGTCCCTGCATTCGGGTTGTATTGCCGGGCAGTCCTGGGAGTGGGATGGGATTCAATTTGCTATGCTGCATCCGCCGGAGTCGTATTATGCCGATAGTAAAGAAAGCCCGAATGCCCGTTCCTGTACATTAAAAATCAGCCGGGGCGAGCAATCCTTATTGCTGACCGGTGATATTGAAGCCAGACAGGAACGGCAATTACTGAAGGCCGTCCCGGATCAATTGCGCGCAACGGTGTTAGTGGCTCCCCATCATGGCAGCGGCACGTCATCTACAGAAGCATTTTTACAGGCAGTACAACCACAATGGGCCTTGTTTCAGTTTGGCTATCGCAATCGTTACCGTCATCCAAAACCGGTAGTGTGGCAACGTTATGCGGATTTGGGTATTAAGCGATTAAGAAATGATACCGGCGGGGCATTGACCGTGCATTTTGGTGACACTATCCGCGTGGAAGAATATCGGGAAACACATGCCCGTTACTGGCATGCGCCGCTTGAGGCGGGGCGGTATTGAGATTGTTGTCGATGACTGCTTCCGGGGGAGGGGAGTAGCTGTATTTGTTATTTATTTTATGGCGTACACTCTTTGTATATTTAATAGATAGTTCCTCTTTCCACACAAAGTAAATATCGCCTTGCTAGAAGTGTTAACTATGGTGTAAAGTGTAAATCGCACTGTCAACCGCGCCCCAATTAGTCAAGACTATATGCCAAACAAACTCCATAACGCTCCGGTGTACTTTACTGTTGTGCAAATTCAATTCAATGCGTTAACGAATTTGAGCGATTTTATGCACGTGATTCAGCCAGATTTTCGTCATCTCGGATTTCCAGATTTCAAAGAGGAAATGGTTCAGCAAACGGTATTTAGTGTGAATGCCGGTAGTGCAATGCAATCGGCACCAGTCTCTGTTGTACAAAAAAAACGTTACCGTTTTGGTGATATCGCAGGTAGCAGTATGTATATTTTAGAAGAAAATGCGATGTCTTTTTATACGGCAACGTACGAAACTTTTCCACTGTTGTCGAAAAATTTCTTTGCTGGCCTGAACGTGGTGCATAGCGTGATGAAATTGGATCTTTCAGACAGAATTGGCATGCGATATTTGAATGCGATCATGCCTAAAGATGATAACTCTGCGATAGAGAGCTATTTGCAACCGCAAGTACTGGGTTTGTCTAAGCAATTGGGTGGTAAGTTAAGTCACTCA
>CAIWPG010000367.1 GCA_903914535.1 uncultured Oxalobacteraceae bacterium
ATTAACGATTTAAACAAGTTCACGCAAATCCTGTTGGGGTTAGTTTAAAACAGGTGTTAAGCCCCAATTAGCAATTCCTGAACTTTGTAAGCATTCAGTGAGTTTTTCTTTTGCTTTATTGGAAGGCAGTTTACGTAAGCTTTTCAGGGCAGACGCATCATTAATACAAATCCGGCGCTGATTGACCGATATTAGTCCTAATTCATTTAATGCAGACAGTGTGCGGCTGACTGTTTCAAGAGTGAGCCCGAGGTAGCTGCCGATTTCATTGCGTGTCATCCGCAAATTAAAAACATTTCTGGAATAACCCAGACAGGAAAAGCGTTCTGACAGCGATAATAAAAAGCGCGAGACACGAGCTTCTGCACTCAGGGCACCCAACATGGTGACCATGGTTTGTTCGCGTGCCAGTTCTCTGCTCATCAGACTGAAAAGCGCATGCTCAAGCTCTTCGTGCTGACGACTGAGGACGACCATGCTTTTGTATGGAATCAAAATAACGTCGCAGTCCGATAATGCAATCGCTTCTGAGCTGTGATGCCCGACATGAATACTGTCTATACCGAGCACATCGCCTTTCATCGGAAAGTGCAGTACCTGTTCATGGCCAAACTCATCCAGCAATACTGTTTTTAAAAAGCCGCAGTTGACGAGGTAGAGTGTATCAAACTCTTGCCCAAGTGTGTGTATGCGTTGACCGGCTTTATAGTGAACGTGCTGAAACAAGGTTGTTTCTGCATGCATAGCAGGTGATACAGGGATGTGTAAGAACTCACCGATTTCTGCCAGAGTAGACCATAACTTGCCTTGGTTACCCCAATTAGCGCGTGCCTGAATAGTTTCATTGTTGAGGATGGAACCTGACGTTGGTAATGAATTGGCTGGGGATAACATAGTCATCTCGCTTTCATGGATGTGGCGGAATATGAGTTGTACAGCCAATGCTGCAGTAAACTCGGGAGTTGATCGAAATCGGTTGATTTGTCTAAAAAACCATCTGCACCTGCACGCATGGCATAGAGGCGGTTCGCCTCAGTGGCATGATTACTAAAAATAACGACTTTAATTTGAGGTTTCTCATGTTTAATGGTTTTCAGCAGATTTAGGCTATTGCCGTCACGCAACTGAATGTCCATAATAATTGCTTGTAACTTGTCCTCTTGTTCTGCCGCTGAATCAATTTCGAAAATTGATTTAGAGGCAGTGGCTAAATCACCCGCCATGCCGATGACATGTAATTCCGGAAGTTGTTCCACCAGACGCTTTAATCGCACCTGAATATGGATTGAATCCTCGACAATGTATAGGTTCATGGCTTGGTTTTGGCATAATTGTTTCATGGCATGAGTATGGTGCAACATGGCATGATTAGGAATCAGCAAAGGCTGATTCAAAGTGTGGGAAAGATTCGTTGTCTTGTAGGCGGATTCCTAGTCCCCTGTCCAGTTAGTTTCTGTGTGGAATTTTTTGTGTCGGGAGAGCATGAAAAATGGCCGGTGTCTTTTGTAAAAGCCAGTTTTTCACTAATTAGAAAAATAAAAAATAAAAAGTAAAAAACAAAAAATAAAGAGCCGGTAATCCGCAGTTAAGAAAAAAATCAGAACCCGGTTACAAAAAAAATCACCGGAAACGGATGTTTTCTGGTGATTTTTTATTATATTTTCTGGCAATAAAGGCTATTTATTGCCAGAAAAAAATTGATGGTAACAGTACGTTTGCTGTCTGGATGATATGACCCTGACTGAGCAGACCGATGTGGGGTCATGTTGAGTTATCGTTATATATGAAGACGCTTAACGCTCATTCAGGGTGGTTTTTCCGATAACTTAAGCGTGTTTAGTCAGCAAGTGATGCGCAACTGCGTACTGGACAAGTTCGGATAAATTATTCATTCCCATTTTTTGAAAAATACGGGTTTTGTGTGTGCTGACTGTCTTGACACTTAAAAACAGGCCGTCGGCAATTTCCGTGATGGTTTTTCCCTGCACCAAAAGCTGAAATACTTCAAATTCACGGTCAGATAAGGATGTGTGCGGCAAGCTGGTTTTGCTGGGCATCAGGTTCATGGCCAGCTGTTCTGCAACTGCCATGCTAAGGTAGGGGCGGCCGGATGCTACTTTGTGTATGGCGCTCACTAACTGGAGGCCGGCACTTTCTTTAGTCAGATAACCGTGCGCACCGGCGCGCATGGCACGTACTGCATACTGTTCTTCTTCGTGCATAGTCAGAATCAGAATCGGCATTTTTGGTGCTTCTTCTTTGATTTGCCGGATTAAATCAACGCCACTCCGGCCCGGCATAGACAGATCCAGCAAAATCAGGTCGTAATTGCCGTTACGAACTTTATTTAATGTATCTAATCCATTGACGGCTTCTCCTGTCACATGAATATCGGGTTCTCCTTCCAGAATGCGCTTTAATCCTTCACGCATGATGGTATGGTCGTCGGCAATCAGGATGTTGATCATGTTGACCCTTTAATGTGCTTCAATATGCCAGTATCGGGGCTTACGGTATACCGGCATAGTTATGGAGTTTAACCGTGCCAGAGTAATTGTCGTAAGCCCTCTGTGTGTCTGATTTATTCTTCGCGCCGTAAGTGCGGGAAGAGAATCACGTCGCGGATGTTCGGTGAATCGGTAATCAACATCATTAATCTGTCAATTCCAATACCACAACCGCCTGTCGGAG
>CAIWPG010000368.1 GCA_903914535.1 uncultured Oxalobacteraceae bacterium
GTCAGATACGATTTTTGTTGATCGGAATGTTGATCTCGCTGCCGGCAGGGGCATTTTTTGTCTGGTTAAGCAGTGAGCAAAAAGCGGAAATGGCGTTGCAGGTGCAAATTGCCGGTGATGCATTGATGCACTCACAACGGATTGGTAAAGCTGCACCGAATGCGATTCAGGGGACACCTATTGCATTTGGACAGCTTCGGGAAAGTCAGCGGGAACTGAATGGTGATTTTGCTATGCTGGTCAATGGCGGAAGTTACCAGGGCTATAATTTGTCCGGTGCAAGTTCGCAGGATTTGATTGCATTAAATGAGGGTGAAAAATCCTGGAAAGGTTCTGATAAAGCTGCAGAAACTATTCTGAACCTGGAAAAAGAGTTGACGGGTTTTGGTGAAACACTGCAAAGATTAAATGCAATTTCACCTGTGTTGCTGGAATTGACAGAGCAAATTTCCAACTTAAAAGTGCAGGGGCGCGGAACAGCGTATGAAATTTCCGCATCAAGTAAATTACTTATGCTGACGCAACGCTTAGGCCGTAGCGCAAATGAATTTTCCACATCGAAAGGGGTTAGTCCCGAAACAGCATTTTTATTAGGTAAAGATACGAATACCTTTCGTGAATTAGTTGATGGTTTTCTGAATGGCAGTGAAGTTTTACGTTTGAATACAACAACTGACCCTCAGATAAGATTGAAACTCGTCGAGTTACAAAAATCATTTTCTGAGTATCAAAAGCTGGTCTCTGTTATTTTGGGTAATCTGCAGAATTTTATGGCAGCTAAAGAATCGGAGTCACTTCTTTTTGCCGAGAACGAAGATTTACGTTTGCATTTACTCGCATTGCAGAAACACTATCGTACTAAACGTGAAGCATTTGGTTATAGTTTTTATTTGTTTATCACCTGTTTTTTAGTCGCTTTAGTTACTGCTGCCGGGATCGCTGTCGTATTGCTGCAAGATAGCCGTAATCGTGCTAAGGAAGCAAATGCACGCAGGATTGAATCCGATTTACAACGGATGAAAGCGCAAAGACAGGAAACTGAAGCAAAGCGAACCAATGATCAGAATCAGGCTGCAATTTTACGTTTGATGAATGAATTGCAGGAAGTGGCGAATGGTGATTTAACTATTCAGGCTACGGTAACGGAAGATATTACGGGAGCGATTGCTGATTCGGTTAATTACACCGTGGAAGAGTTGCGGGGGCTGGTTGGCCGTGTCACGACAACGGCAGAAAAAGTCACTGTTTCATCCAATCATGCTCAGGGAATTTCCATTGATTTGTTATCTGCTTCGCAGCATCAGTCGCGTGAAATCAAAGAGGCAGGTCAAACGATGATGGCGGTATCGGGTGACATTACCACTATTTCAAAATCGGCGAGTGAATCTGCCGATGTTGCCCGTTTATCTGTAGTGGCGGCCGATAAAGGTGCGCTGGCAGTAGAAAATACGATTAAGGGAATGGGGGAAATTCGCGAGCAAATTCAGGAAACATCCAAACGTATTAAACGACTGGGTGAATCTTCCCAGGAAATTGGTGAAATTACTGAACTTATTTCCGATATTACCGAACAGACTAACGTTCTGGCGCTGAATGCGGCGATACAGGCAGCTTCTGCCGGTGAAGCAGGCCGGGGGTTTTCAGTGGTAGCAGAAGAAGTACAGCGACTGGCGGAGCGTTCTGCTGAAGCGACAAAACAAATCGGCGCTCTGGTCAAAGCGATTCAGACTGACACCCATGATGCGGTATCCGCGATGGAAAAATCGACACAGGGTGTGGTGGAAGGAGCGAAACTTTCTGATGCCGCGGGTACGGCACTGTCTGAAATCCGGCTTATTTCCAATCAACTCGCCGACCTGATTCAGGGCATTTCTCATTCTACCGGCGAGCAGGCTGTTTCAGTCAGCGGTGTTGCGAAAAGCATTCAGCATATTTTAACGATTACCGAACAAACACAAAAAGGCACACAACAAACGGCGTTATCGATTCGTGAGTTGGCCGGTTTGGCGCAAGAGTTAAAAAATTCTGTTTCCCGGTTCCGTGTAACTTCTTCCGGGCGTGGAAAACAGAATGAGGTCTGAACGGTTAGTACGTGTATTTTTTATTTAAGTTCCGGCAGCAGGCCTGGTCCGGGGCCATCAGGTATTTTGTTGTATTTTTAATTTGTGGGGCATCATGAATTCTTCGGATCTGACGTATAAGATACATAACGACTTTGATGCAGGTGCATTGTCCTGGGTTATTACTGAAATTCGCGATGCTTTATTGCGATCCAAAACTGCATTGCACGATGCACCCGGGCAGAGCGAAGAAGCGCAATTTACATTGTTGAAACACGCAAAAACCTATTTGCACCAGGCACAGGGTGCGATGCAAATGGTGGATGTTGATGGCGTGGTTATGTTGACGGAAGTCATAGAAGATTTATTGGATCGGATGGCGGATCGCCGGTTAGCAATTGAAGATCAGTATATCAGGCCGATAGAAAACGCATTGCTTGCTATTCCAGAGTATCTGGATGACCTCATGGTTGGCAGTAATGGTCAGCAATCAGTACGTTTGTTTCACTATTACAAAGCATTGCAGGAAATGAACGGAGCAGAGCATACGCATCCGGCAGAAATGTTTTATCTGGATTTAAGCACGCCGAAAGGGATGAATCTGGCTTATCCGGTTTCGGCATCGACTCCGGCCGGTACTCCTGATTATGTCCTTATTCGCCAGTATTTTGAACGTGCGCTACTTTTATTTTTAAAAAGTCAGGATCAGAATGTACTAAAGGAAAGTGCCAGGAAAATGCAGGGCTTAATTTCCGAAGTCTGGCGTGATCAGCATACTGCGCAAACGAGTGCGCTCTGGGCTATTTTGTATGGTTTTGCTGAATTGGTGTCGCATCAGAATATGTTTGGCGACTCTTATGTTAAACAGGTATTTGGCCGGATTAATTTGCAAATCCGCCGTTTCTCAGAAGGTGCGGTCCATATCCCGGAAAGGCTGGCAAGAGATGCTTTATTTTTTATAGCACGTTCCGATCAGCTATCTCCGTGTGCTGCGGCGGTATTTAAAGCGTACCATCTGAAGGGTAAGGTACCTGTCGGTTTTGAACAGCCTCAATTCGGAAAAATCGAATTTTCTGTTTTAGCCGGCAGTAAAGAAAAGCTGGTACAAATTAAAAATTTATGGGGAAAAATTGCCGGAGGGGATACGAATTCGTTTGAACAGTTTGAGCAAATGATGAAGGCTCTGGCAGAGATCGGGATTAAACTTAATTCCCCGCCATTATCTAAATTATTACGCGAATTAACTGGTATTACCCGTCATGCGCTGCAGGGGAAAATGCAGCAAGATTTTTTAATGGCAGTGGCAGCCAGCTTATTATTTATAGAAAGTGCACTTGAACAGATAGCACATTTACCGGCAGATTTTTCTGAACGAGCCGATATTATTTCTGCCCGTTTGCTGATGTTAGCCAGTGGCGAAGAACCTGAAAAGAGTGCGCCATGGCTGGATGAAATGTCTCGTGAGGCACAGCAGCGTCAAATGATGGTGGTGTTAGTTGATGAAATGAAGGCCAGTCTGCGTCTGGTTGAAAAAACGCTGGATGATTATTTCCGTTCTCCTGAAAATCTCTCTGATTTGAAAAAAATCGATCCGGTATTACATCAGATTGGCGGCGCTTTATCAATGCTGGAACAGGATGATGCCAGTAGGGCATTGAAGTATACTCAGTCGCTGGTCAGTCAGATAACGAAGGAGGAACATCCGATTGATGTTGCTGCTTCTCGTGATTTAAAAAAAATCGCACAAAACATTGGTACGCTGAGTTTTTATATTGATGCGCTGCAATTTCAGCCGGACGCAGTTAAAACTAAATTTAGCTTTGATGAGACGACAGGTCTTTTTATATCGCATTTGCCTGGCGATTCTGTGATGGAAAATGCGCATGGTCAGGGGAATCTGCCGGACCTGCCACCTTCGGAGGGCGTGGGGCCGCCGGGTAGTCCGGTAAAAAATGGAGCAGAGCCGCGTGCAAACTCTCCAGATAGCCCTGTTATACAGCCCATTGGTGATGATGATGCGGAGTTGATGTCGGTATTTCTGGCGGAAGCAAAGGATGTATTGATGTGTATTCACGATACGCTTCCATTGTCACGCAGCGATCCGTCCAGCCAGGAGTTGCTGGTTATCTTGCGTCGTTCATTTCATACACTGAAGGGCAGTGGCCGCATGGTTGGTCTGACTGCATTCGGAGACGCAGCATGGAGTATTGAGCAAGTAATGAATTTTTGTTTGTCTGATGTACGCCCAGGTAATGATGATTTGTATTCATTACTTGAACATGCAGAAGAAGTTTTTACAATATGGGTGACTCAATTAAGCACAACAGGTCAGTCGGACTGTGCAGGCGATGCCTTAATCCAGGAGGCCGCCGGTCAGTTAAGGATAATGGGTGTGCAAACGGATGTACGGTTGCCGGATGTGATATTGCCCGGGCCTGATGATAAAAAAAAAGAAAATAAGCTAGCGTTTTTTACACTGCCTGAGCCCTTACCGCTCAGTGAAGAAAATAGTAAAAATATTGGCGGTTTAAAAATTGATTCTCGATTACATGCTATTTATTTATTGGAAACGGATGAAATTATCCGGCTCTTAGTCCGGGACTTTTCTGAGTGGCGTCACGAACCTTACCGTCCTGTGTCGCAGCACGCTATACATGCAATACATTCGCTGGCGGGAAGCTCTTCAACAATTGGCTTTGCTTCAATGCAAGAAGTAGCGCAGGCCTTAGAATTAGTTTTGCAGCGACTGGAACGTTATCCGGTACAGTTGCTTCCCGGTGAGTTTGGCACGCTGGATAATTGTATTGAGTGCGTTAAACAGATGCTGCATTATTTTGCTATCGCTGAAATGGTCCCGCATAAACCAGAGCAGGTGATGGTATTGCAGCAGTTGCTATCTATGCTGGCAGATCGTTTTTATTCGCAAAATACCGGTGCTAATGCTGATGCCGATACGGTATCTGTTCATACAGATAGGACACCTGTGATGCCGGATGATGTGGATAGCGGGCTAGTGACTATTTTTTTAGAAGAGGGCAATGATTTATTTTTTGAAATAGGGGAAATACTGCGTGCGTGGCAGGCGAATCCGGGCGATGTATCACCGGGACAATCCATTTTGCGTTTGCTGCATACCTTAAAAGGCAGTGCACGTATGGTCAATGCTCTGGAATTGGGCCAGCATATCCATGATATGGAATCGCAGGTGGATGATATTTTGAATGCAGGGCAATTATCTGTATCGGCAGGTGATGATTTGTTGGATCGTTATGATCGCGCCATGGTCTTGTTTGAAGCCGTACATAACCGGCAATCCGGTGATGGTCTGTCTGCCGGACAGACTGTATCCGCAGATGTTGCGGATGCAGTTAATTTTATTCATACGGCACAGCTGCCTGCACCGGTCAATTTGCCGGAGTCTGCTCTTCAGAACAATCGGGATGTAATGCAAATCGTCCCGCAGCAATCGGCTGGCACACCAGGATGGACACTTGCATCAACATTGTCCGCACCGCTTACTGCTCCGTTAGTGCGTGTACGTGCGGATGTATTGGATCGTTTGGTTAATCAGGCCGGCGAAGTTTCTATTTCACGAACACGTCTGGAGGATGAAGTTGCTACCTTGCGCTCCTCACTCTCAGAGCTGAATGATAATGTTACCCGCTTGCGTAGTCAGTTACGCGAGGTGGAAATTCAGGCTGAAGCGCAAATTTCATCACGAATGACATTGTCCGGTGATCGTGATTTTGATCCGCTTGAATTTGATCGTTTTACCCGTTTACAAGAGCTAACCCGCATGATGGCAGAGAGCGTTGATGATGTTTCTACGGTTCAATCTTCTCTGGTGCGTACAGTGGGGAGTGCAGATAGAAATTTGCATTTACAGACGCGTTTTACCCGTGACTTACAACAGGATTTAATGCGGCTGCGTATGGTGCCGTTTTCCAGTATTTCAGAACGGTTATACCGGGTGACGCGCCAGGTCGCGGAAGAGTTGGATAAACGCGTTAATCTGGTCATACATGGCAGTTCTGTCGAGATGGATCGTAGCGTGCTGGAAAAAATGGTAGCACCATTTGAGCATTTGCTGCGGAATGCCATTGTGCATGGTATTGAATCTGCCGGACGACGTAAGGCGCTCGGTAAAGAAGATGCCGGGGAAATTCGCTTGGAAGTACGTCAGGAAGGTAATGAAGTCGTTATTCTTTTTATTGATGACGGGCAGGGGCTGGATTTAGCCGGGATAAGCAGTAAAGCAGAGCAGCGTGGTTTGTTGCAAGCGAACCAGGTGATACGTGAAGCAGAAGTGCTTGATTTGATTTTTGCACCGGGATTCAGCACAGCGGCAGAGGTGACCGAGTTGGCCGGTCGTGGTGTCGGTATGGATGTCGTGCGTTCAGAAGTGACTGCGTTGGGAGGGCGTATTGTGGTGACCTCAATAGCGGGTGCCGGAGCAACTTTTACCATAAATTTACCCCTCACCCTGGCAGTAGCCCAAGTGGTGTTACTTAAAACTGGTAATAAAACGTATGCACTGCCTTCTGTATTGGTAGAGCAGGTGCAGCAAATCAGGGCTGCGGAGCTGCTTGCTGCATACAACGAGGGTGCAACCCTGTGGCGGGGGCAGCGCATACCACTTATTTATTTATCGGCCTTGCTGGCAGATTATACGGCTGAGCCAGTGTCTCAGCATGTTTCATCCATTATTATTATGAAAAGTGGCAATGACCGCGTTGCTTTTCATGTTGATGAAGTTATTGGTAACCGTGAGGTCGTGGTTAAAAATATCGGCCCGCAACTGGCCAGATTAAGCGGAATTTCCGGTGCAACTATATTGGGTTCCGGCGATATTATATTAATCCTGAATCCGTTGCCACTGGCACTCAAAGTGCTCAGCGGCGCACCACAGTTACCACGTTTGCCTGACGGTGGCGCAGAGGAGGATAGTTTGCCTGCCGCATCACTTCGTCCCGGTGCCATTATGGAAAATCAGAGCGGAGCTTCGCAATTTGTACAGGGCTTACGCAGAAAGCCGGGTGTGATGGTGGTCGATGATTCGCTGACAGTGCGTAAGGTAACGCAACGTTTGCTTATTCGTGAAGGATATCAGGTCAGGCTGGCAAAGGATGGCGTAGATGCTTTGGAGCAACTTCAAGAATTTACGCCGGATGTTATGCTGGTCGATATTGAAATGCCACGTATGGACGGTTTTGGTTTGGTACGTAGTGTGCGTAATTCGGAACTGACTCGCGCCATCCCGATTATCATGATCACGTCGCGTACTGCAGATAAGCATCGGAATTACGCGATGGAACTGGGGGCGAATGCCTACCTCGGCAAGCCGTATCAGGAAGATGAGTTACTTAAAACAATTTCTGAATTTATTTCATCTCCATGCCCCCCTGAAACATTGTGATGAAAAAAGGACTGACTCAGCCGGAGATTCCGGCTGAGTTAAAAATTATTTTTCCAGGTGCGTAAGGCGGTAAACACGGCGACTTCATCCGGTGCCGGGCCAATTTTTTGCTGTTGTTGTAGCGTATGGATAATTTCCGGAGAGTTTCCCCGTAAAAAAGGGTTGGTTTGTAATTCCAGTGCCAGTGGGCTTGGTACGGTTGATTTTCCCTGTTCACGGGTACTGCTTGCTTGTTCCATTCTGTGTATCAATGCCGGATTACGTGGTTCGGCTGCCAGCGCAAAACGTAAATTTGACAGCGTATATTCATGAGCACAATAGATCATGGTGTCAGATGGAAGAGCCGCGATTTTTTTTAATGAGTTGAGCATTTGCTCCGGGGTACCCTCAAATAAACGACCGCAACCCGCACCGAATAAGGTGTCGCCACAAAACAGGCTGTTAAGCTGACGACAATAATAAGCAATGTGAGTGCTGGTGTGGCCGGGTACTTCCAGCACCTCAAGGCTGATTGTCAGATTATCTAAAAAAATGGATTCACTTTGACTACAGCCGTGTGATATTGTGGAAATACGCCGGGTTTCGCGATCAGCAAGTGCTCCGTAAACAGGTACCTGGTCGTTGGCCAGCAATTCTGCCACGCCGCCGATATGATCAGCATGATGATGCGTCAGCAAAATTGCGGATAAACTTAATTTATTTTTTAGCAGGTAATCCCGAACCGGGCCTGCATCACCCGGGTCAACAACTACCGCATAATGGTGGTTGTGTATCACCCAAAAGTAGTTGTCGTTGAAAGCGGCAATCGATTCGATTTTTACTGGTTTCATTTTATAGTGATATGGACGAAAGTAAGATGCAAAACTCTAGCACAGACTTACGCACTTGGTTGGAGCAACCTGTCGGAAGCTATGTGCGTGCATGGGAAGAAGCGTGTTTAGCCAGGTTAACCACCGATATTTTTGGTTTTAATGCTATTCAGATAGGGCAACCAAGAATTAATGCGCTGGCGGCATCCCGGATGCCAAATAAGTGGCTGACTAATAATGTGGCTGAACCTGAATCGGATCGCCGTATTGTGGTACTACATGATTTCGTTGATTTACCCTTTGAATCACAAAGCCTGGATTTGGTTGTGCTGCCGCATGTATTAGAATTTTCCCTGGAACCGCATCAGATTTTACGTGAAATTGAGCGGGTGTTGATTCCTGAAGGAAAAGTGATTATTTGTGGTTTTAATCCTGCCAGCATGTGGGGATTGCGGCAGGCCGCCGGACAGGTGACAGGACGTTATTTTTTGCCAAAACAGGGTGGGTTTATTCGGGTTCCCCGCTTAAAAGACTGGCTGAAATTGCTTAGTCTTGAGGTAGATAGTACACATTTCGGTTGCTATGCACCGCCGGTAAACGGGCAAAAATGGCTGAGTCAATTCTCTTTACTGGAGCCTGTCGGCAGACGATGGTGGACTTATTTTGGTGCTGTTTATGTTATTCAGGCTGTCAAACGGGTGAAAGGAATGCACCTGATTGGTCCTGCTATTAAGCGTAATCCGCTGAGGGTGCACGGAGGAGTGCCAGTGGCGAACCGGCATCATCATGGCTGATTATTATCGGGGATACATAGCATAGTGGCATTATAGTTACCCTGAATTGCTTATTTATTATTTATTATTTATTATTTATTTGAAAAAAACAGCATGAATGAAATTACAATTTTTACCGACGGCGCCTGTAAAGGAAATCCCGGTCCTGGTGGCTGGGGGGCTTTGCTGGTCGCTGGTGATAATGAAAAAGAGTTATTTGGCGGTGAAAATAATACAACCAATAATCGTATGGAATTAATGGCAGTGATACAGGCACTGTCTGCATTAAAACGCCCTTGTCAGATAACTATACATACCGACAGTAAGTATGTATTAAAAGGTTTTACAGAATGGCTGGCCGGATGGAAAGCTAATGGCTGGAGAACAGCGGCTAAAGCGCCGGTGAAAAACGTGGATCTGTGGCAGGCTCTGGATGCAGCACAATCGCAGCATCAGATTACATGGTGCTGGGTGAAGGGGCATTCCGGCGATGCCGGCAATGAGCGGGCAGATCAGCTGGCCAACCGCGGGGTGGAATCACTGTGACAGCGCACAACGCTGCGCCCCTGATTAGTCCGGGACTGCAGTGTTGTTGATTGCATCTGATTTTCAGGAACAGCTTTTTAGCGCATTGTGTTGATTAATTCTTCCAGTTTTACGGTGTCGGCGCAGAATTGACGGATGCCTTCGGCTAATTTTTCGGAGGCCATTGCATCGTTATTGACCGATAAGCGGAAACCGGCTTCGGTCAGAGGCAGTTCAGCCAGGTCGGACGCCGCCGCCGCTTCTTTGCTTAATTTACACTGTACCGTTCCTGGTGTTTCACTTAATTTTTGCAATAATTCCGGACTGATGGTCAGCAGGTCACATCCGGCTAATTCCAAAATCTGCCCGATGTTACGGAAGCTGGCGCCCATGATTTCAGTCTTAAAACCAAATTTACGGTAATAAGTGTAAATCTGTTGAACAGAAAGAACTCCCGGGTCATTTTCTGCGGCATAGTCTTGTCCGGTACTCTTTTTATACCAGTCATAAATGCGACCAACAAAGGGAGAAATCAGTTGTACCCCCGCCTGGGCACAGGCAACGGCTTGTGGTAATGAGAACAGCAAGGTCATATTGCAGTGTATACCTTCTTGCTCAAGAACTTTGGCTGCAGCAATCCCTTCCCAGGTAGACGCAATTTTGATTAATACCCGGTTACGGTCAATTCCGGCGGCTTCGTACAGTGCAATTAAATGGCGGCCTTTTTCAATAGTCGCTGCCGTATCAAATGATAATTGCGCATCTGTTTCGGTAGAAACCCGGCCGGGGATAATGGCC
Organism: uncultured Oxalobacteraceae bacterium; assembly: GCA_903914535.1. Lineage (GTDB taxonomy): Bacteria > Pseudomonadota > Gammaproteobacteria > Burkholderiales > Burkholderiaceae_D > Solimicrobium. Next base: position 10,382 of record CAIWPG010000368.1, read on the forward strand.
AGAATCTGCAAACCGAATGCAACCAGCACATGATCAATAATTTCACTGGCGGAGGCTGTCGGGTGCGCGCTGATCGCTTGTTCAAGCAAGGGGCGATAGGCGGGTTTTTGTACGGCTTTTAAAATGAGCGAGGGATTGGTGGTGGCATCTTGCGGTGTAAAAATCTGCATAGACTGAAAATCACCGGTATCGGCCACGATGGTCGTGAATTGTTTGAGTTGTTCTAGTTGGTTCATGGATTCTCTGCGTTGTGTGGGTCGACTACAGTGGGAAAGATCGTGCGTCCGCTGTTATTTTACGATGTTTCTTGCCTCTACGGCAACCATCTCGCAGATTGGTGTCGCGTCATGAAAACCATGCATATTTTTTATTTTTACGCAGACAATAAAAAAACGACCGCAAGCAGTCGTTTTTTTTAAGCAGATGGTCAGATTTTATGTTCTGACCGGCAAACTTATCCGATTACCGGTCGCTGAATGTGCGACGTGAACCTTCGGATGAAGTACGGTTGCCACCTTTGTAGCCACCACCGTCGCGGGACGGAGCTGCAGCAGGTTTGCTGAAAGTACGTTGTGCCGGTTTGCCATTGCCGGCAAAATTGCCGCCGCGGTTGCTGCTGTTACTGCGGCCATCACCTGGTTTCCAGCCGCCTGGTTTTGGTGTTGAACGGGTTGATGTACTTTTCTTAGGTTCAAAACCTTCAATGATTTCGACCGGAATCAATTGTTTGGTAAAGCGTTCAATTCGTTTGACATTCATGCTTTCAGCATGGTTCACCAGAGAAATGGCAGTACCGTTACGACCGGCGCGGCCAGTACGGCCGATACGATGTACGTAATCTTCAGGGAATTTAGGCAAATCGTAGTTGAACACGTGAGTAATGGCAGGAACGTCAATACCACGGGCGGCAACGTCGGTAGCAACTAAAACACGTACTTGTCCGCGACGCAGGCCATCCAGTGTACGGTTACGTGCACCCTGATGCATGTCGCCATGCAGGGCTGCTGCCGCAAAACCGGCGATATTCAGACGGTCTGCAATCGTATCTGCATCGCGTTTGGTTGCCGTGAAAATAACAGCCTGATCCAGACCGTCTGCACGTAACAAATGATCCAGCAGACGATTTTTATGGGACATATCATCCACATAATGCACACGTTGGCTGATGTTTTCGTGTTTAGCAGTGGCGCTGGCAATTTGAATGACCATTGGATTCTGGGTAATCCGTTTTGCCATGTTACCAACTACGCCATCCAGTGTTGCTGAAAACAACATTGTTTGACGGGTGCTTGGTGTTGCATCAACGATTTTTTCGATATCGTCAATGAAGCCCATATCCAGCATACGGTCAGCTTCATCCAGCACCAAAATTTCTAATTCAGAAAAGTCGATTTTGCCTGATTCCATATGGTCGATCAGACGACCCGGAGTCGCGACCAGAATTTCCGGATTTTTAGCCAGAAGTTGCATTTGTTTTGGGTAAGGCATACCGCCCAAAATAGATACGGCACGAATACGGCGCAAAAAGCTGCCGTATTTTTCTGTCGCGCTGGTCACTTGCAAAGCAAGTTCACGTGTCGGAGTGAGTACCAACATCTTTGGTTTTGCTGCCTGAAAACGAGGACGATCACCGCGTGCACGGGCTGACTGACGTTCCTGATTGGATGTTTTTGCTGTATCGGCAGTGTCAGTAGCTTCGTTCACGGCAAATTTATGCAGCGCAGGCAACATGAATGCGGCAGTTTTGCCGGAGCCGGTTTGGGAAGAAACTAATAAATCACGGCCAGCGATAGCGGCAGGTACGGCTTGTTGTTGTACGGGAGTCGGTTTAGTGTAACCAGCTTCAGTTAATGCTTTTAACAGGGAGGCGTGCAAGCCAATAATTTCAAATGTCATGTAATACTTTCGTGTGTGTTGCATATACACAAATGTGTAATGCGCAGCAACGCCAACCAAACGAAATGACTAAAGAGACCA
>CAIWPG010000369.1 GCA_903914535.1 uncultured Oxalobacteraceae bacterium
GGATGCGCGCGGTAATCTGGTCAATGCCTGGCAGGACAAAGAGTTGATAGACCGGTAGCAACGCCAGCAGCAGTGCCAACTGTGATTGTATTTGCATTACGATCAACTGCAAGAACGAAGATACCTGAATCAGTTTCAACTCCAGCAGCCGAAACAGAACCTTGAGCAGCGAGTGAACCATCATCAGAAGCAAGAGATAGTTGCATTTGGATTTCGAAGTTTAGAGCTTGGTCAGGCTGTGCGAAGGTGATGACTGAAGATGATAGAACCATACCTGAAGCGATTTGACCGATTGCTTCGCCACCGTTTTCAATGATCTCGCTGACTACCCGGTCAATGTTTTCCTGAACCATATCGACGATGGCGACTTTGGCACCGCGTTGCGCCATAAATTTGGCTACCGCCTCACCAATACCGCTGCCGCCTCCGGTGATAAGTGCTACGCTGTTTTTAATTTTCATCTGATTTCTCCCTGGCTGTGTTGTGTTTTACCGTATTCTCACCGTATTCATAGTAACGCAGGGCGTTGTTTAGTGGTCTGAATGCCGTGTTAACGGTAACTAAAATTAAGGTGTAGAGTAATCGGGTTTAACGTTCTAAAATATAGCGGCCCGGTGCGGCTTCCAGAGGCGGATAAGCTTTGTCTGCTGCTCCCATTGCCGGTGGCGCTGTCTGAGCACTGGCTTTGCCGGCCAGCCAGTCTGCCCATACCAGCCACCATGAGCCTGTTTGTGCCGGTGTTGCTTTCAGCCAGCTGTCCGGATCAACGTAACTGTCTTGTTTCTGTGCTGTGCTATAGCGGAAATGCCGTCCGGGGTGACCGGGTTCGCTGATAATGCCGGCATTATGACCACCACTGGTTAATATAAAACTGACGTCAGTGTCGGTAGCCAGTTTAATTTTATAAACAGATTTCCACGGTGCAACATGGTCGTTTTCAGTTGCGACCACAAATAGCGGCAGACGGATATCGCCCAAAATAACCGGACGGCCACCCACCCGGTAACGGCCTTCAAATAAATCGTTGTTCAGGAACAGGCGACGTAAATATTCGCTGTGCATACGGTACGGCATACGTGTGGCATCAGCATTCCACGCCATCATGTCATTCATGGCGGGACGTTTTCCCATCAGGTATTCCTGCGTTAATTGCGACCAGATCAGATCATTGGATTGCAGCAGTTGAAAGGCCCCGGCCATTTGTTTGGTATCCAGATAGCCTTTATCCCACATACTGTCTTCCAGATAACTGATCTGGCTGGTATCGATGAATAGCATCAGTTCACCTGCTTCGGTGAAATCGGTTTGTGCTGCCAGCAAGGTGACCGAATGAATGACCGGGTCATTTTTACCGGCGAGGTAGGCAGCAGCAATAGATAACAGTGTTCCACCAAGGCAATATCCGACCGTATTAATCTGTGTGTCGGGCACAATAGACTGAATAGCGGCAAGGGCTTCCAATATGCCCAGATGCAGGTAATCATCCATGCCGGTATCACGGTCATCTGCATCCGGGTTATGCCACGAAATCATAAATACGGTATGACCCCGGCTCAGCAGGTAACGCACCAGCGAGTTGTGTTCTGATAAATCCAGAATATAGTATTTCATGATCCAGGCCGGGACGATCAGTATCGGCTCGGCATGCACAGTCGCAGTGGTGGGTGCATACTGTATCAGTTCAATCAGTTTATTACGAAACACA
>CAIWPG010000370.1 GCA_903914535.1 uncultured Oxalobacteraceae bacterium
AATACGTATACCCCTAATTTAAAGCTGATATCTGCGTATGGAAGAATAAACAAAAAAATCTGCCGCCAGGTATGAGCTATATATGATTGTCAACCCTCCTTCTAGTTATGAAGGTTTCATGCCCTGTACGTAAGTATGGGGTATTTTTTTATTGATTTTTTTAGTGTGGCGGATTTGTCGCTGCTATGCCTGCACAGGGAGAAATTCCCGGTTTTAGCGGGAGTTTCTCCCGTGCGTATTCCCTTCCTGTATTGCTATGCTTCTGCTGAATTGAACCTTATTTAAGTTCAATTCAATTTAATCAGGAGACATAACTTAATGTATAAGAAAAAAATAATTAGCGTTCATCGTAACGTTATGCATATGGCCGTGGTATCTGCTTTATCCATGATTATGTCCGAAGGACAAGCACTGGCCGACTGTAAGAGTGTTAACGGCATAGTTAACTGTGATGGGGTATTTGCAGGTGGTGCATCGGGTGGTGCCATTATGGTAGCTCCAGGTAACTATACTGCGGTGAGCCTGGATTCAACAGGGAATACTGAAGCGTTGAGCAGCACCATTGTCGGCTATTCTAATGCGATTAATTATACGATTGCCGGTATAGGTAGCCTGAATCCTAATGTGCCTAATTTTGCGACACTAAATATAGGTTCTGGATCAACTTCTCCCGTTATTGGTACTGCAGCAGACCAGACAACGACGGTGATCACCGGCCTTAAAGCCGTCCCTGGATTTGTTGATGTGTTTAATGGCGGGGTAGCGCCGACAAATGGTATTTCAGTTGCTCAACAATTGGCCAATCAGGCAGGTGCAAATCCCTTAGTGAATTTTGAAGGTGTCGACATTCAACAGGCTGGAACGGTTAATAATTTTGGTACCGTGACGAACATTACTTCCGGGAGTAGCACTAATCCTGTTGCAGGTAACACGTTTCTTGTTACTAACGGCCCCAAAGTATATACAGAAGGCGGGTCTGATAGCTTGCCGTACAGAACAGTGGGTGTTTGGCTGAATGGAAGTAGTACAACGCTGAATAATTATGGCGTTATTAATGTCGGGGTTAATGATAATGCCATTATTCACAGTCAGCCAGGCGTTACCGGGGCTAATGCAAGCCTGTATACCAAATTGGCGGGCAGCGGCGGATCTGCATTTTCAGAAACATTTAATGCGGACGGAAGTATTAAACAGGTGACCCGTGGCTATAGCAAACCAACGGTATACGCCGTATTGAGTACCAGTGACGGCGATGATTTTTATAGCAATGTCCAGGTCAATAATTACAATACTATCGGCGCCTATCTTTTGACCAGTAATAAAAATAATGCCGGGTCTCCGGTTGCTGTTGAACTAAAAGAGAATTTGCTGGATGCGCATGTCTACAATGGTGTCGGTGCAATTATTGAGGGTGTAACAAGTAGCAGTATTTTTACTGCGGGCAGTAGCCTGGTGTCTGGTGCTGCGTGGGGAGCAGGTGTATTGCAAGGAACGTATACGAAAAGTAGCGGAGGAGCGTATGCGATTGGTACCGACAATAATGGTGATTTGGTGACTGTTACTAACGACGGCATTATTGCCAGTTATGTGTCGGGTAGCAGTTTGTATGGCACTGCAATGAATTTATCCAATGCGCGAACTGTGATCACGAATAATGCGGACGGGCGTATTTATGGTGATATTTTAGTGGCGAACTCATCGAATCAATTTACTTTTCAAAACGCAGGTATTTTAACCGGTAATATTGTTGTGACACCGAATGCCGGTAACGGTAGTCTGACAGGCTCATCCGGCAGTCTTGTTCCAACGCTTCAGTCTGGTAGTTATAACGATGTTGAAACTGCGACGAATGTAGTCAATCGTGTGTTAATTCAACCGGTAATTAACAGCGCCGGTGGCGGTAATACCGTGGCGGCGATTGGCCAAATTACCGGAGGAATTTATATTGCCAGTGGTGGTGCGGCTTCTGGTGGTCATCCGTTTGAATTGGATGTGCAGCCTGTTCTTGGGGCCGGCGTAGCGGTCAGATCTGGTGATACTTATACGTATTCAGGGCAAAACATCAGTATTGCGGCAGGTGCTGTTGCTACTCCTGTTAATGCCGCCGGTAATCCGGGAACCACGACGCAGATTGGTTCCGCTAATATTCAGTTAGTATCGACATCGCCCTTAGTCCAATGGGCATTTGTTAACGGGACAACGAATCAAATCAGCGCGACTATTGCGAATGCCTCTGCCATTACGGGTTTATCCGGTAATGGTCAGAATGCGTTGAATTCATTAATGACATCTGCATCCGCTGCAGCGGCTCTTGTGCAGGATCTTACTTCTGTCACTGCGGTTCGTACTGCTGCCGAACAACTTTATCCGGAAGTTAACGGCGCGGGTATTCAGGCGGCTCTGACTATGGCGGATAAAATTTTTGGTGTGGTTGGTGCACATCTGGAGCAAATTAATAATAGTAATGGTTTTGTTTCTGCTGAGCAGCTTAATCAGCCCAATGTTAATGGAGCCTGGATGCAAGGTGTTGAATATAGCGGCGACCAGGGACTGCGTAATGGTGTGGATGGTTATAATGCGACAGCGTATGGTTTTGCCATTGGTAGCGATACGATGTTAAGTCATAACATGCGGGTCGGTGCCGCGATAAGTTATGGTCAGACCAGTATTGAGGATCAGGGTGTAACTTACGGTAATCAACTGACTGTGGCCAGTGTTCAGGGGACAGTGTACGGTTCTTTAGTAAGTGACCGCTGGTATTTGAATGGTGCATTGGGATTGGGTGTGAATAGTTACGACAGTAATCGTATTGTTGTCGGTGGCAATGTTAACGGGCATCACGCTGCGTTGCAATACTCTGCCAGAATCGACGCTGGTTTGCCATTACAAGCAGGGTCTGCCCTTGTTACTCCGGTAGCATCGCTGATGTTGAGTCGCCTGGATCAGGCTGCCTATACGGAAAGTGGTGTTGGTGCTTTGGCTGTCAACAGTCTGACAACGGATTCTGTACGTACCGGATTGGGTGCTAAGTCCCTGATTCCTGTGTACACAGGCGAGGTGAATGCCGGTGTGGAGTTACGTGCGATCCGGAATCACGAATTTGCTAATACCGCACAGAACACAGTGGCAGGTTTTGTTGGGGGAGGGAATACATTTAGAACCATGGGTGTGACACCTGCACGTGACGGACTGGATCTGGGTGTGAGTCTGGTGCTGGCAAATAGCGGTAAAGATAACCGGCAAAAAATAGTGCTTAGTTATGATGTTGAAACGAAAGATCAATACAGAAGTTACACGGCGCGTCTGCAGGCGCGAATGGACTTTTAGTCTGTTGTTTAATCAGGCCGGATGGCTATAGTTTTTGTTCAGGTGAACAACTATAGCCAGTGTTGGTGCCCTGCGGCGGTGAGCTTACGCTGTTTGTTAATATGCTCCGGTAGTAAAAGTAAATGCCACGGAAACAGGAATCGCTCCATTTGTGCCGCTGGCAGTAAAAAAATACATGGTCTGTTTTTTTAATGGGGCAAGTGGTATTAAGATTGATGCGGACTTATCCGGGATGACAGATGCCGGATCATGCGATTTATCCAGTAGTTGCAGCGTGATATCCACATTGCTCCCGGCTTCACGCAGCGAATGACTGTGCAGCACCAGCGTATGATCGTCGCGTACCTTCAGATATATAGGGTGACCGATAGGATTTGTTCTTAAGTTTCTGCCTGGAATGGGTTCCGGAGTTTCATTGTATTTTGATTGGGATAATACATTGCGAACACCATTGCATGGGTAGGTGGCTATTTGTGTTGCTCCCATATGCTGGCGGCCTTGCCGGGCAGTCCAGGCAAAATTAATGACCAGTGGCGTGTAAAAGTCCCCTTCGCCATAGCCTATGCCAATATCGCGGTCGCTGAGCAATACGCCATAGCCATGGTACGGCGCCAGAAAAAAATCCATAATACCTGCCTGCCCGTATGAGGTGCCATAAGTATGCATCGGGCTGGTCAACACTTCCGATCCGGCATTCGGGGCAGGTATGTATCCGGCTGCAATCATGCGCAGACCTGGCTTCGTACCGGTAAAGCCGTCAGGATGTGCCAGGTGATCTTCAAAATGAGATAAGGGTAAGTCGTTGTTAAGTAAGTAGTCAGCATGTGCTTGTGCTGCCCTGTCAAGCGATACATTTTGTTGTAACAAGCCAAAGCCACACAACTTACGCTGTGCATTCAGGTATTCGTAGGCATGAGCTTGTTCTGAATTGATTGCATAAGTGGGAGGTGACACCCAGGTCTGAAGTACCGCATCTTTTGGTACCGCAGGTTTTTTTTGATCGGTAATAATGAATTTGTACGAAAAATCGGCAGGAGCGATTGCCACTTTATCGGTATCGGCCGCACCCCCGCATCCTGCGAGAATGAGCAGTCCGGGCAGGAATGTGGATGGTGTTTTAAATGCAGTTTTAAATGATGCTTTACATGAAATCACGAGAGAACCTTAAAATACCACTCATCTATGAGTACACAGACAGCGCAGTTGGTTATCGTGTTTGATGGTGTAATTTAGTCATAAAACCAGTGAGGTTCGACTGGTTTTATGGTGAATGGTTCGGTGTATGGTAGTAAGCAGTGAAAAAAATCGTTTGGCTTTGCTGTTAACTGGATTGATGTTAATTTTCAGCTATTAGACGATTTATTGTCCGATAAAGGTTTTTAAGCAATTCATTATTTTTGGCGCCAAAATGGAGTTCTCTATGGCAGTTTGGGCACACGGCGACAACGTTGGTGATGGTATCCGTTCCGCCATCAGCCAGTCGTCGTAAGTGGTGTACCTCAAGAAATGGTGTGCCGTCATTGGAGAAAAATGGGGCATCCTTTTTACAGACTTCACAACTATTACCTGCATTTTTTAATACCCATGCTTTTACTTTTGGATCTCGGCTAATTTGTGTGATAGCACTAATTATTTTGTGAGGTGAGCTTTGCCCTGGAGGAAGAGCTAGGTCATTTTTTGCCATTTCAAGTTTTGTTTCAATTTCAAACGTAGTGACCAGAGGGAACTGATTCCCTTCAATTTTATGAATGATTGCTTCAATTTTAGCTGCGATGTGTGCGCCTACATTTTTTGCCGGTTTTAATCCTTGCAGCCACGGGCGCCCCATCAGTGATAAGACAAACGAAATATTTTGCATTCTAAATTCAAACGCTTTTGTTGTTCGATCAAAGCGGTCCGACAGTTCCTTGTAATAGGATGTTTTTGTGAATGTATCTTTATTTCGGACTTTCGTTTGCATTTCTTGATATGCGATGAATGATGCTTCAAGTTCTTCATCGCTCCATCCAACGGCATCAGCACTGCTGTTAGGGAGTTTTTTTGATAAATTTGACACGGAAGTGTGTCGTTTACTGGGGTTGTTGACAGTTGAATTTTCATTTTCTGCCAAAAAAGTCGTTGTTAAAACAGGTATTTCAACTGCATTGATCTTTATCCGTTCATTAGTCAATGCATCCTGATTTTGTATTTTTTGATTGGTCTGTTTTTGTAAGGACATTTTCTACTAGAAAATAATTAATTGTCTTAGTAGTATGCCTTAGTTTGCTTGGTGGAAATTTAAAATATTTTATTATGGGTAATAAATTGGTAGCAGATAGGGGGGCTAATTTAGCAT
>CAIWPG010000371.1 GCA_903914535.1 uncultured Oxalobacteraceae bacterium
ACAACAGATGTTTCCGGGTTTATCTTTATCAAGGTAATTGATCCGCAGTAAGCAAAAACACCATATCATCACCGGCGCTGGTCGTTAGCCAGGTAAAGGCCAGATCAGGAAAAGCAGCTTCGGCAAACGCACGTTCATTGCCTATCTCTACCATCAACACGCCCTGATCCGTCAGGCGTGATTTTGCACCGGCGATGATGGTTCTGACTAAATCCATGCCATCGGTGCCGCCGCCTAAGGCAATCTGTGGCTCGCACAAGTACTCTTGTGGCAATTTTGCCATAGAAGCACTGTTGACGTAGGGTGGATTGGAGATAATCAGGTCGTATTTTTTTTGCGGTACGTTTTGATATAAATCGGATTCATACAGACTGATGCGATCCTGCAAGTCGTATTCTTCGACATTGCGTCGCGCAACGGCTAAGGCATCCGCCGAAATGTCTGCTGTGTCTACATGGGCGTTCGGAAATGCATCCGCCAGCATAATCGGCAGGCAAGCCGAGCCGGTACATAGTTCCAGGATGTCGGTAATCGCATCCGGCTCACTGACCCACGGTGAAAAATACTCAGGGATAAGTTCTGCAATAAATGAACGTGGCACGATAACCCGTTCATCCACATAAAACCGGTAGGTTCCTAACCAGGCTTCATTGGTGATGTAAGCCGCCGGTACACGATCGGTGGTGCGACGTTCAATTACATGCAGTACCTTGTTTATTTCTTCCGGAAGTAAACGTGCATCCAGATACAGATCAAGCTTATCCAATGGCAATTGCAGGGTGTGCAACAGCAAATACGCGGCTTCATCTACGGCATTGCTGCTGCCGTGTCCAAAAAATAATTTAGCGGCATTAAAACGGCTGACTGCATAGCGCAATAAATCGCGCATGGTGGAAAACGGGTGATTAACTAAAATAGGAGTAGACATGAATAAAGGTATGGGTAGGTATTTCGCTGTACGCCCGGTAAAAATGCGACAGGGCGAACAGAGTGATTAAAAAGGTCAGCGCTGATGGCTTATTTCACCAGCACATTTTGCCCGCGTAGTGAATAAACTAAGTTGGCAAAGATACGTTTAATGCTGAATACAATCAGAATAACGCTGAAAAATTACAGCAGAATATTTTCCAGGGTTTTACGATAAATATTTTTCAAAGGATCAATATCACTTAATGCAATATGCTCATCAATTTTGTGAATGCTGGCATTCAGCGGGCCAAACTCAATGACCTGAGGACATATTTGAGCAATAAAACGACCATCTGATGTACCGCCGGTAGTTGAAAGCTCGGTTGTCAGGCCGGTTTCAGACAAGATAGCGTCTGACAAGGCATTACTTAACACACCTTTAGGCGTTAAGAAGGGTAAGCCGCCGATAGTCCACTTCAGGTCATAATGCAAAGCGTGCTTGTCTAAAATGGCGTGTACACGTTCTTGTAAATGCGTTGCAGTGCTTGCTGTAGAAAAGCGGAAATTGAAATCAATGACGACATTGCCGGGGATAATATTAGAAGCCCCGGTACCGCCGTGTATATTAGATATCTGGAACGATGTCGGTAAATAGTATTCATTAGCTTCATCCCACACTTCCTGAGTCAGTTCTGTTAACGCAGGCGCAGCCAGATGTATGGGGTTTTTAGCTAATTGTGGATACGCAATATGGCCTTGCACACCGTGTACGGTCAGCTTTCCTGACATCGTGCCGCGTCGGCCATTTTTGATGGTATCGCCAAATTGGTGTGCGGAGGTTGGTTCGCCAACCAGGCAATAATCAAGTTGCTCACCCCGTTGTTTGAGTAAATTGCATACGACGACGGTGCCGTCAATGGCTGGGCCTTCTTCATCACTGGTAATTAAAAAACCAATGGAGCCGGGATGGTTCGGATGTTGTTGTATAAATTCTTCAACTGCGACGGCCATTGCAGCAATTGAACATTTCATGTCTGCCGCGCCACGGCCGTAGAGCTTTCCGTCGCGATGTGTCGGTACAAAGGGATTAGAAGTCCATTGTGTTTCCGGGCCGGTCGGTACCACATCCGTATGTCCTGCAAATACAATGAGCGGGGCGGTGGTGCCGCGTCTGGCCCAAAGATTGGTGACGCTGCCTGATTCAATCGTTTCACAGACAAAGCCCAGCGGCGTCAGAATGTCGGCCAGACGTTGTTGGCAACCAAGGTCAAAGGGGGTTACTGACGCGAGTGCAATTAATTGTTCAGTCAGTGCTAAAGTCTTGCTCATGGAGTGGCTTTGAGTAATTGAGGGTAAATAAGGGAGTCAAATAAGGCGCGGTAAGTATCGGCAGAGAACCCCACTTCAATGTGTTTTTTTTCGGGGTAGTGCACGACTAATACCGGGCGCCTGATCACCGAAGGACTGCTTATCATCAGATTAATGGCACTATCAGCGTCCTGAACTTGTGTTTGCTCTGCTTCGGATAATTTGCGCCAGGTTGTTCCGCGGCGGTTCAGCAGGGTTTGCCAATCCTGATATTCCAGCCAGGACCTGATCAGGTCTGGCGTAATTCCTGCTTTTTTTACATCGTGGAAGTTAAAGGCGTGTTGATGATCCAAAAGCCAGGCGCGCGCTTTTTTAATCTGATCACAGTTAGGTATGCCGTAAAGAGTGATTGTTATCATATGCTCGTCATTTATGTGTCCAGCAAATCCAGCGTAAACTCGGTGAATAATGATTCTCCGCTATGACTGACAGGTTCAGAGACCAAATTGGCTTGTCCCTGCTGGCTATCAAGTAATCCGAGCAAATTCGTGGCAGAATCTGCATTGATCAGACCTTCATCCTGACTGATTTCACCGCTGTTAATCATTTGCAATAAAGCATGCTCAAAAGTTTGTGAGCCGGGACACAGGTTTTTCGCAACGGCTTCCCGGATTTCGGGAATATTGTTAGCCTCAATTAAGACAGCGACATGGCGCGTGTTGAGTACGACTTCTACGGCAGGTTGACGGGTACCGTCAAGCGTGCGTACCAGGCGCTGTGCTACGACAGCACGAATTGATGAGGCCAGATCCAGTAACAGGCAGGAATGCTGGTCTTCGGGATAAAAATTGATCAGTCGTTTCAATGCTTGTTGCGCATTGCTGGCATGTAAGGTAGCGACAACCAGAATTCCGGCCTGGGTATAGGACATGATTGCCGACATGGTTTTATGGTCACGAATTTCACCCACAAAAATACAGTCTGGTGCTTGCCGCAATGAATTACTCAGGGCGACGTCCACGCTGATGGAATCCGAGCCGATTTCACGCTGGTTAACGATTGATTTTTTACTCTGGAATAAAAATTCTATTGGGTCTTCAATCGTTAAGATATGTCCGGTCTTCAGCGCATTGCGATGATCAAGCATTGCTGCGACTGTGGTTGATTTTCCCGATCCGGCAGCACCAGCCAGCAAAATCAAACCGCGTTTTTCTGTGATTAAATCTGCCAAAACAGGCGGCAGACGTAATTCACTCAGCGTTGGTATATGGACTGGCAGGTAGCGTATTACGGCTGAAATCGTGCCGCGCTGGCGAAATGCCGAACAGCGAAATCGTCCTATTCCCGGAGCGCTAATGCTCAGGTTAAGTTCATTTTCCTGGCTTAATTTAGCCATGTCATCGGCGGAAATAACTTCAGACAATAGTGCCAGAATATGGGCCTGATCCATTTTTTGATTGTTAATGGGAACCAGATTGCCGTTAATTTTCAGATGAATGTGTGAATTCATCGATAAGAACATATCGGAAGCTTGCTTATCTTTCATTAACTCAAAGAGGCGTTCCATTGCCATGGGGGGGATTCCTTATTGCCTGACTTGTTGACTAATTCGTTAATTAATTGCTTATCTAATGTGGATAAGGCGTAAAAAACAAACCATTTCCGTTCAAGAGGCGGAAATGGTCAGCGTAATATGCTTTATCGTGCCCATTGCCTGCTGCTCAGTTATGCCAGGCAGCAGGCAGGATGGTACTGATGCTAATTATGCACCGCGCAGCAATTCATTGATACTGGTTTTAGAGCGGGTTTGTGCATCGACACGTTTCACAATGACTGCGCAATACAGGCTATATTTACCGTCAGCACTTGGTAAACTGCCTGAAACAACCACGGAACCGGAAGGAATACGGCCATACGTGACTTCGCCGGTAGCACGGTCATAAATTTTAGTAGACTGACCGATATAAACACCCATTGAAATAACAGAGTTTTCTTCAACGATCACACCTTCAACGATTTCTGAGCGGGCACCGACAAAACAATTATCTTCAATAATAGTCGGATTAGCCTGCATTGGTTCCAATACGCCGCCAATGCCAACGCCACCGGATAAATGGACATTTTTACCAATCTGAGCGCATGAGCCGACAGTAGCCCAGGTATCAACCATAGCGCCTTCATCAACATAAGCACCGATATTAACGTAAGATGGCATTAACACCACGTTTTTGCCGATGAAGCTGCCGCGGCGCGCTACTGCAGGAGGAACGACACGGAAGCCGCCTTTAGCAAAATCATCTGCTGTGTAATTGGCAAATTTGGTTGGTACTTTATCGTAAAATTGTACGTGCTCGCCAGAAGGCATAACGTGGTTATCTTCCAGACGGAATGACAATAAAACTGCCTTCTTAACCCATTGATGTACCTGCCAGTTACCTGTACCTTCGGGTAATTTCGTCGCAACACGTAAGTTGCCGCTATCCAATTCAGCTAAAACATGTGCCACTGCCTGGCGCAGTTCGGCCGGTGCTGATTGTGGTGAGTAGCTGGCACGGTCTTCCCAGGCTTGGTCAATAATTTGTTGGAGTTGTTGTGACATGGTGTAGTTGTATTAAAAATTTAAATTAAAAAAACAGGCATTCCTGACGCTATGACCAGGAATGGACTGGAATCGGGGAATGCAATCAGGCTTAATCTGGTTTGCTGGCCTGCGCTGCTTTATTCTTCGTAAATTCAACAATCCGTCGGGCAGCTTCCATGCATTCTTCTGCGGAAGCAACCAGAGCCATGCGTATCCGTTGCTCTCCGGGGTTGATGCCGTGTGCCTCACGCGCTAAAAAACTGCCTGGTAATACGGTGACATTATATTCAGCATAGAGTTGTTGTGCGAACTCGGTATCAGAAATAGTCAGCAGCTTATCTACTTTGGCCCAGAGATAAAATCCGGCGTCGGGTAATTCAACGTCGACAACTTGCTGTAAAAGTGGCGTTATCTGTGCAAATTTGCGGCGATATTGTGCACGATTGTCGATTACGTGCTCTTCATCTTGCCAGGCGACAACGGATGCAGCTTGTATTACCGGACTCATAGCGCCGCCGTGATAGGTGCGATAGTGCAGGAATTGCTTCATTATAGCGGCATCTCCGGCGACAAAGCCAGAGCGCATTCCCGGTACGTTAGAACGTTTAGATAAGCTGGAAAAACTGATCAGGCGACGATAATCGGTTCTGCCTAGCTGGTACGCGGCTTCCATGCTGCCCAGGGGGGGTATGTCGCCGAAATAGATTTCGGAATAACATTCGTCAGCCGCAATAATAAAACCGTAACGATCAGACAAAGCAAATAATTCTTTCCAGTCTTCCAGGCTAAGTACCGCTCCGGTAGGATTACCTGGTGAGCACACAAATAAAAGTTGTACCTGTTTCCAGACGGCTTCCGGTACGCTGGCATAATCCGGCAGAAAATTACGGGCCGGATCGGCGTTAACAAAGTAAGGTTGTGCTCCGGCCAGATAAGCGGCACCTTCATAAATCTGATAAAACGGATTCGGACACATGATTAATGGTCGGGTGTTTCCTTCGGTGGAGATAACCGCCTGTGCAAAAGCGAATAGAGCTTCCCGTGAACCATTTACCGGCAGAACCTGTGTGGCGGCATCTGGCACCGGAAGCTGGTAGCGGGTGGCAATCCACTGTGCGATGGCCTTGCGCAGTGCTTCAGAGCCTTGTGTTGCCGGATAAGCGGCCAAGCCGGCCAGATTACCGGAAATCGCCGATTTGATCAGTTCGGGAGTAGCATGTTTTGGCTCACCTATACCCAAACTGATTGCGGATAACTCCGTTGGCGGAGTAATGCCCTGAAAAAGTTGTTTCAGTTTTTCAAAAGGATAGGTCTGAAGATGATTGAGAAGCGGATTCACGGGTGTGTTGTCGTCTTGAGTAAAAGGAAAGCAAAAAAACCTCGTGCATTATACCGTTCATGGTCATTTTTTTGTTCGGGTGTTATAAAAACCAGAAATGCCGGGAAAACTGCCCGGCATTTCTGGTGAAAATCTGCAAATTAAGTAGTTACGTAATTTGTCAGCATAATTATTTGTCTAGCTGCCTGTTGTAAACGTCCAGGTTTGTGATAATGCCGTGGTAATCCCATAAGAAGGTAAGTAGGAAGAGCCGGTAAAGGTAACGGTGTACGTGGTCAGTGGTGACAACGGCGCACTTGGAATCAGGTAGGCCTGATTGGAAGTCAGATGCGGTTGAGTGGTAACCGGAACGGATAATGACGTCGGATCATAGACTACCGGTGTGACCGTGCTGGTATTACCATTACCCAGATTCGCTAACAGTACTGTTGCTGCAACCGGTGAACCGTTTGCGCTGATATTAAAGGCGGTTACCGTCAGTGTGGTTCCTTCCGCAGTAACGAAGCAGACAGGCGACCCGGTTGAACCCGGTGTTTGTGAAATTCCGGCAGGCGGTAACGTACTTTCCACATCCATAGTGCGTGGCACACCGGTTTGTAAGTTTAACGGATAAAAAGTCGTGAAAGTGGAGGCATTGTACTGACCTGCGTCGGTGCGGCCGTGATTAAACCACCAGTGTGTCGCTGATGTAGCTGCACCGCCGCCGGCATCATTGGCTATACCAATTTCACGGGTAGTTTGTGCCATTAAGCCACTGCGTTCGTAAATTGTGTTAACCATGTTGCTTACTACGTTAGCACCAATACCTGTGGAATAAAATTCCCCTACAACATTATATGCATAGGTTTGCGGGTTGCTCAGCGGGTTCAGATTCAGCGTACCGCCATTGCTGTATCCGACATGGGTTGCGCGGTCAGCAGGATAGATGCCGGTAAATCCGGTCAGGTTACTGCTTTCCAGATCAAGCTGAAAAGTCGGGTCGTTGGCGATCGAATAAGCCATATGATTTGCTGCAGCCTGATCCAGCAGAGTATTTTGAGCCCAATAACCTAAACCGAGACTATTACGAAATGCGTTGATTGCGTTGTACGCCGCCAGGGTATCCGCATTTGTATAGGCCGGCACGGTCAGCGTCTGTAGGTTTGCAGCAACAGCTGTTGTGGATGTACTGGACGAGCCGCCGCAGGAGGCCAGTGACAACATCAGTGAAACGCTCAATCCGGCGAGTGCTAGTTTTTTCATGAAAACCTTAAAGTTAATGCTGAAGTTAATTCTTTTTGTGCAGTAATATAAACCAAGTGCGTATTTTTTGCATTAGTTTATAGTGTCATTTGAGCAGTAGTATAGAGGAAAACGGGCTGGTTACACTGACAGCGCCGTGTACACATAATTACAGTATCCCATTTGTGTGATGATATGATGTGTCGTTCTTACCTTGTGTAACAGAGTGTGTTTGCGTCTGAATTAGTTCGCTTTCCATAAAATAGTAGTTACTACTATCAATTATCATTAAATTTACCTATTGTGCGTCTATCTTCTATCAAATTATCTGGATTCAAGTCCTTCGTTGAACTCACCCATTTTCAGGTGCCAGGTCAGTTAGTTGGTGTGGTGGGGCCGAACGGCTGCGGAAAATCAAATATTATTGATGCAGTGCGTTGGGTATTGGGTGAATCAAAAGCGTCTGAGCTGCGTGGCGAGTCCATGCAGGATGTTATTTTTAACGGTTCCACCCATCGTAAACCGGCAGGACGTGCTTCGGTGGAACTGGTGTTTGACAATGCCATGGGCAAAGCTGCCGGTCAGTGGAGCCAGTATGCAGAAATCGCGGTTAAACGTACCTTAACCCGTGACGGAACCTCAACTTACTACATTAACAATCAGGCGGTGCGCCGGCGCGATATTCAGGATATCTTTCTGGGAACCGGTCTGGGGCCGCGTGCTTACGCCATCATCGGCCAGGGGATGATATCCCGCATCATTGAGGCGCGTCCGGAAGAGTTGCGTATTTTTCTGGAAGAGGCAGCCGGGGTGTCGCGTTATAAAGAGCGTCGCCGGGAAACTGAAAATCGTATTCACAGCACTAATGAAAATTTAGTACGGGTTGATGATATTTTGCGCGAGCTG
The DNA here is from genome assembly GCA_903914535.1 of uncultured Oxalobacteraceae bacterium. Classification (GTDB taxonomy): domain Bacteria; phylum Pseudomonadota; class Gammaproteobacteria; order Burkholderiales; family Burkholderiaceae_D; genus Solimicrobium. The sequence continues at coordinate 8,265 of CAIWPG010000371.1, forward strand.
AATGTCAACCTGGAAAAGCTGGAAGCGCAGGCGATTGTTGCTAATAAATTTCGTAGTCTGCAGGCGGATCAGGAAGAAAAACAAAAGCTGTTGTGGTTATTACGCAAAAAAGAAGCTGCGCTAGAACAAGAAAAAGTGTTTCGGGAAATCGAAAAATCCCAGCTGGAACTGGAGCAGCAGACTGCACAATTACGCCATGTTGAGCTGGAGCTGGAGCGCATGCGTCAATCGCACTACGCCGTCGGCGACCGTCTGCATCAGGCTCAGGGGAGTTTGTACCAGACCAACGCGGAAATTGGCAGCCTGGAAGCGCAAATTCGTTTTCTGATTGAATCACGCACCCGTCTGCAAACGCAATTGGCTACCCTTAAAGCACAGCAGGAGCAGTGGCAGCGCCAGGCGCAGGAGCAGCAGCATGAATTAGATGAGGCTGAAATTACGATTGAAGAGCTCGCTGCCCGCTGCGAGGAAGCACAGCTGGCTGCGGATGAACATGGTGAGCAACTTCCTGCACGTGAGTCGGCATGGCGTGCTGGTCAGCAAAAATCGGTGGAATCACGTGCCGGTATTATGCACATGCAGCAACAGATCGAGCTGGAGTCTGCACAGCAACGTAATGCCAGTAATATACTAAATAGCCTGGCTCTGCGTCGCGAGCGCTTGCAGCAGGAGAAAAAAAGCCTGAATTTGCCGGATCAGACACAGCTTGATGTGTTGACTGAGCAGTTGGAATCCAGGAAAGAGGCATTGGAGTTGGCTCAGCAGCAACTCGATGAGCTGCAATTAAGCCACCCTGAACTGGATGTGGCTCGGCGTGCTGCTCAGCAACATGCCCAGGAAGAGACGACGAATAATGCTAAGCTGGAAGCCCGGCTGGCTGCCCTGGTGCAGTTACAGGATAGTGTACAAAGTGAAGGCAAGGTACAACCCTGGCTGGAAAAGCATGAACTGGGCAATTTGCCGCGCTTATGGCAAAAGTTACAGATTAAAGATGGCTGGGAGACGGCGCTGGAAGCGGTACTGCGCGAACGTACCCAGGCGCTGGAAATATCGAATCTGGATTGGACTGCCGGATTTTTCAGGGATGCTCCTCCGGCTAAGCTGGCATTTTACGCCGCACATGCTGTGGCAGCACCGGCAGCGACTAATGACTTTGCGCCTTTACTGAATTACCTGCAATTGAATGACCCCAATTTGCGTGCGGTACTGCAAGACTGGCTGCAATATGTGTATGTTGCTGAGGATGCCGCTACTGCGTTGCGTGACCGGAAGCAGTTGCCGCCCGGTGGTTTGTTTGTTACCAGAGAAGGACACCTGATCGGTGCGGCCAGTGTGCGTTTTTATGCTTCGGATTCGGCACAGGATGGCATGCTGGCGCGTGCGCAGGAAATTGATAACTTGCAAAAGCAACGTCGCGCCCAGCAATTATTGGCTGAGCAAGCACGTGCAGATGTCGTGCGTGCAGATGCCGCTTATACGCAATCTACTACCCGTTTGCAGGAATTACGTTCATCAGTTCAGCATTTGACGCAGGCCGTACATAGTCTACAGATTGAGGTAATGAAGCTTGCGGAAGTACAAACACGCTTTAATCAGCGTAATAGTCAAATTAGTAATGATCTGGCTGAAATTACGGAGCAAGAGCACGAACAGGTGCAGCTTAAAATGGAATCAGAGCATAAATTTGAGCAACTGGATATGGAGTTGGCCGAGTTGCAGGAACAATTCGAAAACGGGCAAACCGTATATCTGGAGCAGGAGCAGCAACTTAATTTAGCGCGCGCCAAATTACGTGAGCTGGAAATGGCAGCACAGCAAGCCAGTTTTGCTGAACGCACGCACCGCCAAAAAGTGGAAGAGCTGAAACGTTCTATTGCTACCGCAAGCAGTCAGGCTGCGCAAATGTTTGACAGCATCAGCGATGGCATGGCCGAACTGGAAAGTATGGAAGACCAGACTTCGCAGGCTGGCTTACAAGAATTACTGGAAAAACGTAGCCTGGAGGAGCATGTTTTATCGGATACGCGCCATGAACTGGATCAGCTTACCCAGCAGTTACGCACACACGAAGACGCGAAGAATCAACTCGAACGCAGCTTGCAGCCGCAACGCGATAAAATTACCGAATTGCAATTAAAGGAGCAGGCTGCCCGTTTAAATCAGGAGCAATATGCCCAGGCTTTGCAGGATGCGCAGGTGGACGCCGGACAAATTGCTGTTCTGTCAGAAAAATTGCATGATGAAATGAAGCCCTCGTATCTGCAGGCGGAAGTCACCCGTTTGGGTAATGCATTACTTTCGCTGGGGGCCGTCAATCTGGCTGCACTGGATGAGTTGGCGCAGGCATCGGAGCGTAAACATTTTTTAGATGCGCAGCATGCCGATTTAACCGAGGCGATACAAACGCTGCAAGATGCTATACATAAAATTGATATCGAAACCCGTGATTTGTTACAGGATACCTTCGATAAGGTCAACCAGCATTTTGCTGAACTTTTCCCGATTTTATTTGGCGGAGGTCAGGCCAGATTAATTATGACTGGGGATGAAATCCTGGATTCCGGCGTGCAGGTTATGGCGCAGCCGCCGGGTAAAAAGAATGCCACGATCCATTTATTGTCTGGCGGAGAAAAAGCACTGACCGCCACGGCACTGGTTTTTTCTATGTTTCAGCTAAATCCGGCACCGTTTTGTCTGTTGGATGAGGTCGATGCACCGCTGGATGACTCAAATACCGAGCGTTTTTGCAATATGGTACGCAAGATGTCAGCAAACACGCAGTTTTTATTCATTTCTCATAATAAAATAGCGATGGAAATGGCACAGCAACTGATCGGCGTAACTATGCAGGAACAAGGTGTGTCGAGAATCGTCGCAGTGGATATGGAGTCCGCTATTAACTTTGCTACAGAGGCGCAAGCAGCATGACAGAATTAACAATGAGTTTATTAATCGCCGGATGTTCCGTCGTCGTCGGCGTAATTGCCTATAACTATTGGCAGGAATACAAAGCGAGAAAAAGAGTGGAACGTGCTTTTGGTGACGGGCAAGATGATGTCCTGATGCAGACGGAACCCGTCCCGGTGAGCGATTCTTCGCATCGTCAGGAACCATCTCTGCATAATCCGGTGCCGCACCATACTCCCGTAGCAGTTGCAGACAGCGAAGTTCTTTCCACAGCTGTCGGTGAGCAAAGTACGGAAATGGCGATTCATCCTGTCGAAGAAACGGATTCTGTTGCTCCGGTAGCGGCTCAGGCTGAGGCGGCAGCTGAATTGCCCCCTGAACTGCCTGCACCCGTCTTGCCTGTCGATGAATTTATTGATTGTATTATTCCAATGGAATTTGATCAGCCGGTACGCGGCGATAAAATTTTAGCTGAAATTCAGTCATTACGGCGGGTTGGTAACAAGCCGGTGCATTTTTTCGGGCAGAGTCAGCAAGGTATTCGTGATGTAATTATGCATGCCGGCAGCTATACCCATCTTTTTGCCGGAGTACAACTGGTAAGCCGTAGCGGTGCCTTAAATGAAGTGGAATACTCAGAGTTGCTGTCAAAATTGCGGCAGATTGCCGATAATCTGAGTGCGCATCCTGATATTCCGAATATGCAGCATGTTATGGATGCCGGACGGGATCTGTATCAGTTCGTTGCCGAACATGATGCTAAACTGAGCGTTAACGTGCATACCAATGATGCACCGTGGGCGATTTCTACCTTATTGCTCGTTCTTGAAAAACAAGGGTTTGAATTGCGCCCCGATGGTCACATGGTTATGCTTGATAAAGACGGCGGCGCTTTATTTACCCTGTCCACTAACAGCAGCGTGACCGAGCAGGTCGCTTCACGTCTGACCTTATTGTTAGATGTCCCTTGTGTACCATCTGAACGGGATGCCTTTAATGTGATGGTCAGTTGTGCCAAATCCCTGGCCTTGCGTCTGGGAGGAACCTTGGTGGATGATGGTAATCAAGTCTTAAATGAAGCAACATTACATGAAATTGAACAACAAGTAGCGCTGTTTTATAATTCAATGCAGGCAGCCGATATTCCCGCAGGCTCAATCCGGGCCAGGCGCCTGTTTAGCTAACCCTCTGATCTTTTCTCTACCATAATTTATGCAACCCGATTTGTTTGATGCTCCTTCACCGGAGCAGCAGGCGGCGGACTATCGTTCGCGCCTTAATCGTTATAACTCGGAGTATTACACACAGGACGCCCCCAGCGTTCCGGATGCCGAGTATGACCGTCTCTTTTTGTTACTACAAGCCCTGGAAGCAGCCCATCCTCACTTAATTACACCAGATTCACCAACGCGACGCGTTGGCGGTGCAGTGTTGCCATCGTTTAAACAGATACAGCATGTTGTCCCGATGCTGTCGTTAAATAATGGTTTTGAGGATGCTGATGTCTATGCATTTGAACGCAGGGTGCGGGAAGCACTGGCAGAGGATGGCATCGAAGGAAGTGACATCCGGTTTGCTGCGGATCTGAAGTTTGATGGCCTGGCGATCAGTCTGGTGTACCGGCATGGTGTATTGGTACAGGCGGCAACACGTGGTGACGGCAGTGTGGGGGAAGATGTGACGGAACATTGTCGAACCATACGCTCTGTCCCATTGCGTTTGCACACCGCGACACCCCCTGACTTACTGGAAGTGCGTGGTGAAGTCATTATGTATAAAAATGATTTTGAGGCATTGAATGCGCGTCAGCGTCTGGCAAATTTAAAAGAATTCGCCAATCCGAGAAATGCCGCTGCCGGAAGTCTGCGGCAGCTGGATGCCAAAGTGACTGCGCAACGTGCTCTGCGATTTTTTGCTTATGGTATGGCACGTTGTGAAGGTGCTCAGATTCCGGCTACTCATAGTGAATTACTGGATTGGTATACCGAAATTGGCATACCGGTATGCCAGGAACAGGCAATTTTGACTGATGCGGCGGATTTTCTCACTTTTTATCATAAAATAATGCAAAAACGCCATGAATTACCGTACGAAATTGATGGAATAGTGTATAAAGTAAATACTTTAAGACAACAACTGCAATTAGGGTTTGTATCCCGTGCTCCACGCTTTGCTATGGCGCATAAATTCCCGGCAGAAGAAGCCTTAACGACTGTATTGGACATTGAAGTGCAGGTCGGACGTACCGGAGCCATCACCCCGGTGGCGCGTCTGGCACCGGTACAGGTAGGGGGTGTTACCGTTACCAATGCGACCTTGCATAATGAAGATGAAATTCGTCGCAAGGATATTTGGATTGGTGATGTAGTGATTGTCAGGCGCGCCGGAGATGTCATTCCTGAAGTGGTGGCAAGTGTGGCTGATCAGCGTCCTGCAGATGCGCGTGTTTTTGTTATGCCGGTTAATTGTCCGATTTGCGGTTCTGCAATTGTGAAACCGGAAGATGAGGCAATTGCGCGTTGTAGTGGCGGCTGGGTGAAGTGTCCGGCACAGCGTAAAGGGGGCTTGTGGCATTTTGCTTCGCGTAAGGCGATGTGTATTGACGGACTTGGTGAGCAGTTGCTTGAGCAGTTAGTTGATAAAAATGTGATTACGACAGCAGCAGATTTATATAAATTGGGTGTGTCCAGCCTGGCGGCTCTGGATCGTATGGCGGATAAGTCAGCGCAAAATATACTGAAGGCATTAGAAGCGTCTAAATCAACTACGCTGGCCCGCTTTATTTATGCGCTTGGCATCCGGCATGTCGGTGAGACGACAGCCAAAGATCTGGCACGGTATTTCGGCGATATTCACGCAATAATGGATGCCGGTGAAGAGCAGTTATTGCAAGTGGATGAAGTTGGTCCGGTGGTTGCTAAATCGCTGCTTTTGTTTTTTTCAGATCCGCTCAATCGGGAGTTGGTTGAGCAGTTAATTGCGGTTGGTGTGCATTGGCCGTTGATTGATGCTTCTGAAAAACAAGAGAAGCCGTTTGCAGGAATGACGTTTGTATTGACCGGTACTTTGCCTACTCTTAGCCGGGAGGCCGCAGCTGCCCTGATCGAAGCAGCAGGCGGTAAAGTGCAAAGTTCTGTTTCGAAAAAAACGTCCGTGGTGTTAGCCGGTGATGATGCTGGAAGTAAATTCATTAAGGCGCAACAATTAGGTGTAAGAATTATTACCGAAGAAGAATTTTATCAACTGTTAGGAACATAATGGCAAAAATTACTAAGGCAGTATTTCCCGTTGCAGGTTTAGGTAGCCGTTTTTTACCAGCAACAAAAGCACAACCTAAAGAAATGCTGACTATCGTTGATAAGCCATTAATTCAGTATGCTGTAGAAGAAGCCGTAGCAGCAGGAATTACTGAATTGATTTTTATCACGGGTAGAAATAAGCGGGCAATTGAAGATCATTTCGATACAGCATATGAACTGGAATCGGAACTAGAAGCCGCCAATAAGACCGAGTTATTGAAATTGGTGCGTAACGTTATTCCTAAAACAGTGAATTGTGTCTATATTCGTCAGCCTGCTGCATTGGGCTTAGGTCACGCGGTGATGTGTGCCCGTCCTGTTATCGGCGATGAGGCATTTGCCGTCATTTTAGCGGATGACTTTATGGATGCAGAACCCGGTCAGCCTAATGTCACCAGTCAGATGGTGCAAATGTATGAGCAGGAAAACGCCAGTATCATCGGTGTGCAGGATGTCCCTCGCGCACAAACGAAACAATACGGGATCGTCAGCGGCACTGCCTACAAAGACCGTCTGGAACGTGTGCATGGTATCGTCGAAAAACCAAGCCCGGAGTTATCTCCGTCTACGCTGGCAGTCGTAGGGCGTTATGTGCTTGATAGCAGTATTTTTTCATATCTGGAGAATACTGAGCGTGGTTTGGGCGGAGAAATTCAATTAACTGATGCCATTGCAGCTATGCTGAAAGACCATCCGTACCTGGCTTACCGCTTTACCGGAACACGCTACGATTGTGGTTCAAAACTCGGTTATCTGAAGGCCTCAGTTATTTTGGGTATGAAGCACGGCGAAATTGGTGCTGACTTTAGTAAATACCTGAAAGAACTCATCTGCAAATAATCTGCAATTAATAGTGAAATGCCCCTGTTGTGCTGCGTACCATGATCCGCAACACGGCTTACCTGGCCAGGGTAAATTGGCCAGGCTTACCTGAAATAGCACACACTTAAAACGTTTCATCCGCACTTAGGTAGCGCCACTTTCCTTCAGGTAAATTACCTAGTTTGACACGTCCGATACGCACTCGCTTCAATCCCTGTACCTGAAGACCAACTGCCTCACACATACGGCGAATTTGTCGTTTCTTACCTTCTTTTAAAATGAAATTCAACTGATCATCATTTTGCCAGCGTACTTTAGCAGGGAGCAGGGCTTTTCCATCTAAAAATAAACCGTGATTTAGCAATCTTAAATCAGCATCCGGTAAACGGCCTGGTTTGTTATACGCGACACGCACCAGGTATTCTTTTTCTACTGAGGTATCCTGACCGATCAGGTGCTTGGCAATACGTCCGTCTTGCGTTAATACCAGCAGACCGGTGGAGTCAATATCCAGACGACCGGCGGCAACCAGACTGCGGAGCTGCGTGGGATGGAACGTAATTGGCAGTTTATCTTCGCTCCAGCGATTTTCTTCCTTAATCAGGCAAATAGCCGGTTCATAACCGTCTTCTGCCTGACCGCTGACATAGCCTACCGGCTTATTGATCAGGACAGTGACACGTTTGGACTGTTCTGCTGCCGCTTGCCGTTCAATCGATACCCGCTGACCTGGCAAAATTTTAGTCCCGAGTTCAGAGATAACTTTACCATCGACGCGTACCCACCCGCGACTAATCCATTCATCGGCCTCCCGTCGGGAACATAGTCCGAGCTCAGACATGCGTTTCGACAGGCGAAGTGGTTCATTTGACATACTATTCATAGTTACCTTGGTTTGCTACATTTACGCTAACGTATTACGTAAAATGTTAAATTAATATCGTAATTAAAATTAAAGCTGAAGCTGATACACCGGCCTGAATCTGAACTGAAATTTTAATTCAGATTCAGGGCCGGTGTAGAAAATTACATAGAGAATTTATGTGTTTAGTGCATCCAGCAAATCGGTTTCCAGCTGAATCTGGGTGCGTGCTTGTGACAGCGCGACACCATCAATCAGGAAAACGTCTTCTACCCGTTCACCCAGCGTCATAATTTTTGCTGTGTGTAAATTGATTTTGTATTGGGCAAGTACCTTTGCAATGGAATACAGCAAGCCATTTCTGTCGTGTGCCGAGACGGTCAGTAAATGGTATTGTCCGCGTTCATCCGGGCGTAAATCAACACTGGGGGTCATCGGAAAAGTGCGTGATAAACGTGATAAGCGCCCCTGAACCGCATCGGGCAGGGGATTTTGCCTGATTAAAATATCAACCAGTTCATGTTCAACCAGACTGATAATATCGCGATAGCTTTTTGAAAAAGCAGTCGCGGATACTAAAAACGTGTCCAGTGCATAGCCATGCGCCGTGGTATGAATTTTTGCATCAAGAATGCTAAAGTTTTTCGCCTCAAAATAACTGCAGATACGGGCGAATAAATCGGGCTGATCCTTCAGGTAGACCGCTACCTGTAAGCCTTCACCAATCGGCGCTGTACGGCATTTGACTGCCGGAATATCACTGTCGACCTTATCGTAAAAAGCGCGGGTCTGCCACACAATATCACTGGCATCATTGCGCAGAAAATAGACCAGGTCGAGTTGTTTCCAGAGCGGGTCATGTGCGTTGGCCGGCAGTCCGTACAAGCGCAGATTTTTTAATGCTGCATCTTTGCGGTTTTTTAATTCGCGATCCGGCGAGGCTAACTCACCGCCCAATGCGCGCAAGGTCATATTGTACAAATCTTCGAGCAATTTGCCTTTCCAGGCATTCCAGACTTTAGGACTGGTACCGCGAATATCGGCTACTGTAAGTAAATAAAGTGCGGTCAGGTGACGCTCGTCTTTTACAATATTAGCAAATGACTGGATGACTTCAGGATCGGCCAGCCCTTGGAAGGTCACGGTGGTGGAGAAAAGAGCAGAGCCCGAGGCTTACGCAGGGAGGGTGCCCAATGCATTCG
>CAIWPG010000372.1 GCA_903914535.1 uncultured Oxalobacteraceae bacterium
CCGCTCATCCGCAGCAACAGCCACTGCATCCTGCTAATAGTACTACCCGGACTATCGCTATTTTTCTGCACTAACTATTGTACCAATTGAGACATGCTTCACTTTTATAAATAATAGGACTTAAAAAAATGCATAACGAATACCAGGATCGCATCCGCCTCCCTTTGTTAAGAGAGCGCGTTGTCAGCGCACAATCCGCCGCAGAATGGATCAAGGATGGCATGACCATCGGCATGAGCGGATTCACCCGTGCCGGTGATGCAAAAGAAGTACCAATGGCTCTGGCAGAGCGCGCACGCAGCGAAAAGTTAAAAATTACCCTGATGACAGGTGCATCACTGGGCAGTGATGTCGATAAAACACTGACAGAAGCCGGTGTACTGGCACGACGCATTCCATTCCAGTCCGACCCGGTATTACGTGCAGCCATCAACCGTGGCGAAGTCATGTACGTTGACCAGCATTTATCTGAAACGGTAGAAATGCTGCGTACCAGACAAATCGCTCCTATCGATATTGCAATCATTGAAGCCGTAGCCATTACCGAAACCGGGGCAATTATCCCCACCACATCGATTGGCAACAGCGCCAGCTTTGCCATACTGGCAGACAAAGTTATTGTTGAAATCAACCTGACCCAATCACTGGAGCTGGAAGGTCTGCACGATATTTTTATTCCAAAACACCGGCCGCAACGTGAACCTATCCCTATCATGTCGCCACGCGACCGGGTTGGTACTCAGTTTATCGAAATCCCGCCAGAAAAAATTGTAGCTGTCGTCATTACAAAAAAATTAGACAGCGCATCAACCATTCTGCCACCGGATGAAGACACCGCTGCCATCGCTGCACATCTGGTCGATTTTTTCAAAGATGAAGTAAAACAAGGGCGCCTCACCGAAAGCCTGTTACCGATGCAGGCCGGAATAGGTACCATCGCCAATGCCGTCATGATGGGCTTTATTGACAGCCCGTTTAAACATCTGACTATGTATTCCGAAGTATTGCAGGATTCAACTTTTGACTTATTCGATGCAGGCAAACTGGACTTCGCGTCCGGCTCATCCATCACATTATCAGCACCAAAAAGCAAAGAAGTTTTTGGCGACATCACACGCTACAAAGACCGGCTGATATTACGTCCGCAAGAAATCAGTAATCATCCTGAAGTCATTCGCCGTCTGGGCATTATCGCCATCAATACAGCGCTGGAAGCCGACATTTATGGCAATGTCAATTCCACCCATGTCCTGGGCACAAATATGATGAATGGTATCGGCGGTTCCGGCGATTTCGCCCGTAATGCGTATCTGGCCATCTTCGCGACCAAATCCATCGCCAAAGGCGGAAAAATCTCCAGTATTGTCCCGATGGTGTCGCACGTTGATCACAATGAACACGATGTCGATATTATTGTTACAGAAATCGGCCTGGCTGATTTACGCGGCTTAGCACCAAGAGAACGAGCAGAAGTTATTATCAACAAATGCGTGGCCGAACCGTACCGGCAAATGTTGCATGACTACGTAGCAGAAGCCACGCTACGCGGCGGACACACACCGCACATATTGGAAAAAGCCTTCGAATGGCACACTCGCTTCCGCGAAACCGGTTCGATGCTGCCAGCAGAACAAAAGTAATAAAGCACAATAAAGAGTAATAAAACACACCGCTGAAGTCACCTCATTTTCATGAGGACTTCAGCAACCCTGCTGCAACTAAAAAATCAGAATTAAGACAATACGCTGAAATCAGTTTTTAATAAAAACCAAATCCCACACGCCGTGTCCCAGCTTTAAACCACGATTTTCAAATTTGGTCACAGGCCGGTAATCCGGACGTGGTGCAAAACCCTCCGCGCTATTTTTTAAGGCCGGCTCCGCACCCAGTACATCCAGCATCTGCACAGCATATTCTTCCCAGTCAGTAGCACAATGAATATACCCGCCCGGCACCAGACGCGATGCCAGCAATGCCACCATCGGCCCCTGAATTAAGCGACGTTTGTTATGACGTGCCTTGTGCCACGGGTCCGGAAAAAACACATGCACACCAGTCAGCGAACCAGGTGCAATCATGTGCGTCAGTACTTCAAAAGCATCATGCTGAATAATACGTTGATTTGTCAGTCCCAACTCGCCTGTCAGTTTAAGCAAACTGCCTACACCGGGCGTATGTACCTCGACGCCAATAAAATTTTTCTCAGGCAGGCTGGCTGAAATTTTGGCACTGGTTTCCCCCATCCCAAAACCGATTTCAAAAACGGTTGGCGCCTGTCGTCCAAAAGTCTGAACCAGATCCAGCTCTGCCTTTTGATACGGCACACAAAATTGCGGACCCAACTCTTCCAGCGCGCGCGCCTGCCCGCTTGAAACACGTCCGGCACGCGTCACAAAACTGCGAATGCGATGTTCTGCCGGGTCATAAAACATCGGTTTAGGGGAATCTGGAGTTGGGGATTGAGATGACATGCTGTGCACTTTATTCGGGAGGACCAGGCTATCAACTGACAGCAATGCTTTACGACTTTATCGACGAAGCAATACTGCCAGTGGCGCAAAGAGCGCATTTTAACATAGCCTGAAATCAAACAACATCCGTCATCAGCTAAGCCGGCGTACCGTCCCTGCCGGATGACTGCCACTCAACTGAAACACACTAACGAGATGGATCAGGTTCTGAGCCTGATCCTGCATAGATGCCGCGGCAGCGGCAGCCTGCTCGACCAGTGCTGCATTTTGCTGGGTAGCTTCGTCTATTTCCATGATAGCCAAATTAACCTGATCAATGCCGACCGATTGCTCATGACTGGCCAGCGTGATTTCAGCCATAATGTCGTTCACACGCTTAATACCACCCACAACTTCCTGCATAGTTGTACCCGCCTGGGTAACCAGTTTACTACCAACACCCACTTCCTCAACCGAATTGGCAATCAGCACTTTTATTTCTTTGGCCGCTATCGTTGAACGTTGTGCCAGTGCACGCACTTCTGACGCAACAACAGCAAATCCCCGTCCCTGCTCACCGGCACGGGCGGCTTCTACCGCTGCATTCAGAGCCAGAATATTAGTCTGAAACGCAATGCCGTCAATCACGCTGATAATATCAACAATCTTTTTAGCCGAATCATTAATCGAACTCATGGTATTCACCACCTGTGCCACCACAGCTCCGCCTTTTACCGCTACATCCGATGCCGCTTGTGCCAATTGATTGGCTTCTCGCGCTTTCTCTGCATTTTGTTTCACTGTGCCTGTCAGCTCTTCCATTGAAGCTGCAGTTTGCTCCAATGAACTGGCTTGTGACTCAGTGCGCGCTGACAAATCAAGATTGCCCGATGCAATCTGACCGGATGCCGTAGCAATCGTATCTGTGCCACTACGTACCTGACTAACGATATGCACCAGACTATCACGCATGGCCTTCATCGCCGCCAGCAAACTGGTCTGGTCTCCGGCTCTGGTAGCTATCGTCCCGGTCAGATTACCCGCCGCAATCTGACCTACAATATCAACCACATACGCAGGCTCACCGCCTAACTGTTTTATCAGACCGCGCGTAATTAAAGCACCGATATACGCCGCGAGCAAAGTCAGCAATAAAACCCCGACAGACAACAAGGTATCCATGTAAGTTAATCGTGCCACACGACTGGATAACATACTATCCAACTCGGAAAGCACTACCGCATTCAGGGCAAATTGCGCATCCACCGCAACGGTAAGCTGACTGACATACCCGGAAGACGAAAATTGCAACTGCTCAGGCTGAACAATCTCCGATTGCACCAGCTTAATCACTGAATTGGCCGTAGTTAAAGCAGCCTGTGCCGTATCAGCTATTTTCGCTTTTAATTCCGGATTATGCGAAGCAACTTTATCCAGCGCGTCATTTAAACCCTGATAACGCTCATTCGCTTTATCAAGCAGAGCTGTCATTGCCATGCGCTCTTGCAAGCTGGCGCTTTTTTGTGCCAGTAACGCACCGCCTTTCGCACGCGTGCGCCCAAACATTTCAGCCAGCATCGGTGATTGCACCAAAGCCGAATCAATCAGGTAATAGCTATCAAGTTCAGGATCAAAACTTAATCCATAATGTTCAAGCAATAATTGCTTCAGTTTCATAATCTGCATAATCACTACAGTATGATCTGCCGTACTGGTTGCTGCAGAAAGCGATTTTTGCGTTACGTTACCACGTAGCGCACGCCAGTCTGCTTCAATTTTTTGTAATGAGCCAGAAATACCGGAATCTTGCATACGCCCCGTAAATTCAGCACCGAGATCAGCCAGCGATTTATCAACTTCTTCTGCTTTAAGTACCTCTTTAGCCTGAGCCCCATCCACACCAGACAAAGCCAATGCCGATAAACCACGATGCTGTTGCATCAACTGTAAGGATTTGAGCAACTTACGCACAGGAGCAATCCCCTGAGACTCGAGTCTGGCGGCACTCAGCACCCGGCCTGATTCATGCACGTATAACGAAAAAGGAACTGAAACCAAAATAAAGCCCAGCACACCAAGAATTACAAATTTTTGCCACAACAGCAAACGGTTTAACAAATAACCCATTCTTAAACTCTCATTAGTCAATATTAGCCAAGGTGTACTTTTATCAGCACTTCAACTACGCATTCAATCACATAAAAATAACTAAAAAATCATTTTAATTAATATACAGTGCTCTTTGTATTATATTGTAATTTGGCATTAAACCTTCTATACACATGGCACTCGCAACGGGCGGGCAAACGCACTGCACAATTACTTGATTTGAATCAAGTCAACAGGAAAGAAATGGCGTTCGCCACTTTGATTGATCAATCGGTCCGGCTTCTGCGTACGATTTTTTAAATTGGGGCCAAGACAGTATGAGATACCCCTGAGCTTAGGCCGACAGCAGGGTTAAACTCTGGATCATCCCGATACAGCCCAACCATTGCCTCATCGTGCGCGCCACCACTTCAGCCTCAACCGCCCAAAGCTCCTTGTCCATCGCTAAAATAACCGATTTCTGCTGTTGTTCGGTTAAGTTTTACAGTTAAACAAATAAAAAAAGCAAATTAACGTAATAATAGGCATTTGAATCATTATTACCTTAATTACCAATTAAATCTATGAACAGTACATTACTAGGCATTGCGCTAATTACGCTATTTGTCATTTCAGTCCGGTCTAAAAATAACCTAATCAAAGTAGGGGCACTTATCCTGGGACTTTGCATAGTAATATACACGTCATCTGGCGTATCCGCATTTCCAATATAAGGGACAAAACACGAAAGAGAATTTTACGCCCGCCGCTATCTGCTTCAGAGACAGTTTCAAAGTTGAAAAGAAGTTTGACAGTCTCTGGTAGCTTCTGCAGCAATAACCTGTCGAGGTATTCTCGCGCACCGTGAGGAGGGGCTTTCGGAATACTCGCTGCCGCCGTGCTGCTTCAAGAACTGTATCTGAGTCATATCACAGATATCTGTGACAAAATCATCACAAGGCCGTCAGGCACAGCTTTATCTATCAATGCCGACGTCCGATCCAATTGTGCGCGCGTAAGATCGGGACAATTTTCGAGAAGATTGCGCTTGAGGCTAGCTATTTTTGGACGAACAGACACGTTTAATCGAATGAATTCTTTGCCTTTTAAGGTGTCTGTTTAACCAGATTAGCCAATGCCCCTGTTTTGATGCCAATCGAAAAAAGGATACCAAATGATGCAATGCAGTTTATGTGCCTGTACCGTATTTGACCCTATAGGAAAAAAAGAAAATTCACTTTTTGTTCGTTGCCGGCAATGTCAGCTCATCGCCATACAGCCTCACCCCAGTGATCATGAGTTGGATACATTTTATAAAAATTATGTTTATACCGAACGTATCATTAACCCCAGAAAAAAATGGCTACGCTACCGAATACGTGCATGGTTATTACGCAGGCTGGCGCCGGGGAAAAAATTTCTGGATATAGGATGTAATGTCGGTAATATGGTCGCGGCAGCACACGCCGTCGGTTGTGATGCCACCGGAATTGATATCAGTCAAACCGCTATTGCACATGCCAGACAATTATGGCAAAACTGCCGCTTTTTCAATGAAACAACAGAGCAATTTTCCGGCCGGGGCGAGAAATTTGATATCGTATTTTGCAGTGAAGTCATCGAACATATTCGCGATCTGCACAGCTTTATGCGGGCATTAACAAAGCTAGTCAATGCAAATGCCATTTTGTTCTTCACGACTCCCGACTCCGGTCATTTTCGCGTACCCACTAAAAATCTGATCGCATGGTCAGAATTGCGTCCGACAGAACATGTGGCTATTTTCAACAAAGATAATATTCAACGCTTATTCCGGCAATACGGCTTTCATTCATTTTCACAAGTGCCTATGCACCGTGCCAACTTGCGTTTTTATACGCGCTACACTGGTGGTGATAGTTTTTCTGTTAATAATAACGCCGCATGAAAACTGGAATAAGTGAAGGAAATCGAAGCACGACTTTTTACTGTTATTTTATGCGGATTACGGGCTGATTTTGCTTTGCAATTTGTGATCTGGCGGGTGGTGGGAAGTGGCGTTGTAGCTGGAGGATTGAATTTTTTGCGGAGCGGTGTTCGCGTTTGAGAGTATTGCGGACAAACCTTACGCTAGCATGTGATACTTATAACACTAAAAAAGGAAGTAAATTTCCTAATCG
>CAIWPG010000373.1 GCA_903914535.1 uncultured Oxalobacteraceae bacterium
GCCGGCATCCCTGTTGATTAGCCTAAACCCGGGTATGCCTGCCACGGCGGGTTTTAAGCACAGCGACTTTTTCACCGGAAATAAAACGTCGCACATTAAGCGCATCTGCGTTTCTGGTTGAATTTGCACCGGCATTCAGCAATACCATCACCACATTTTTCCCTGCAGATTTTAATTTCATGATAATACAGCGACCAGCTTCCACGGTATAGCCTGTTTTAGAAAGTGCAATATCCCAGCCTTTTTTTCCGACAAAGCCATTAGTATTATGATAACTTACTTTACGTCCGTTAATGGAAATGTCATCATGCGTATCCGTAGTAATACGGGTAATATCAGGATAATGCGAGGCAGCCTCAGCCATTTTTACCAAATCTGACGCAGTAGAGGTATTGTGAAACGATAAACCGGTAGGCTCTTCGATATCGGTATGCGTCATCCCCAAAGCACGCAATTTAACACGCACCGCAGCAACAAACGCCTCTTTACCTCCCGGATAAGTCCGTGCCAGTGAAGCCGCGGCACGATTATCCGATGACATCAGCGCTAACTGAAGAACATCTTTTCTGGCCAGGGTAGCACCAACCGGGACGCGTGAGGTACTGTGTTTAATCATATCAACATCAAGCGATTCGATACTGATTTGTGCATCCATATCCGGTTTGGCATCCAGTACCACCATCGCTGTCATCAGCTTAGTCAGTGACGCAATAGGAACAATTTCTTCTGAGTTTTTTTCCAGAAGAACCTTCCCGGTGCCTTCTTCCACTACGATGGCAGATTTAGAGCCAAACGGAAGCGCAAATACGGACGACGATGCGCAGAACAAGGATAAAGCAAGTATTTTTTTCAACATAAAACCAACTTTACAAAAAATTAAACGGGCATTCAAAAAATGCCCGGGATTCTAAATGCATTAGCAATCACTTTCGCCAAAAAACTTAGTAGCTTAGTCACACTATTTAATTAAACTAACTACTCGACAAGTTTATTGAGTTGCTCGGAATCAAACTTAGCATGTTCATTCACTTTAGCACAATCAATTCCTGCCTGGTTTAAAGCCGCTTGTAACTGCTTAATTTGTTGTTCCTGGATAGCAACCTGATCAATGAGTTTATGTAGTGCTTTTGAAACAGGGTCATCCCCCCCGCCAGTAACACCATATGCTGCAAAACGATCCGTGCTGTTGCCGGTACTATCCTGACGCGTAATAATATGTGCCGGATTACCAACAGCAGTTGCACCGGCAGGTACCGGTTTAACGACCACCGAGTTAGAACCCACTTTCGCCTGGGCACCGATGGTAAACCCGCCCAACACCTGAGCTCCGGCACCGATAATAACGCCGCGCTCTAAGGTCGGATGACGCTTCACACCCTTAGATAACGATGTACCCCCCAAAGTTACACCCTGGTAAATAGTACATTCATCACCAATTTCAGCTGTTTCACCAATAACCACACCAAAACCATGGTCAATAAATACCCGGCGTCCCACTGTCGCACCGGGATGAATTTCAATACCAGTCAAAATACGGGCCAGGTGTGAGGTAAAACGCCCCAGCCAAAACATCTTGCGTTGCCAGAAGAAATGCGCCCAGCGATGCATAACAATCGCATGCAGACCGGGATAACATGTCACAACTTCCCACACACCCCGCGCTGCAGGATCACGCTGCAGGATGTTTTGAACATCTTCTTTTATA
>CAIWPG010000374.1 GCA_903914535.1 uncultured Oxalobacteraceae bacterium
CCGAGCCGCGACCGCCGACGAGCTGATCGAATAAGGGCTTGGTCGGATTCGGGTCTTGGCTGTGGTGAGCTAAAAGGGGTCACCCATTAGCCAACCCTTGTCAATAAGTAAAAAACAATCTGCCGATTAAATCGGCATTCATAAAACCATTCCCAAACACATGTTCGCGCCCGTTATTTCAACACCTAGTGTCGGATAGATTATCCGCACCGGTCACCCATCTGGATCAAGGCATCACAGCCAAGTAATCAACCGTTTGCCCCTGGCGCTTTACGCCCCACAAAAACCTTGGTTCCGCGTCGTGTCCAATTGATATTTTACAGATTATATGGTTCTGCAACGCAGTCCAACCCTAAAATGGCTCACGATACGGGCGAATAATGTTCGGAAATGGCAAGCCGTGGCATCCAATCAGAGTCCTTGGTTTTACCAACCCCTTTTCCTGGCTTGCCACAGCTGCCAAAATCAGTTTGCAAACAGCTTATGCGCATCAAATGTCGTATTGTTCCTCATCATGTAATACGCCGCTCTCGCCAATTTGTGTGCGACTGCTCTAATCGCCACAATGCCATTGGTCTTCCGCAGTTTGCGTTCAAAAAACCGTTTAGCCAAAGGTTCGTAACGAACTGCAAAATGGGCGGCTTCCGAAAACGCCCATGACAGATATTTATTACCGCTCTTGGCATTGCCTTCGCCCTTTTTCTTTGCGTTACTCACCCTTTCGCTTTTCACACAGCGACAATAGGACGCATAATCACCTACCTCCGCAAAGCGTTGGATATTGCCGGTCTCTAAGGCGATAGTCATCCCTAAGACCTCCCCAACACCGGGTATGCTGGTCAACACTTTGTAGTCGGCTCTCGGTTTAACTGCCTTGAGCAACTCGCTTTCGATCTTCTCCAACTCTGTGTGAATACTACGATAAACGCTCAAGCCGGCTTCCGCCGCTTTCCTTTCCATATCACCCGGTAAATCAACAACGAAACTTTCTTTCTTTAGTTTGCTGCTGCTGATTTTGACGCCCGTTTGTCGCCAAATTTGGCTTTGCACGCTAATCAACTGCTTACTGGCTGTCTGCATTAGAAACATGCGACGGCGAAGCAGATCCCGCGTACCGCGCAGTTCTTTCGGGTAGATATAGCCGGTAGGCAATATCTTGAGCCGCATCAAATGCGCCAGCCAATAAGCGTCATAGCGGTCATCCGTGTATTTTAATCCCGAGTATTGCTGAACCGCCGTGGTGTTCACCAGTTGCATCGGATAACCCTCGGCCTGTAAGCCGTCCACCAACCAATACCAGTTAAACGTGGATTCAACCGCTACGCCTATTAATTCCGATTTGTAAGGCGCTAGTGCAACGAGCGTTAAGGCCAAATCATTGTTCAGCCGTCGTTCATAAACTCTTTGATCGTCATCATCAATCACCACAACCACATGATTGTTTGAATGTAAATCTATTCCGCAATAAAATGCCATGTCAGCCTCCTCATTTTAGCCAAGTGTCGATGGCGGTCTATGTCTCAATCCGCATTTATAGGGTGCAGCCTATACAGGGATTTGACATTTGTTTTCGGTTTAGTTTGTGTGTCAAGGGCGAGACACAAAAAATCGACTCAATTGAAAAATCAAAATGGTGTCTATTTTTTGGGGATCGGCGAAGCGAACCCTTGACTCACACACTAAACAAGTACACTTTTTGGCAGGGGGAGCGGGAATGTAAGCACATTCCTGCACCCCCTGCCTCACGGCGAGTGCGGGGTTTGGGGCAGAGCCCCAAATCTAAATAAGGTTTTATTCCTCTTCTTTAGGCCCATAAATATCGCCGTTAACTTCAGCTACGGGTACTGGCTAGAGGATTATCAGAGTTATTTTTAAGCTCCATCAACCCTATTCGGTCTCCCCTGCCTGACAATAGCCGCCCGTCTACCGGCAACTGCCTCGATTTCCTTTTGAAACTTATCCTAACCAAGTGCGCAATTTTTATTTAAATGGTTGCGAA
>CAIWPG010000375.1 GCA_903914535.1 uncultured Oxalobacteraceae bacterium
CGCTCGTTATTTGGCATTGTTGCCATACACCGATCTGCACCACGCGTAATTGACAACTGAATCAATTACTAAATATCGGAGAAAAATATGCAAATTATTCTGTTAGAAAAAGTCGTTAATCTCGGCAATCTGGGTGATGTTGTGCGCGTTAAAGATGGTTTCGCACGTAACTTTTTGATCCCGCAACGTAAAGCTCGTCGTGCTACAACTTCAGCTATTGCTGAATTTGAAGTAAAACGCGTTGAGCTGGAAACAGCAGCAGCGGCAAAATTGGCTGTTGCGCAAATCGCCGGCGAAAAATTAGCTGGTCTGACTGTACAAATTACCCAAAAATCGGGTGTTGACGGTCGTTTGTTTGGTTCCGTAACTAATGCTGATATCGCTGAAGTTTTGGTCAAACAAGGTTTCGTTGTTGATAAAGCACAAGTTCGTATGGCACAAGGCCATCTGAAAATCGTGGGCGACCACGCTGTTTCAGTTGCATTGCATACAGACGTTGTTGTTGATATTATTGTTGCTGTATTGGGCGAGCACGCTTAATTGCGTTAGTTTAAACATCAGCAGTATCAGAAAAAGCCGGGTTCGCCCGGCTTTTTTAATGATGGGTTCTGATGTAATTTGACGTAACTAATCTGATGTAACTATTTTGTTTGCCAGTCGAAACAGCGTGTCACCCTATTTTTTGTTGATTTCGGTGGAAATTAACATGTCCTTAACACGGTATTCCAAACTCTGAACAAGGTATAATGCGCGCCATGAATAAGCCTTCTGACCCACAACTGGATTCCCTCCGTGTTCCGCCTCATTCTATTGAAGCGGAACAGTCTGTGCTGGGCGGTTTACTGCTAGATAATGCTGCATGGGACAGGATTGCCGACTTTATTAATGCAGATGATTTCTATCGTTATGATCATCGTATTATTTTTCAAAGCATCATTAAGCTGATTAATGCGACCCGGCCGGCAGATGTGATTACCGTATTTGAAGCATTGACCAGTATAGGCCGGGCAGACGAAGTGGGCGGACTGGCATACTTAAATGCATTGGCACAAAACACGCCGTCAGCCGCTAATATTCGCCGATATGCTGAAATCGTTCGCGATCGGGGTGTCTTGCGTAAGTTAATTACGGTAGCGGATGAAATTTCAGGGAATGCGTTTAATCCCCAGGGTAAAGAAGTAAAGCAAATGCTGGATGAGGCGGAGTCGAAGATTTTTGCGATTGCAGAAGAAGGCTCGCGCGGTGCGCAAGGTTTTCAGGAAATCCAGCCCTTGCTGACACAAGTAGTAGAGCGGATTGATGAGTTATATAATCGCGATAACCAGAATGATATTACTGGTGTTCCTACCGGTTTTGTTGACCTGGATCGCATGACTTCCGGTTTGCAGCCGGGTGATTTGATTATTGTTGCAGGTCGTCCTTCCATGGGGAAGACGGCGTTCTCCATTAATATTGGTGAGCACGTGGCGATAGAGAGCGGTTTGCCGGTAGCGGTATTTTCGATGGAAATGGGCGGATCGCAGCTGGCCATGCGTATGCTGGGTTCTGTCGGACGTCTTGATCAGCACCGTTTGCGTACCGGACGACTGAATGATGAAGACTGGCCGCGTCTTACGCACGCTATTCAGAAAATGAATGATGCTCAATTGTATATTGATGAAACGCCGGCGTTGAATTCGATTGAGCTGCGGGCGCGCTCGCGGCGTTTGTCGCGTCAGTGCGGTAAGCTGGGTTTGATTGTGATCGATTATTTGCAGTTGATGTCGGCGAATTCTTCCGGTGAAAATCGGGCTACTGAAATTTCAGAAATTTCACGTAGTCTGAAGGGGCTGGCTAAAGAACTTAACTGCCCGGTGATTGCATTGTCGCAGTTAAATCGCTCGCTTGAACAGCGCCCTAACAAGCGCCCGGTGATGTCGGATTTACGTGAATCCGGTGCGATTGAACAGGATGCCGACGTTATTTTGTTTATTTACCGGGATGAAGTCTATAACCCGGATTCTCCCGATAAAGGGAGCGCCGAAATTATTATTGGTAAGCAAAGGAATGGCCCTATCGGTAGTGTTCGTCTGACCTTTATGGGGCAGTACACTAAGTTTGACAATTACACGGGCTCTTTATCGACATACGGTGATAGTGAGTAACTGGTAGTTAGTATTCGGTATGCAGTTTTCTTAACAGGGCTTACAAATAGTGTTCAGACCGGCGGCTTATTATCCGGTTGGGACAACGCTGCCTAAGTTTTTTTGTTGAATTTTGTCAATGTACAGACCGCCCGTGACAATGTGACGGGCGTCATTGTATTACGTAGTAAATCTTGTATTAACACTAAGTGAGAACACCATGTTTGGACGTTTGATGCCCACTGAGGGCAAATTTTTTGATCTGTTTAACCAGCATGCCGAGTTTTGCGTTAAGGGCGCAAGAGAAATGGTTGCATTGATGGTTAATTTTGATGATTTGGAAATTCGTGTTCATGCCATTGAAGGCATTGAGAAGCAAGCCGATAAAATTACCCACA
>CAIWPG010000376.1 GCA_903914535.1 uncultured Oxalobacteraceae bacterium
TCAATGATACCGGCACGACCGCCGCCATTAGCCATAGCGTAAGACAAAGCGATATCACGGGCAACACCGGATTTATCCTGGTACACAGCGATCAGGTGAGGAACACCGCCACCTTGTGTATAAGTAGCGCGAACAGTATGGCCTGGTGCTTTAGGAGCAATCATGATGACGTCCAAATCGGCGCGTGGCACAACCTGACCGTAATGAACGTTAAAGCCATGAGCGAAGGCTAATACCGCGCCTTGTTTTGCGTATGGTGCAACGTTTTCATTGTAAACTTGTGCAATATTTTCATCAGGCAACAAAATCATGATGACGTCAGCAGCTTTAACCGCTTCATTAACTTCTGCAACGTTCAGACCAGCGTTAACAACTTTATCCCATGACGCGCCACCTTTGCGCAAAGCAACGGTAACTTTACAGCCGGAGTCATTCAGATTTTGTGCATGCGCATGGCCTTGTGAACCGTAACCGATGATAGTTACATTTTTGCCTTTGATTAAGGACAGGTCGCAATCTTTGTCGTAAAAAACGTTCATTTTATTTTCCTGATTTTATTTGTTTAATTAGTTTGTTTAACTAATTCGTTTAACTAATTGTCTGATTCTTTTATCTGAATCAAACCTTAAGGATGCGTTCGCCGCGTCCGATACCCGAACCACCTGTGCGTACCGTTTCTAAAATGGAGGTGCGTTCGATCGCATCGATAAACGCATCCAGTTTAGTTTTATTACCGGTCAATTCAATGGTGTAGGTTTTTTCAGTTACATCTATAATGCGGCCACGGAAAATATCCGTAGTCCGCTTCATCTCTTCACGCTCTTTACCTACCGCGCGAACCTTGATCAGCATCAGTTCACGCTCAATATGAGCGCCTTCGGTTAAATCAACTACTTTAATAACTTCGATTAAGCGATTCAAATGCTTAGTGATTTGTTCTATCACGTCATCCGACCCGGTAGTCACAATCGTCATGCGTGACAAGGTAGCATCTTCGGTCGGTGCTACGGTCAGTGTTTCGATATTGTAACCACGGGCAGAAAACAAGCCGACAACACGCGACAGCGCGCCTGATTCGTTTTCTAACAAAACAGAAATGATATGTCGCATATTATAAATCCTCCGAACCAAGCAGCATTTCAGAGAGTCCCTTGCCGGTCTTAACCATAGGCCAGACGTTTTCTGTCTGATCAGTAATAAAATTCATGAATACCAAACGGTCTTTCATGGCAAAGGCGTCTTTTAAGGCACCATCCACATCCGCCGGATTTTCAATTTTCATTCCAACGTGACCGTAAGCTTCTGCCAGCTTACTAAAGTCAGGCAAAGAATCCATGTACGATTCGGAATAACGTGAACCATAATCAAGTTGCTGCCACTGACGTACCATACCCAGAAAACGATTATTCAGCATAATAATTTTCGGTGTCAGATGATACTGCTTACAGGTAGCTAACTCCTGGATACACATCTGAATTGAACCTTCGCCGGTAATACAGGCAACGGTCGCATCCGGATTCGCCATTTGCACACCCATTGCGTATGGCAAGCCCACACCCATGGTACCCAGACCACCGGAATTAATCCAGCGCCGCGGTTTATCAAAGCGATAGTATTGCGCAGCCCACATCTGGTGCTGACCAACGTCAGAAGTAATGAAAGCGTCGCCGTTAGTGATTTGCCAGACTTTTTCAACCACTGATTGCGGCTTGATCACCAGGCTGGATTCAGCAAATTTTAAGCAGTCACGACCGCGCCACTCATTAATTTGCTTCCACCACGGAGCGATAGCACCGGGTAAAGGACGATTTTCAGCCGCCGCCAGTTGCGTAAGCAATTCTTGCAATACGTCTTTAACGTTGCCAACAATAGGTACATCAACTTTAACGCGCTTGGAAATAGATGACGGGTCAATATCGATATGGATAATTTTGCGCTGTTGCGAAGCAAAATGCTTAGGATTACCAATCACCCGGTCATCAAAACGCGCACCAACCGCAATCAGCACGTCACAGTGCTGCATAGCCATATTGGCTTCATAAGTACCGTGCATGCCAGGCATACCCAGGTATTTATCGTCAGAGGCACGATAGCCTCCCAGGCCCATCAGGGTATTCGTGCAAGGAAACCCGAGCTGATCAACCAGTTTATTCAGTTCAGGAGCCGCATTCGCCAGAATAACGCCGCCACCGGTGTAAATCATCGGACGTTCCGCTTGCAACAGCAGTTGCAGAGCCTTACGAATCTGTCCTGAATGGCCTTTATCTACCGGCTTGTACGAGCGCATTTCTAATTCTTTCGGATAGGAGTAGGCACATTTGTGCATACTGATATCCTTAGGAATATCGACCAGAACCGGGCCGGGACGGCCTGTGGTGGCAATGAAAAATGCTTTTTTCATGATCATGGCCAGATCACGTACATCTTTCACCAGGAAATTATGTTTTACGCAAGGACGTGTAATGCCGACGGTATCGCATTCCTGAAAGGCATCCTGACCGATCACGGCGCTGGGCACCTGACCGGAAATAACCACCATCGGAATGGAATCCATGTAAGCAGTAGCCAGGCCGGTAACGGCATTGGTCACACCGGGACCGGAAGTCACCAGTGCTACGCCTACTTTGGTCGACGAACGGGAATACGCATCTGCTGCATGCAGTGCGGCCTGTTCATGACGCACCAAAATATGCTGGAATTTGTCTTGTTTGTAAATGGCATCGTAAATATACAATAC
The DNA here is from genome assembly GCA_903914535.1 of uncultured Oxalobacteraceae bacterium. Classification (GTDB taxonomy): domain Bacteria; phylum Pseudomonadota; class Gammaproteobacteria; order Burkholderiales; family Burkholderiaceae_D; genus Solimicrobium. The sequence continues at coordinate 2,738 of CAIWPG010000376.1, forward strand.
CGCGCCGCCAGGATACCCGAACACATGTTCGACACCTTCTTCGGCCAGGCAGCGTACTAAAATTTCTGCGCCTGTTAATTCTGAATTTGCACTCACTGGCAATTCCTTTCAAGGTCCATGGGAGATTGATCGGATGCTCTCTCCTTACGAAGTGCCGTATCAGACAACACCCGCCCTTGCCAGACTGACGCAACTGCCTTTATCCTTCACACCACCGTAGGGATGCTACAGATAAAAACTAATCACCACTGGAACTCGTGCTAAGTCACCTGACACAGAAAAACTTCTCACACTTTTGGCGTGGGTTAGAGCAAACAGCTTCAAAACTAAAGCAAGTCCTATGAGTTCCGGCATGGTGTGCCAGGCTCACCGACTTATTTAACCTCAATATAATGAGATGGACTGACACGTTAATGCGTTGTAGTTATTTATGTCAAGCAAATTCAGCAGGCCACACGTAATTAAACGCCATTTATAGTGACGTTGCAGACTGGAATGAGAATCCCGGCCTTGTATCTTATATCTTCACTCAATAGCTTAAAATTGAATGATGACA
>CAIWPG010000377.1 GCA_903914535.1 uncultured Oxalobacteraceae bacterium
ACTGACCCGCAAACCGGCAGGACTCATGGATGCAGTCAGCTGACCGACGCGTTCAAAACGTGCTTCCCATCCTGTTTTTACCAACACACGGTCAGCCAGACGGCGTATTTTTTGCCACCAGTTATGTTCCGGCGACAGTTGTTCACCTTCACCGGAAAGAACCAGTGTTACGCCACTGGCCGGTAGATTACAGCTATCCCATTCAGCACAGGCATGTGCCACGCTGCCATATTTTTTTAGCAACCAATTTTGCCACAAACCCCGCAATATAGCGGAAGATGCCGGCGATAATCTGTCCAGCTCACCTTTTTGCCATGCCCAGACCAAAGACGCTTCATTGTTAATTTCTACCAGCGCCAGTACCGGGTTATTTTTTAAGGATAAAGCACGGATTAACTGGCGGGCATACGCTTCCTGCAAACGCAGGCGCTGCGGCTCAAATAAATAGGCGTAATCAGCACCCGAAGCGTTTTTTCCGCCCAATTCCGGCACTCCATCCACGGCGGGGCGAAATTTATAACCGACATGCAAATTCAAATCGATATAAATACCCTCGGCTTTACAAGCCGCTATCAGGTAGCGTAAACGCTGTAGCGCAACAGAATTAAAACTGGGAAAAGCTGCTGTTGTGAGTATACCGGCCGGCGCGTCGGCATCATCGCTCAGGTAACTATCCAGATGATGCAAACGGACCGCATTAAATCCCAGCCTGCGCAAGCGGCGGGCCAGCTGAACTGCTTTCACTCCGGTCGGTAAATTTGCGCCGTAAGATAAGCTGATACCAAAAAAACGCAGTCTGACATCATCCGCAGTAGCAGGGCGTCCATCCGCCCCCACGGTGTAAAAATGGCCGGATTTAACAAATACCTTATCCGCGTCAGTTAACACATGGTTTAAACTGCTAAAATCAGCAACGCCCGTCAGCCTATCCTGATCCACCGAAAACAGATAGTGGGTTTGTCCCTGGCCGGCAGAAGAAAAAGCAAGAAAAAACAAAAAAACAAGAACCTGATGACACCGTTGAAAGTGAACTGCCATTGATGGACTCACAAAATAAATAATTTTTATGCCTGTGCCAGGTGGCAAGCTTAGCAGACCGCAGCATTATTAACCAAAATTAACTGAAATGCCACTAAAGAAACTTATTGCTTTTGCAAGCCCACTAACACGACACGAGTACACCGCAACCCGCATCCTGCTCGCACTGATGCTGCTATTTGGCCTGCTTACCTCCGGTTTTGACTGGCAGTCACCAAGAGAAAACAGCGCCAGCGTCGAGGGTTCACTTGCAATGAAGCTGGAATGGGGGGGGCTTTTCCTGTTGGCAGGCGTACTGATGTTGCGTCATATAAAACTGGCGCTACGTGATCTGTCCTCAGTGAATATCTTTTTATTGATTATGTTCGTCTGGTGCAGCCTGTCGTTTTTTTGGTCGCCTTACCCGGACATTACGCTCAAACATGTCATTCAACTATACGGTGTCCTGATTATTGCCATCGTACTTCAATGGCCGTCCAATTCATTTGAACTGTTCATTAAGTACGTACTGTTTTCATTAATGGTGTTAATGGTCTTATCGTTCATTACCGTCATCGTCGATCCTGCTGTCGGCCTTGAAAATGATATCGATAACGCCTGGCGTGGTGTCATGGGCCAAAAAAACGAAGCAGGGCAAATTGCGGCTTTTGCTGTTCTTTTCTGGCAAGTGCTTGCCTGTATTAAGCAAGTTCCGAGGCGGATACTTTTCGCAGGATTACTTTTTTCGGCTCTCATGCTGGTCATGTCGAAAAGCTCAACCAGCGTATTGA
>CAIWPG010000378.1 GCA_903914535.1 uncultured Oxalobacteraceae bacterium
TCGTGCTGTAACCGCATTTTCACCAATATAAATTCCATCGGTTGAAATGAGCACGGTTATCAAAATGCATATTGCACAAGAAACACCACCACAGTAAGGAACCATTTTGGACAAGGTCAATTGAAACCAGCCTAAAATAACTAACAGGGCTATGCTAAATAAAATAGCTTGCCAAAAATAGATTGGCAACTCGATTCGGGTCGTTGCCAAACGTGCTTCCCGTACGTCAGTTAACAAGGTCAAGCCATTAAGAATTTCTGACAGTGCAATTTGTTGGGCAACGTTTTTTGGAGCGAACGTCCTGCTATTTGCCGCCAACATGCTGAGTGCATTACTGGCACTCTCACTGCGACCTTGCTTTGCAAGCAGCGGCCATTCTTGCTGAACAATAAGCGTTGCATATTTTTTTAAATCTTCACGAAGAATATCTCCGGTATCACTATCGAAGTTAGCATAAGAATGATCCAGTTTGATCATAATAGCAGCTTCACGTGTTGTCAGATCTTCAGCGCTGCGATGATCACCCTGAGCGCGAACCAGACAAAATGCCAGAAGCAACAAGGCCAGGGAAACAACCACCGCGTACGAAGCTTGTGCCCCCTCAGCAAATAGTGGGGCAGGATCCCATTTAAAATAATACCGCAGCGCGCAAGGTCCAATGATCGTAAAAGTCAGTAACACACCAACTAATAGAAGTCCTATTTGGATGTTCGATAATGTATGCAAAAAATGGAGCATAAAGGCCTCGGAATAATTGAAATTAAATAGAACAAAGTTATCTGTAAAAAATGAGGAATTAAAACAATAACAAAATCATGTTCGTAACGGTGACCTGCTCCATGGTTTCATCCATTTGTATTTCTGCCTTGGACTTGCCGGCGTTACGTATGCTCGAATTCCGCGGTGAAGGCAGTTGGTCGAATGAGTCAGTCGTCACGTCAATCCTGGCGCCAGTTACATTTCTTTGTTGTTCCACATCGCTACACAAGCCAGCCACGCAATTTATGTTTGATAATGTGTCTTTGCCTTTTCTGCTGATGGCCGTACTGTCAGGGATACCACTAACTGCCCTGTCAGGAGCATTGTTGGCCGCTCTGCGAAGCTGGCGTGCTGTATCGTCGCCAATAATTCTGTGTGCCACACCAGCGGCATTGGCGACTGCGGTTTGATTAATTTTTTTTGATTTAGCAGTAACTGGCGTTGATTTGGCACTGTTGCGCGCAACAGTTGTGTGGCTCTTGTTTCCTGCAAGATTACTTTTGTCATCTTTTTTATTGCTTGAAGTGGCCTTTGTATTCTTTTCGTTTTTTGTCTTTTGGGTGTGCCCGGATTTTTCTGGTGTAGCAGTGCTCGTTGATACAACCGGAGCCGTACCTGGTGCTGAAACTGGTACAGAACCAGCTATTGGAGCAGATGCTGGTGTACTGGTAACTGCACTGGCTGGCGAGGATGAACTGGACGCAGCAGAGGGTGTGCTGCCAGATGCCGGAGCTGTCGATACTGACGATGTTGTATCTGGAGCAGGGGTGGATGCAACGGAAGTTGTTTCCGGTCCTGCTCCAGCTGAAACCGGAGCCGAGCTAGTCACAGCCGTTGTCGGATCACTACCGCCGGAAGCTCCGGATGAAGTCGATACGGAAGTAGAAATCGGAGTAGATACCGGACTGGAAACAGGTATAGAAACCGGAATCTGAATCTGAGGCGGAATTATCGTTTGAGTACCAGCTTTAATCGTCAGAGAACCATTCAAAAATTGGGTAAAATCATAATTGATTGCCACCAGTGTACCGACGCCGGCCTGGATTGGAACGATACCTGGTGGCGTTGCGCCAGTCGCGCTCGTAGTAGCTGTACCTGCGCCGCTAAAACCAGCTGCCGTAGCGCTTGATTCACCATTCACAAATCCGCTGACTGTTACTGCCAGTACAGGTATTGGCTGGCCAGCCGTCATCGTGGTACTGACTGCGCTCACCGTAAGCGGCGCTTTGCTAATCGTCCCCTGTAATCCGACGGGTTGAGTTAACGTGTAATTATTCACGCTTGCACCGCTTATGGACATTGCCGTAATAACGTTTTCCAATCCGGCATTAGCGCTTGTGAATGTGCCAGAAGTTGCATTGTTTAATACGATGCCATCCCCCCCATAAATTCCGGAAAGTGTGGCGTTGGTTAAACTGGCAATTGTATTACCATCGTATGTTTTAGTAAGGACAGTTGTCCCTGTAACGGTTAACGCCGCCGGAGTAATGTTAGCCGTTGTGGTTTCTTGCGTCAGCGTGTAATTACCGGCATCCGTACCACTTAAGCTCAAACCACTGGTGCTGACTGTTTTACCGTTGGCGACGTTTTTATCACTGAACGTACCACTGGCACTGCCCGTCAGAGTAACGACATCATTACCCAAGGCTGCCACA
>CAIWPG010000379.1 GCA_903914535.1 uncultured Oxalobacteraceae bacterium
CGGAGGACACTCTGAATGAAAATAAGATGGCATCTGGGAGCAACAGTCAAAATATCACATCGATTGAAATTCCCATGCCAGATCCAACTCATACCCAATTGCTGCTCGATGGACACACTGTTTTTTTCGTTTCGGACGGTACCGGCATTACAGCAGAAACCTTTGGACACTCCGTCCTGACGCAATTTGATCTGCGCTTTAAACAAATTCGCCTGCCTTTTATCGACTCCGTCGATAAAGCACACGATGCATGTAAAAAAGTAAATGATGCATTTGCCGAATCAGGCTTACGCCCTATCGTATTTTCTACGCTGGTCAAAGCAGAACTTGCCAGCATCATGCGTAAAGCAAATGCTTTGCACATGGATCTGATTCAAACTTTTGTGGAGCCGCTGGAGCAAGAACTCGGCGTAAAATCAACACATTCGGTTGGTCGCAGCCATAATATTGCGGATTCTGAACAATATCGTAAACGGATTGAAGCAATTAACTTTTCATTAGTACACGACGACGGGCAATCCCATAAAAACTTGTCGACAGCCGATGTCATCCTGGTAGGAGTATCCCGTTCAGGAAAAACACCAACCAGCCTGTATTTAGCAATGCAATTTGGTATTAAGGCTGCAAACTACCCATTGATCCCTGAAGATTTCGAGCGCGGCAAGTTACCCAGCGCCCTGCCCCAATACAAAGCCAAAATATTCGGTCTGAGTATTGCACCGGAACGACTGTCAGAAATTCGCAACGAACGCCGGCCGGGCAGCAAGTATGCCGCAATGGAAAATTGCCGTTACGAAGTCAATGAAGCCGAAGCGATGATGAAGCGGGAAGGCATACGCTGGCTTTCTTCCACAGCGAAGTCTATTGAAGAAATTTCAACCACCATTTTGCAGGAAATGAAGAACGAGATTCGTTACTAGAAACGAAAAGTCTGCTGATCGGGAATTTATCCGAAAAAAGCTGGTCAGAGACACTCCCTCTGACCGCTTTACCGCAATACCAGCAACACCACGGCAATAATTTACACATACCCCATAATTAATCCGTTTTTTGATAAAAACGGATTAATGCGAGGCGTTTAATTAAGCACAATAGGATCAACGTGCGTCATCACATTCAGAACAGGGTGCGATTTCATCACACGATCACTCGCAAGAGTAGCAATATCGTGTCCCTGCAATACCGTTAAACTGGCATCCAGCTCCAGATGCACATCCACCAGAATCAGATCCCCGACTTTGCGTGTGCGCATGTCGTGCACACCAATCACATCTTCCGTCCCCAGCAAGGTTGCCCGTATCGCCTGATACTCATCAATCGAAACAGCTCTGTCCATCAAATCGTGCATGGCATCCCAGGCAAACGTCCAGCCCATACGTCCCACCATACAACCGACCACCAGCGCAGCTATCGGGTCGAGTAAAGAAAATCCAAGCAAATTCCCGCCAATACCAATCGCAACCACCAGCGACGATGCCGCATCGGAACGGGCATGCCAGGCATTAGCAATCAGCATACTGGAGCGGATGCGCTGTGCAACTGCCAGCAGATAACGAAACAAGCCTTCTTTTGCAACCAGAGCAAACAACGCCACCCACAACGCAATAACATGCACTTGCGGAATGGATTCAGGATGCTGAATTTTAATAACCGCCGACCAGAGCATACCAACACCAACCACCAGCAACAACACACCCAAAACCAGCGATGCGGCATTTTCATAGCGCAAGTGGCCATACTGGTGATCTTCATCAGGTGCTTTTTTGCCATATTTGTTCGCCAGCAGCACTACAAAATCCGCCAGCAAATCAGAAAATGAGTGCACACCATCCGCAATCAGGGCTTGTGACCCGGAAAACACACCAATCATCACCTGCACGGTACTTAACACAACATTAACAGCGACGCTCACCAGCGTGCTGTTTCTCGCGGCAACAGATCGCTCAGAATCACTAAGTGCATCATTCAGATGCGCCGCATGTAAATCATTCATGACGCAATTTCACCAGAAATTTTTGGAGTGATGACCTGCACGTCACCACATTGTGCACGGTTACGCAAAGCATGATCAATCAGCACCAGTGCCAGCATAGCTTCTGCAATCGGCGTTGCCCTGATACCAACACAAGGATCGTGACGACCAAACGTTTGTACGACACTAGCCTGCCCCTGCTGATCAATCGAATTACGCGGGGTACGTATTGACGATGTTGGTTTAATTGCCATAGAAACAGTAATATCCTGCCCACTGGAAATACCACCCAAAATTCCGCCGGCATTATTACCGATAAAACCTTCCGGGGTCAGCTCATCGCCATGCTCCGAACCTTTTTGAGTAACCGAATTAAAGCCTGCACCGATTTCAACGCCTTTCACGGCATTAATTCCCATCATGGCGTAAGCGATTTCGGCATCGAGCTTATCGTAAATCGGCTCCCCCAGACCAACCGGTACATGCCGCGCTACCACATTAATACGTGCACCGATGGAATCACCCTCTTTACGCAATTCATCCATATACGTTTCCAGGCTGGCGATTAATGCCGGATCGTCTGTCGCAGCAAAAAATGGATTGGCATGCACATGCTCCCACGCCGCAAATGGAATAGGCAACTCACCCAACTGGCTCATATAACCGCTGATAACCGTACCATATTGCTCAAATAGCCATTTTTTAGCAACGGCCCTGCCGCCACTGCCGGGGCCGTCAGACGCGCCGAAGAACGGCCGCCGCCACGATGGTCACGTATGCCGTATTTTTGCCAGTAGGTATAATCGGCATGACCGGGTCTGAATGTATCAACAATGTTGCCATAATCTTTACTGCGCTGATCTTCATTACGGATCAATAACGCAATCGGCGTTCCGGTAGTTTTCCCTTCAAACACACC
>CAIWPG010000380.1 GCA_903914535.1 uncultured Oxalobacteraceae bacterium
TCTGGATCAGGCGCGTCTGGATGTGCAAACGGCGATTGCCAGCGGTGCACCGCATTTATCTTTGTATCATTTGACCCTGGAGCCTAATACTTTTTTTGCGAAATATCCGCCCCAGCTGCCTGATGACGACGCCAGTGCAGAAATGCAGGATGAAATTACCCTGTTAATGACAAGTGCAGGCTATCAGCATTATGAAGTGTCGGCTTATGCAAAAGAAAAGCATCAGGCACGTCACAACGTGAATTATTGGGAATTTGGTGATTACCTCGGCATCGGTGCCGGAGCGCACAGCAAGCTGTCGTTTCCGCACAGGGTGATCCGGGAAATGCGCTATAAAAATCCTAAGGCATATATGCAGGCAGCACTGCTGGGGCAGGAGGTGCAGGAATCAGCCGAAATTGCGCGTGATGACCTGGCGTTTGAATTTATGCTCAATAGTTTGCGGTTAACGCAGGGATTTCAGGTGAATTTATTTGCCGAGCGTACCGGCCTGAGTTTGACTTCCATTGAAAAAGCCTTGAATGAGGCGGAGGGCAAAGGATTGATCTGCCGTGATCATCTGGTGATTCGTCCCACATCGCTGGGATCGCGCTTTTTGAATGATTTACAGCAGATTTTTTTGATGGGCTAGGTTTTATTGTTGAATACCGTAAAACTACTGCATGCGCATATTGCAAATAATTAATTCCACATCTACTATTAAGCCGCGCATCGTGGACTTGGTTTTTGTATATAATCCGTTTTCTACTGGCTAAACGCGCTTTTAGCACACTTTTGCACGCATCTTTGTCTTTTAATACTAGTTCGTTATCGATTATGTTGAAATTTAATGCCAAGTAAACAACGCTTACCTATTGCCTCATTTCAGCCGGTTGCCAATTCCAGACAGGAATGGGTTGGCATAGCGGTTCATTTTTCTGATGAACAGCATCTGACGGCGGATACTCCGACCAGAGCAGAACAGTTGTTACGATATATTGGCGAACTGAGCGGTTTCGAACGCTTAGGCAAATTCGTCTTTTATATTCCCTGCTCCGATGCGGATACAGACAATGCCTTGTTGCGTGCCGATGTTCCTGCCGCATCTGTTTGTCTCTGGCCGGAAGCACAGCCCGGTCAGTGCAACGAGAATCAACTTAAATTACAAAGCTGGCTGGATCTGAATTTTGGTGTTTGTTTAACTGAATATGCCGTAGCAGATGTGTGTGGTACCGTGGTCCGGTATGTTGACTGTCAGCGTCCGTTGCCTGAACAGTTTCGTAAAGCGGGTTTTGTATCTCATGAGCAATACTGGGCAGCTCATGTAAATAGCTATCCTGTTTTTGATGAATTGCGGAGTATGGGATGCACTTTGTTTTCCGGTGCTTATGCCCTGCATCCGCCGTTATTTACGTCGCGGGCCGATAGTGCACGGCGTGCTGTCATGTTGCGTTTATTGGGCTTGGTGGTGCGTGATGCTGATCAGTATGAGCTGGAGAGTCTGCTTAAAAAAGATTCGGTACTTTCTTATCAATTGCTGAA
>CAIWPG010000381.1 GCA_903914535.1 uncultured Oxalobacteraceae bacterium
GTGCGTTGTCTATATATCCATTAATGCACACAGGGTCAAATCAAAATTCTTAGCAGAACAACTAGATTAATTTCTAAAATGAAGCTTGCATTCAGTTTCAGCATTAAATCCATGCGCAGAGTCAGAGCAGGGCCGGTCACATTGAATAGTAGTTCGTAGAATTATTAAGCAGCGAAAAACCACATTGAATAGCGCAAAAAACCAACAATGTCTGACGACAAAAATTGGTTTAATAAATTTGCACAATAAATTTTACTGAATTGGTTCGCCGCACTCATTCGTTCACTGCATGGCAACGTGTAGTACACAAAAATCCTGTGCGAATCAAACCAGTCGCGGTGAGGCCAGTACTCAGCCGATACCAAACTCCATAAAATGATCCATTAGCACGTAATGACTCTCCGTACCTTCAAGATCAAATTCTCTTACACGCCGAAGCTCAGTCTCGTTATACCGGTCTGCAAACTCAAACGCCGCAATGAGCGACGCATCGGTGTCGACACAGCCGTTGGCATCTCGTCCGCAGTAGGTCGCCGCTATCACGGGCTCCAACTGACCACAATATGCATAACCGTGCTTAATTAATACCGATTTAACAATCCACCAGTACGGCCCGAAACAAAGATAATTCTGAGGTGCTTCGCTGACCAGTTTATGGGCGAGCTCAACCATAAAGTTCTGGTGCGACTGCTCACGATGTAATTTTTCATACTCATGACGACATTGTTCCGACTTATGGGACAAATACGATTGATCTGGCAAATAATTTACAAACTTCATTAATATAATCTTTCATTGTGGCAGTAGTGTCATGAACACGGTAACGCCAGCAAAAACGCACCGCGACCACGATTTCGTCACTTGCCAATACAATAAGTTCATTAATTTCTTACCATTTAACCAGTCAGTCCTGAAAACAGGCCGGGCTCCTGATGTAAAATTCACAGTCAGATATGCAGAAATACAGCTGGCCTGACTGCATTCACCCACCAATACTATCTTTACGTTTTCCCGGCATAAGTAAGCAGACTGACTAATGAAAAAATTTTTATATAAACTTATTCTGCTTTGCTGCTTCAATGGACTTCTCTCAGCCACGGCCGCCACGGCAGCAACAAATACCCCCCCGGCAGAAAGCATGAGTCACCCCGGCCCGACAATCACCGCTTATATCCGGCGCGGCGATACTAAACTGCCCATTTTTCAGGTTGATCATTTACGTAAAGGCGACAAACTGCTGGTTAACACCAACAAAGATGAAAAAACCCAATCTGACTGGCTGCTGGTTCTGGCGCTGGTTTCTCCTGTCAGTAATAAAGTAGACGCCAGGAAGTTTGACCTGACTGAACCTGTAAATCAGTCATCCATTGACATTACATCGGATGACCAGGTGCCCATTCTGATTCTGGCTCCGCAAGTCAGAACCATGTTTGGCCTTCATACCAGCTTTAGCGAATCGGCAACGCTGATTATTGACGCCATCAAATCCGATCCGCAACGCTTCGTTGATCTGCAAAAAATAGACCAGATAAACCATGCTATTACGCTCATAACAACCACGCTGGATGCCGTCATCCAGTTTCAGAAGCCAGAACAGGCTGTGGATGCAGCAAAAACCCTGGCGGCCCGGTTTGGCGTCAAATACGTTGATCCGGCCTGTTTTAAAGAGTCGACAGTCAATACCAACTGCGTCGCCACCAGTATCGTATCCAGTGCCGACATGGTCATCCCCGCCGATGATATATGGTCGGCAGGCGGTCCGAATTCTTCTGCCGCAAAAGTACCCACTGATCTTTTTGCCAGCTTAAAAATAGTCACTGAAGCCAGTACTTATCTGGTCAATAAATATGGCGACAATTACGATTTTGCCCCGTCAACCGGGCAAAGACAGGGAAGATCCGACACAATTCAGTTGCTGACCAGTGCCAGATTCAAAAATGGCGACATCAAGACAGCATACGTATATGTGCCAAGCTGGTACGCAGGAAAATCACCGGAGATACGTATTGAAAACAATACGGTTACCTGCCTGATTAAAGGTGAATTGACCGCACATATCAAAGGCCTGCTGCCCCTGACAAACTACTGGCATGACTGGAACCTGACCTTGCATGAATCAGGCACCGGCCCCGGTACCGTTATGACGCAATTTGATGAGCTGAACTTCAAACCTGAAAATGGTCTGTTTTCATTTAATCCCAGCGCGGCTGCAAATATCGCTGCGGGCAGCGATAATGATTTCGTCATGAACGGCCAACTGCTGGATGCAACGCTCACCGGTAAATTCGGCTTCAGCAAAATCAGCATCGCACCGTTTAAAATGGCCTTGCCGACAAATAAACTATTACTGTCTCACGTTACCGGACTGGACGGACTGATCGCGGGTGAACACAGCAAGCTTGGTCTGGCTAATCCGGGTGAAAACGCCTGTATTAAACAGATGAAAATACTGGCTGACGATAAAATAATAGCTGTCAGCGCAGATGAGTCACCGGCAGAGTTAAACATCGACCTGAGCAACACTGCCCCCGGTACAGCCATACTTGAAATTGAACAATATGGCGTTATACGACAAAAACTACCCCTCGTCATTCAAAAACGCAAAGCACATATCCTGCGTCTGGTTCATTTCGATCTTGAAACCGACATTGCTGCCTATGGCGACAATCTGGACAGAATAGATGCCATACAGGCAGGTCATGCCATCTGCCATGCCAGCATGGCATCTGACGCGCTGACAGCAGCAGTACCAGGTACGCGATTCTTTTCTTGCCCGGCAGAAGTTTCTGCCAATACCAGCTTACCTGCAAGAGTGACCATCCTGCATCAGGGACAGGAACCGGCATCATTTGACTTCCCTGTAACCAAAGTAGAAGCACGCCCCCACATAATCGCCCGTGACGCAGATACCATCGTCACAACCATGTCAGCCAAAGGCATACAGTGGAACCTCAGGGCTGAGGATAAACTGATTACAGAGGATTCTGAACTCGGGATGCTGCTGCATGCATTTGGCGGCTATCAATTAAACAAGGGCGCATATGTATTGCAACTCAAATTTGCAGATGACCCGATCACTGAAAAAACACCGCTCACCGTACCCTTGATGTCAGATATCGCACATAACGAACTGCGAACCCGGGGACCGGTTTCTTTCATTCACACCCAGCTTCCCGGCATTGTAAATCCGGTCTGGTATCGCATTCAGCACCAGCCATCCGGGTTAACCGGCGATTGGCAGGCACTAAATCGCGCGGTTGTTTACTTTCCACAACTGAATGCGCTTTCCTGTAACACAACAGGGAATAGCCTGCTTATTCACGGAAATCAGCTGGAACTGATCGACTGGGCCAGCAATGACCTGACCCGCACCCCTGCCACGCCCCCCTCAGGCAACAGCATCAGCACAGGCTTAATACGTTGTGATCAGGGGCTGTGCCTGGGTATCAGTAAATTAGGGCCGGACAATAAATTAAACGTTAAATTACATTGGATCGATGATCGTTTATTTACCGTCATGCTAAACGATGTCCCGCATTGCCAGATAAATAAATAGTCGACTTCCGATATAATTAATAGTCATATCAGCGTGATTTCCCCGGAGCCCGGCAGTGCTGCGATTAGTGCCAAATCGACTCCAGCGCTTTCAGCGCCGCTTTTATCGCCGGATTAACCGTATTTTGTTTAAGGCAGACAAAACTCAATGCGCAATCAAGACTAAGCCCTTCCACGATCACCAGCTCCCGTGCCTGTGCCTCACGAAATGCAATATGCTCACGCACCAGACTTAAACAAATACCCGATTTAACCAGATCCAGCATAGATGCTTCCTGATCAACCATTGCAACACGATTAAAATCAACACCGGTCAGTGATTCCGGCCCGAACACGCTGGATAATAAGCGATGATGTACCGACGCAGGCGGCGTAGCCAGCCAGGGCAATAAAGCCAGCTCTTTCCAGTCTCGCCCCTGCACCAGCGAAGCCCAGCCGCTGGGAGCCACAACACGATAAGCGAAATGCGTCAGCGTTTTAACCTGTAAATCCGCCTGTGTTCCCGGTGGCTGCGTGGATTTTATCGGAGGTATATCATAAGAAAAACTGCCCGGCATTCCCGGCAAATCCAGATAAAATCCGGCATCCAGTTCACCGCGCACGACTTTATTAAACACTTCGCCACTCATACCATGCTGAAGCTTGATTTCGATATGCTGATCAACACCAACGAGCTCTTTAAGAAATGCCCCCAAACGAATAAACTCAGGGTCGA
>CAIWPG010000382.1 GCA_903914535.1 uncultured Oxalobacteraceae bacterium
GCACGCACCAACTCTACCCCGGCGGCTGATGACAAGCGACATAAATGTATCCGCGTACCAGTGGTGCGTTGCAATTCAAATATAGTATGCAAGGCAATCGTTTCTGCCATCACCGGTATACCGGACAAACCCATGCGTGAAGCAAATGCACCGCTATGCGCTACTCCGCCTACCCCGATATGCGCATCTTGAGGGCGTAACCACACGGTGTAATCAAAGGTTTTCGCATATTGCAGCGCACGCAATAATACATTGGTGTCGGTAATAACTTGCTCTGCCTGAGAAAATCCGACACAACCGGCATCGGTTAATGCCGCCATTTCGGTTAATTCTTCACCGCGTAAACCGAGAGTCAGTGCACCGAGAGGATACACCCGCGCCAGATCCTGAGCTTTGGCACGTTGCCTGAGCATTTCGACCAGACCGGATTCATCCAGTACAGGATCGGTATCGGGCGGACACACCAGACTGGTCACGCCACCACGTACTGCCGCATGTAATTCCGATTCCAGCGTTGCCTTATACTCGTACCCCGGCTCACGAAGACGTGCACATAAATCGACCAGACCGGGAATAACAAGCAGACCACTTGCATCAATCACCTGATCAGCAACAAAACCGGCAGGAGCTGTACCAATGGCTGCAATTTTTCCGGAATCAATAAATACATCGTGCACCGCGTCGATTTTATTAGCGGGGTCGATCAGCCGGCCTTGTTTAATGTGTAGTTTCATCGCGTTCTTCGTTATCATGGCGTTCATGCTGTCTGGGTTCCTGCCAAAATGCTCATCACCGCCATACGCACGGCGATCCCGAAAGTGACTTGCGGAAGTATCACTGCTTGCGGGCCATCTGCCACAGCCGAATCAATTTCCACGCCACGGTTCATCGGTCCGGGATGCATCACAATCGCATCGGGCTTCGCCAGGGCTAAACGTTCCGGTGTTAAACCATAGCTTTTAAAAAATTCTTGTGCCGATGGAAGCAAAGCACCACTCATACGCTCATTTTGCAGGCGCAGAGTAATAATGACATCAACATCTTTTAAACCTTCATTCATGTCGGTAAATACCCGTACACCCATTTGCTCCAGACCGCCAGGCAGCAAAGTACGCGGGCCAATGGCCCGTACTTCCGGTACACCCAGGGTAGTCAGTGCATGAATATCCGAGCGGGCAACACGACTGTGCAAAATATCACCCACAATCGCAACGCGCAACTGGCTAAAATCTTTTTTATAGTGGCGTATCGTGTACATATCCAGCAAACCCTGCGTCGGATGGGCATGACGACCATCACCGGCATTAACGACATGCACATGATTCTGACCTGTTTCCCGCAAATGCCGGGCAATCAGGTAGGGAGCACCGGACTGGGCATGACGCACCACAAACATGTCAGCATGCATCGCCGCCAGATTATCTATAGTATCGAGCAAGGATTCGCCCTTACTGGTACTGGAAGCGGAGATATTTAAATTGATAACATCAGCAGATAAACGCTTGGATGCAATTTCAAAGGTGGTTCTGGTGCGGGTGGAATTTTCAAAAAACAGATTGAATACACTTTTTCCGCGCATCAGCGGGACTTTTTTAACTTCCCGGTTACCTATATTGACGAAAGAAGCTGCTGTGTCCAATATGTGATGAATAACGGCCTTCGGCAAGCCTTCAGTGGTGAGTAAATGTTGCAATTCACCGTGCTGATTTAATTGTGGATTTTGCATGGTTTATAGTAAGACTTAATAGCTTGCTTCAGGCCTGCTTCACATTCGGCTTCAACTTAAATTAAATAAAAATTGACACTTACCGAAGAAAAAACAAACCTGATCTGAGCTCAATTTAGGTTTTATTGTTGCTTGATGAAAGTAAAAAATCAAGCTTCCGTATTCTGTGAAGCACTATTTTCATCACTGGAATCCACCAGTGTCAGAGTCAGCTTGTCGCCCTGATCGCGTTGCAACTCAAGAGATAAATTTTCTGGCAATACCAGCGACTGAGCAACGAAATCAGCCGCATAAGGCAATTCACGACCACCACGATCAACCAGACTTGCCAGCAATACTTTGGCAGGCCGGCCATAATCAAATAACTCATTAATGGCAGCACGCATAGTCCGGCCTGTATACAACACATCATCAACCAGAATAATACAGGTACCATCAACAGAAAACGGGATCAGACTGGGCTTAACTTCGGCATGTAATCCTTTTTTTGCATAATCATCCCGATAAAAAGATACATCGATATAACCTACCGGATGCTGAATCCGGCAGTCCCGGGCCAGACGTTCAGCCAGCCAGGCACCACCTGAATAAATACCGACGATGGCAATATTATTAAGGTCGGCTATACCCGCCTTTACTTGTCTGAGCAAATCCAGATACAGAGCCTCTGCATCAAATTGTTGAATCGATTTCATAGAGTCTCGTCAAAATATTGTTGCAAAATAATTGCGGCAGCTTTTGCATCGATTACTTCACCACGCCGGGCAGCAATAACCGCAGATGAATAGCGTTCATCTACCAGACTGGTAGTCACGCCGTAGCGCCCTTCCAGCTGATGTGCAAAACGGCGGCATCGTACCGTCATGGCATGTTCAGCACCATCAGGATGACAGGGAACACCGACGATACAATGACTCACCTGCCATTCTTTAAGCAGTGCCTCAATAACATTGAATTTAGCCTGACTGGAAGAACCGGAAACAACAGTGAGTGCAGTAGCTTGCCGGAGAAACGTATTCCCGACCGCCACACCAATCCGCTGTAAGCCAAAATCAAATGCCAGCAGAGTCACATTCGGCATAGCCGGACCAAGTGCGTCAGAAGCCAAAACACCATCCGGAAATGCATATTACGGTTATCGGATCAGGCATGCCCAGCCTCACCGGTCAACATAACCGGATCAATTCCCAGTAATTTAATAGCAGCGGAAAAACGATTTTCTATTGGGAGATCAAATAAAATAGCCGGATCGGCCGGTACAGTTAACCAGCCATTTTTTGAAATTTCCTGCTCAAGCTGACCTGCGCCCCAGCCGGCATAACCAACACTCACTAACAAACGGGTCGGACCCTGCCCCTTAGCAACGGCTTCCAGCACATCGCGTGACGTAGTAAAAGAAACTTCATTACTTACTTTTACTGTAGATGAAAAATATCCCGCTGGTGCATGCAATACAAAACCGCGATCATCCTGCACCGGCCCGCCAAACATGACAGGCTTTTTCGTTTCAGGAAAATCGTCAGGAATGATATCCAGTTTTAAATTAATACGCTGAAACAATGTCTCCAGATTCATATCCGTAGGTTTATTAATAACCAAACCCAGCGCACCACGATCAGTATGCTCACACACGTAAATCACCGTTCCGCCAAACATAGGATCCAGCATGGAAGGCATGGCAATCAGAAAGTGATTTACTAAATTTAATTCAGGTAACAGCATGAAATCAGAATGAAGTGATGAACCCGGCGAAAAGCCCGGTTCGGGAAAAAAAGGATGATAGTGAATAAGCTGTGCCATGTTGGGATTTTAGCAGTTTTACCCGGCAAACGGCTCAGCTCACTGCAAGGTTTTACAAGATAATAAGAAAAAAATACGCAGATTAACTTTATTTAACCTGAGTTCTGCCCGTGTTTTATCTGTACAACGCTCAATAAACCCACATTCACATCGACCTTCTTTTACCCATCATAGTATTTTTCCGGGAAATAGCGCACTTTTCACGCAGCAATCGTAAGATAAAAGACCCGGGACAATTTCAATAAAAAAACAAAAACTATTCCATTTTTTTGTTTGATGACAATCCAGTCACACTATGCTGCATCAACCAAGTGCACTAAGCTGCTATAAGGATAATTCATCCGGAAGCTCCGCCTGACAAGCAACGCCTAACACCCTCAGTTGCAAAGTACGCACACCGGGCACTTCCCAACTGATAGATTGCCCAACCGACATCCCTAACAAAGCAGCGCCAACCGGAGCCAGGATTGAAACGGTATCTGCTGCTTTGGCAGATCCGGGATATGTCAGCGTTAAGTTATATTCATTCCCGCTCACATCATCAACAAATTGCACCCTGGAATTCATTATCACCACATCTTCCGGCACATCTTGTGGCTGTACCACACTGGCACGACTCATTTTATGCCTTAGACCATCAAGATAAGGGGTATTACGATAATTATTTTCTTCCAGCAAACGGTCGATACGCTCAAGATCAAAGCTGGACAGGATAACCGGTAATTTTAGTTCCATAATAATTCCGCCTCATAAATAAGTGAAAAAAGTGCAACAAAGACACTCTTCCCATTGCTGATTTAACGTTTCCGCTAAATCAGCACGGAACTACCTCGGTGTTTTTGCCTGTTTTTATTTTTAAATTAATTAAAAAACATATTTATAAATTAATGTTAACAATAAAGCACATGTTTACATTAGCACAATAAATTTAAAAAACAAGAAATAACGACTGCTATACGACCGCATGTATTACTCCCATGCGCTGCACATGCATTACACTTAGATTCGTGTCTCAATTAACAAGCAGACTTAATTCATTCCCAATCCAAGCTGAGTGGCAATTTGTTTCTTCAAAAGGAATTTTTGAATTTTTCCGGTGACAGTCATAGGAAACTGGTCAACAAACATAATGTAACGGGGAATTTTGTAATGGGCAATTTGACCGCTGCAAAAGGTGCGTATTTCATCCGCATCGGCACGTGCGCCGGGACGTAAAATGATACAGGCACACAATTCTTCGCCATACTTAGGGTCTGGCACACCAATACACTGCACATCCAGTACTTTAGGATGCCGATACAAAAACTCTTCCACCTCACGGGGATAAATATTTTCTCCGCCGCGTATGACCATATCTTTAAGACGCCCGACAATGCTACAAAAACCATTTTCATCAATCACAGCAAGATCACCGGTATGCATCCAGCGTGCTGCATCTATCGTTTCTCGGGTTTTTTCCAGATCATCCCAATATCCCAGCATCACGGAATAACCACGCGTCAGTAATTCGCCTTTTTGTCCGCGCGGGACGATATGACCATCCGCATCAATGAGCTTTACCTCCAGATGCGGATGTATGCGCCCGACTGTAGAAACACGCAAATCAACCTGATCATCGACCGAACTCTGAAAACTGACAGGCGAGGTTTCCGTCATCCCATAAGCAATGGTGATTTCATTCATGTGCATTTGGCCCATGACGCGCGTCATCACTTCAACAGGACAAGGCGATCCGGCCATAATGCCGGTTCTTAAATTTGACAAATCGTAATTAGCAAAATCAGGATGATCAAGAATAGCAATAAACATGGTAGGCACACCGTGCAGACCCGTACATTTCTCTGCCTGCACAGTCTCCAATACCGCTTTAGGATCAAAGCCTTCACCAGGGTAAATCATAGCAGCACCGTGCGTCACGCAGGCCAGATTACCCAGCACCATACCAAAGCAGTGGTAAAGCGGGACCGGAATACAAAGTCTGTCTTGTCTGGTCAGACGCATTGCCTCACCGATAAAGAAACCATTATTAAGTATATTATGGTGCGTAAGTGTAGCGCCCTTGGGAGCACCTGTGGTTCCGGAAGTAAACTGAATGTTGATAGGATCATCGAATTCCAGACCAGCCTCCGCAATGGCAAGCTGCGCCAGCAGTTCTGCGGAAGGAACCTTAAGTAAATCATTAAAATTGAGCATACCCCTGGTTTTATCTGATCCAAAACGAATAAGGTGCTTCAGATGAGGGATGCGCTCTGATTTCAATTCACCCGGCGCACAATGTGCCAACTCAGGTACAACATCCATCATCATACTAATGTAATCACTTGATTTAAATTGCGGAGCCAGGATCAGCGCACTGCACTGCACCTTATTAAGTACATATTCAATTTCAGAACGGCGGTAAGCAGGATTAATATTCACCATGATCAGGCCGGCTTTGGCTGTGGCAAACTGCACCAGCACCCACTCGGCACAATTTTGCGACCATATACCGATCCGGTCACCCGGTTTAAGCCCGAGCTCAATCAAATTTGCGGCAAGGCAGGTAACCTGTTGCAGAAGCTGTCTGTAGCTTAACCGAACTTGCTGATGCGGAACAACCAGTGCATCACTATCACCAAATCGCTCTGCCGCCAGATTTAAATACGAGCCTATTGTTTCTCCTATCAGTGCTACCTCATTTGTTCCGTGAACATAACTGGGCTGCTGGTGCATTGTTGTCTCCATTTTTATTAAAAAAATAATTTTTCTTAAGCACAAAATCAAGTGACGTCACCAATTAGCGGGGGCAATGTGGAGAAAATTTCTCTTATAATAATTTACTATTAAATTAATAAATTTTCATCTGAAGTTAACTACCCTGACGGTACGCATATTGGTTGCGCATTATTTTAACGCTACATTACGTTTACGTTAACGTAAACATTAACTTTAATTTAGATTTAAATTAAGCTTTGCGTTTTATCTACTGCTGAATTAACCATTAACCAGTGTTTATTCAATAAATATAAGACCCTGCTCTATGTGTTTCTACGAAACAAAAAAAACCGGCGCCATCAGGAATGACAACCGGACAGATGTCCTGAAAACGTCTGTCGGATTTTTAATAAAAACTAGTGTAATGTAATGAACTTATAAAAATTTCCCGGAGTTTTTTTGAAAAACAGCGATTTCATCCGTTTAATCAGCCTTTCAGCGATATGGGGTGCCAGTTTTCTATTTATGCGCATCATTGTTCCCAGTCTTGGCGTACTTCCCAGCGCATTTTTCCGTGTTTTTTTCTCTTCGATAGGATTATTTGCATTACTGGCAACGCTGCGTTTCTCTATTAACTTTAAAGGAAAACTGGGCGTACTGCTACTGCTTGGCATAGTCAGCTCCGGCATTCCGGTTGTCATGTACAGCATTGCAGCGCAAGTACTTCCCGCAGGCTACTCGGCTATTTTTAATGCCACCACACCACTAATGGGCGTATTGATAGGAGCACTGTTTTTCTCTGAAAAACTCACCGTCAACAAAGCTGGCGGCGTAGTATTCGGCTTAGCAGGCGTTGCCGTATTAACGCGTACCGGCCCGGTAACACTGACATTACCGGTATTACTGGGTGCTGCTGCTTGTCTGGTCGCCACCAGTTGCTACGGTCTGACCGGCTTTCTGACTAAACGCTGGATCAGTGATCAGGGCGGACTGGACAGCAAACTGGTCGCAACAGGAAGTCAATTAGGTGCTACAGCACTATTATTACCGCCATTTTTATTCAATGTCAGTACCAGTCCGCCAGCCAGCTGGGGCAGTACAGGCGTATGGCTGGCGATCGCCGGATTGAGTTTTATATGCACTTCACTGGCATATATTATGTATTTTCGCCTGATCGCTGACATCGGGCCAGTCAAATCACTGACCGTCACCTTTCTGATTCCGCTATTTGGCGTGCTGTGGGGTGTTATTTTTTTACACGAGCAAATTACGCTGGCACATCTGGCAGGTGGCACATTAATCGCAATCGCCTTATGGCTGGTATTAAAACCCGCAAAAATCACCTGAAAAGCAAGCCCACCCCCAGCGGGGCTGGAGTGAATAATCCCGGCCCCCGCTCACAGATTCAGCCAGCACCAACGCAGCTTTCAGAAACAGCGTATACTACCGCCTTAATGATACTGCGCCCCATACAGATCAGCCACTCTACCTGCACCAAGCACCCCCATCATGACCGCACCCAAAAATCTATTCTCTTACTCTGCCTATCGCGAGAAAACGGCTAAACCTGCACCGTTTTTACCCATGTCGCGCGCCGAAATGCAAACACTGGGCTGGGATAGCTGCGATATTATTTTGGTGACCGGCGATGCCTACATCGACCATCCCAGCTTTGGTATGGCACTGGTTGGACGTTTACTGGAATCGCATGGGTTTCGGGTGGGGATCATCAGTCAGCCTGACTGGCACTCTGCCGATGCATTTCGCACGCTGGGCAAACCCAATCTGTATTTCGGCATTACTGCAGGCAATATGGATTCCATGGTCAACCGCTACACGGCTGACCGCAAAATCCGCTCTGATGATGCATACACGCCTAATGGTGAAGCAGGCAAACGTCCTGATCGCGCGGTCATGGTTTACGGACAAAAAGTCCGTGAAGCCTACCCCGGCGTTGCGGTAGTCGCCGGTAGTATTGAAGCCAGTTTGCGCCGCATCGCCCACTACGACTACTGGTCGGATACCGTCAAACGCTCCATTTTACTGGATTGCAAAGCCGACATTCTCTTGTTTGGGAATGCTGAACGTGCCTTGCTATCCCTGACCCACCGCATGGCGGCAGGTGAAAAAATTAACACCATCCGCGACTTACGCGGCAGCGCCTTTATGGTACCAAGCGGCTGGAAACCATCCCCCGACTGGATAGAAACCAATTCAGTCAAAATAGACGCTCCGGGAAAAATCGAAGAACACCTTAACCCTTACATGATGACCGGTGTCGAAGCCAGCGAAACATGTGCGACCAACTCCGGCAAAGCAGCTGATGACTTTGCAGCAACAGAAGGCGGACAAGCAACCATCAGTACACCTGTCTCTGTCAGTACCAAACCAATCAGAATAGTCAGTCGCGAAGAGCGACTGGCAGATAGCATCGCTATACGTGAAAAAACCGTACTGCGTTTACCGTCCTACGAAGAAGTTAAAGATAATCCGGTTATGTATGCACATGCTTCACGCGTATTCCATCTGGATTCTAATCCCGGCAATGCCCGGGCGCTGGTTCAGGCACATGGCAACCGCGATGTCTGGCTGAATCCGCCTCCCTTGCCACTGGCGATGGATGAAATGGATGGCGTGTACGATATGAACTATGCACGCGCACCGCATCCGTCTTATGGCAAAGCTAAAATCCCGGCCTGGGACATGATTCGTTTTTCCGTTAACATCATGCGCGGTTGCTTTGGCGGCTGTACGTTTTGCTCCATTACCGAACATGAAGGCCGGATTATTCAAAGCCGTTCTGAACCATCCATTTTGCGGGAAATTGAAGAAATTCGTGATAAAGTCTCCGGCTTTACCGGTGTTATTTCCGACCTAGGCGGACCGACCGCCAATATGTACCGGCTGGCCTGCAAAGAAAAGAGTATTGAAGAATCCTGCCGTCGTCTGTCTTGCGTCTATCCGGGCATTTGCAGCAATCTCGGTACAGATCACAGCAAACTGATCTCCTTATATCGCAAAGCAC
>CAIWPG010000383.1 GCA_903914535.1 uncultured Oxalobacteraceae bacterium
CGGAAAATATTGAAAAGATCAAAAAGACCCTAACACTTTATCAGAAATGGGGATATAAATTGATAAAACACGATTATACAACCTATGATCACGTCCGGATCTTGCCTCAGGAATGATTTTAGGGCGACGGCAAAGCTTAGTCCAGCTTTGTCATTCACATTGACCTGATTGACACCGGGAAGATTGATTTCGGCCGGATCTTCTGCTGTTGAGATATTAACACCCGGTTTGTTGATGACGTTTAAGCAGGTGTAAAGAGAGACTGTTTTTCCTGATCCTGTCGGCCCTGTGACCAGTACCATGCCATAGGGACGGGTGATGCAGCGCATAAGTATGTCTTTTTGATCCTGGTCGTAACCCAGTGCATCAATGCCCATCTGAGCCTGCGTTGCATCCAGAATACGCATCACCACTTTTTCGCCAAACAGGGTTGGCAGGGTACTTACCCGAAAGTCGATAGCGCGTGTGGCAGACAGTGTTAATTTCATTCGCCCGTCTTGCGGGATACGTTTTTCGGAAATGTCCATGCGCGACAACACCTTAATGCGCGATACCAGTTTCTCTTTGATCATGAGTGGCGGTTGCGTAATTTCGCGCAACTCACCATCAACCCGGAAACGAACACGATAGAATTTCTCGAACGGTTCAAAATGTAAATCGGACGCCCCCATGTTAATGGCATCTAATAAAATTTTGTTTAAGAATTTAACAACCGGCGCATCATCAACCTCACTGGATGCTGAATCGACAAGCGCATTGCCGGGGTCAGCTTCGCCGAAATCAATATCGGCATCATCGCCGATCAGGTCGATCAGACTTTGATCTGACGCTTTGGCAAGTTTTTCCAGCAATCGTAGTAATAAATCATGCTCTACGATAATGGGTTCGACAATGAGTTCAGTCTTGAATTTAATCTGATCCAGTGCCTGTAAATTGGTCGGATCTGAAATGGCAACAGCGATTTTATTACCACGTTTTACCAGAGGAATAACGCGTAAAGTCTGTATCAGCCTCGCATCAATAATTTTCTCTGGCAGAGAATGTATATTAAATGCCGAAATGTCCAGTAACGGGTAACCGAATGTTTCAGAGCAAAAAGATGCCAGGTCGCGTGCCGGGATATGATTACTTTGTAACAGTGAATCGATAAATGCTGTTTTTTCGGTTTGTGATTTTTTAAGTATGTGGTCAACCTGAGCATTTGTGAGCCGGTTTGCCTGTAACAGTGCACGTGCTAAGCCCGTATTAGGGTTGTTGGATGGAGGGGAGGACATCACGTCAGCCATAACTGTTCAATTTTTGATTGTTGATTCAGAGCGATAATGCAGCTCCCGGTCCGATTTGTAAAGGTTGGTGAACAAATGGTGTGGCGGGCATGCAATTGCTTACTTATTTAGACTTGCTATTTTTGCCGGATTAGTTTGACTACTTTAATGGATTGGTTGTGTACCTGAATAATTTCAACCAGACAGCCATTGATGTTGAGCCCAACCTGGGCTTCCGGAATATCTTGTAATATTTCGAGCAATAAGCCATTGATGGTTTTTGGCCCGCTGAGCGGTAATTCAAGATTGAGTCGTTTGTTGATATCTCTTAGTGTAGTAGAACCTTCAAGGATGCATTCTCCCTGCGGGTCCCAGTTAAACATATCAGCACGCGCATCACCGGGGACGGAAGTGGTAAATTCACCGATCATTTCTTCAATGATATCGTCGAGTGTGACCAGCCCCTGAACTTCACCGTACTCATCAATAATAATACCCAGTCGTTCACGCTTCTCTTGAAAGTATTGTAGTTGAGTAAATACATCTGTGCCTTCCGGTATAAAGTAGGCCGGGGTCAGTAATTGCCGGAAATGACCCGTGTCTAATTCATCTTCCTGGTTCAGGAGCGCAATCGCTTTTCGTACATGTAAAACACCGATAATGTGGTTAATTTCACCTTCATATACAGGTAATTTGTTGTGATAGCAGGTGGTCAGCTGGTGTTTGATATCCGCTACAGGCACCGATAAATCGAGAGCTTCAATTTGTGATCGCGGGGTCATGACATCTTCGACAGAGATGCTTTCCAGATCAAATAAATTGAGTAATATGCTTTTGTGTTTTTGCCGGATGAAATTGCCGCCTTCAAGGACGATTGAGCGTAATTCTTCTGGTGACAGGCGGGTATCCCGGGCAGCGCGACCTGTTTTAATGTGTAATAAACTGAGCAGGCCGCTGACAAATAAATTCACAAACCAAATCAGGGGCTGACCGACGGTCATTAATGGTTTCAGGATAAAGCTGGCTGGCAATGCAATACGTTCGGGGTAGGTGGCACCGATTACTTTAGGTGATATTTCTGCAAAAACGATTAACAGAAATGCGACTGTTGCGGTGGCAATGGATAAC
>CAIWPG010000384.1 GCA_903914535.1 uncultured Oxalobacteraceae bacterium
AGGCGTTTTTGATGAATTTCACGCGAGAGTAATTCAGCAGGAAGAAAATGCGTGCAGATAATATGGTCCGGATTAAATTCATGAATCTTGCGGATCATTTTTTTGGTGCACAATTGCTCGATGGCACGCCGCAGCAAAGAACTCACATCACTGCGCTGTGCCTGATCGGTTTTTTGGTATAAATAAGACCACAGTACAGGGGCATAATGAATCAACTGCCGGTAAAAATCGGTATATATTCGCTTGAAGCCACTGCCAACATAGTTCATGACATCGATATGCTCTGCGATAACATCCGGAAATTGCTGACGCGCCGTTTCCAGCAATGCATCAGCGGCACGCACATGACCAGATCCGGCCGATACACTGATAATTAAAATTCGCTGCTGAGTCATGTCACCTCTGTATTGTTCACTCATTCAATTAATCCATCTGTCGATACAACAAGTAATAGCCCCTCCATTCTCCACCCGCAGCATTTCCGCTTCATGACAATAATTAACAGGGTGCAACATACAACAGCCCTTACTCACTACTTCCGTTTAAGTTTCAAGTTAACAAAAAAAGATCGCCAACTGGTGTAATATATTATGCTGCATAGCAATATTTATTGATTGCTCTCTTTAAAATGCACTATGATTGAACCAACCGTTTTATCCATCACAAGGAGTTTTTCATGCCTGGTACTACTTTAGCTAATCAGATCAGTGACTATTGGGTCGATAGCTTGCAACGCACGATTCTCTATGCAGATACCATGCGCCAGCGCGGCGAAAATTTCATTTCCCACTCCAAAGCAGGTAAACCTCCGGTTCTGATATTCGAACACGAAGTAGTTTTGGATGCCCATAATTTTGAGCCGGCCGCCAATTACGCGCTGCTTAAAATCATCCCTCCGGCTGAGCACCCCACCAATCCTGCTGCGCGCCCGTTCATGATTATTGACCCGCGTGCCGGCCATGGCCCCGGCATAGCCGGTTCTAAAGTACACAGCAGTATCGGTGTTGCCCTTGAAGCAGGTCATCCCTGTTATTTCGTCACGTTCGGGCCATTACCCTGCCCCGGACAAACCATTGAAGGTGTATTGCGCGCTGAAATTCAATTTCTGAAAAAAGTCAACGAATTACACGCCGATTGCAGCGAAAAACCCTTTGTGATTGGCAACTGCCAGGGCGGCTGGGCGTTAATGTTATTAGCATGCACCAGCCCGGAACTGGTTGGTCCCATCATGCTGGCAGGTGCACCCTTATCCTATTGGTCCGGCAAATCCGGTCAGAATCCCATGCGCTACAGCGGTGGTTTGCTGGGCGGATCATGGCTGAGTTCACTGGTCAGCGATATGGGCAATGGTCATTTTGACGGCGCCTACCTGGTCCAGAATTTTGAGAGTTTAAATCCGGCCAACACCCTGTGGGGCAAGCAATATCAACTCTATTCAAATGTAGATACTGAAGCACAACGCTATCTGGATTTTGAACGCTGGTGGGGCGGCCACTTCCTGATGAACCGGGCAGAGATTGATTGGATCGTACAAAATCTGTTCATCGGTAACAAACTTAGTCAGGGCGGCATTCCGGACCCGATCAATGGCGGCGTCATCGATCCGCGCAATATACGTACTCCGATTATTGTGTTTGCTTCACATGGCGACAATATTACGCCACCACCACAGGCATTGAACTGGATTTGCGACTTATACGCCGATGTTGAAGATATCCGGGTACGCAAACAAGTCATCGTCTACTGCCTCCACGAAAAAATCGGACATCTCGGGATTTTCGTCTCCGGCGGCATTGCCGATCGCGAGCACAGCAAACTGGTCGGCGCACTGGAATTAATCGAATTACTGCCGCCGGGTCTGTATGAAGCGACTATTGAAGATCTGGACGCCGGTACGCCGCACCAGGAACTCATTAGCGGTAAACACCTGATTCGCTTTGAACCACGCACACTGGATGATATCCGGGCACTGGACGATGAACGTGAAGATGAAGCGCAGTTTGAAGTAGTAAAAGTGCTGGCCGAACGTAATCAGCAAGTCTATGATCAGTTCCTTTCACCGATAGTCCGTGCAATGAGCAATGATTCGACAGCCAAAATTAATCGTTTGCTACACCCTTGCCGGATAGACCACTACATGTGGTCAGGCTTAAATCCACTGACCTGGGGACTATCTGCAATCGCTAATGCCGTCAGACAGCAGCGCAAACCGGTTGAACAGGACAATCCGTGTCTGCAAATAGAACAGGCAGCCTCTGCTCAGCTAATGCAACATCTGGATAAATGGCGCGTGGATCGCGATACAGGTGCAGAATCCCTGTTTAAATCACTATATCAGGCTCCCTGGTTACGTCCCTTGCTCGGTCTGAATGAAAAACCGCAAGTCACCATACCCGTCAACCATAATCCGGCATTACTGGAAGAAGCCCGTGAATTCGCCATAAACACCGTAGCACAAGGTAGCATTCAAGAAGCACTGATACGCTCACTGATTTATTTGCATGGCACATCTGCGTTCATAGACGAACGTGCCTTCCATTTATGTGAAAACATTATTGCATCTCAAACCGTATTCCCGGCACCAACACCAGAACAACTCCATCAAACCATGCGTAATCAGGCACTCATCCTGCGTGAAAACGCCTATGGTGCACTGCAAACTCTGCCGGAACTGGTGCCAGATCAGGCCGGGCGGCACTGGATCTGGTCAGTAGTTACCGCAGTCATGGCATTAGAAGACGCAAGCAACATTGAGCCGGATGTCGAATTCCGTCACGAAAAATTGTCGGGATTAATTGGCCCCTTGTCTGAAACGCCACTTGAAGCAATTCCGAAAGAACTACAGGAAGAGATGCAGGAAATACGGGAAACACAAATAGAAGCGCCAGTAGAAGTACAGGCAAAAAATTTACAAAAAGAGTCGCCGGCACCACAGCAAATCAAGCAGCAAGGCACACAAAAACAAACACCGGCCAACACACCGGGAGCGAGGCGAAATAAGCCGGCCTCATCCAGAACTTCTGCCAGAAATGCTGTGTCACAGGCCAGGTCACTGAAAAAAACCGCGTAATTACCCTTTACACCAACTCAGTCCCACCGGACTGAGTTGCTTAATTTATAAAAAATTAAGGTACACTACATATGACTCCCGTTATTTCGACACACCTTGCTATTGCAACACCCGCCGGCCAACCCTTGCATCTGGTACACAACCGCACCTTTCATGAAATGGCCTTAGGTGATACAGCCACCTTGCAACGCACCCTGACCACACACGACATTGAATTACTATCCGTCGTTGCCAGCAATACGAGTCAAAAAAAATCCGATGGCGCACACGCTGCCGGACACCATGACCCGATTGCCCACAGCGTCTGGGGCAGCTCCATGATTACTGCCCTGCTGGATACCCGGCTTCCCGGCACCGGAACGGTATTACTGAACCAACAGCTACAATTTCTGGTGCCAATCAAACTGGGGGATACGCTGACGCTGACCATGACGATACGCGCTCTGGATGCAGCCAATAAACAAGTTACGCTTAGCTGCTCAAGCTGCAACCAGGATCAGGAAGAAGTCATCCGTGGTGAAGTAACCGTCATCGCGCCTGAATTGAAAATTGACTACCTTTCCGCTTCCATGCCCACGCTGCATTTTCTTGACGGTGCGCAACGTTTACTGGATCACGTGCGGGCACTTGGCAGCATACGCGTTGCCGTTGTACATCCCTGTGATGCACTCAGCCTGAGCTCTGCAATCGATGCACAGGCAGCAGGATTAATCGTACCTGTGCTGATCGCACCGCTTGCCAAACTGAATGCTGTCGCTAAAGAAGCCGGACTGGATTTAACTGGTCTGGAAATCGTTGACGTCGAGCACAGCCATGCTGCCGCCAGCCGGGCAGTTGAGCTGGCGCATGCGGGCCAGGTAGAAGCACTAATGAAAGGCAGCCTGCACACCGATGAATTAATGGGAGCAGTGGTTGCCAGCGGCACCGGTTTACGCACAGCCCGACGCATATCGCATTGTTTTTTAATGCAAACTCCGGCGTATCCGCGCCCCTTCATCATCACTGATGCCGCTGTCAATATCTCTCCGACGCTGGAAGGTAAAGCCGACATTATCCGGAATGCGATTGATCTGGCACATGCCATCGGCGTAGCACAACCACGGGTTGCCATACTGGCCGCCGTAGAAACCGTGAATCCGGGTATGCAATCCACACTGGATGCCGCAGCACTGTGCAAAATGGCTGACCGGGGACAAATTGCCGGTGCTTTGCTGGATGGGCCGCTTGCTTTTGACAATGCCGTTTCTATGGCTGCTGTTAAAATCAAAGGCATTGTTTCTGAGGTCGCCGGACAAGCCGATATTCTGGTCGTACCAGATTTAGAAAGCGGCAATATGCTGGCTAAGCAATTAGAGTACCTGGGCGGGGCAGAGTGTGCCGGTATCGTACTGGGCGCCAAACTCCCTATCGTATTAACCAGTCGTGCCGACTCGCGGGAATCACGCATTTCTTCTTGTGCGATCGCTGTTTTACTTGCACACCGTAACCGCAAGAACGCACCATGACAAGCGCATCCCTCTTTACAAAAAC
The DNA here is from genome assembly GCA_903914535.1 of uncultured Oxalobacteraceae bacterium. Taxonomy (GTDB): domain Bacteria; phylum Pseudomonadota; class Gammaproteobacteria; order Burkholderiales; family Burkholderiaceae_D; genus Solimicrobium. Next base: position 4,601 of record CAIWPG010000384.1, read on the forward strand.
CGAATCCGGCCCGGACGCTCCGGCACCGTTGATACTTGTGCTCAATTGCGGCTCATCCAGCATTAAGTTTGCGGTGTTTGATGCCACCCGGCATCCCCTGCCGCGTCAGCCACTCTGGAATGGCAAGGTCGAAGGCATTACCGGAAAAACCCCGGGCTTTAGTGAAACGGGCATGAAGCCGGAAATCTTATCGCTGGATCCGACGCAACCCTACCACGCCGCACTGGAGTACATCCGTGATCGCATCACCGCCCGTCTGAATGGGCGACAAATCATTGCGATTGCCCACAGAGTGGTTCACGGCAGCAATCACTTCTCGGCGCCCACCCGCGTGGATGCGGCCGTGTTGGCGGATCTGAAAAGTCTGATTCCGCTGGCTCCCCTGCACCAGCCCTTTGCCCTGGAAGCTATCGCAGCACTACTGGAGTCCTACCCGGATCTGCCACAAGTCGCCTGCTTCGATACCGCTTTTCATCACACACTGCCGGAAGTAGAAAAAATGCTGCCGCTGCCGTGGGAAAACTGGGAACAAGGTTTACGCCGCTACGGCTTTCACGGTCTGTCCTACGACTTCATGTCAGTTGCGCTGGCAGAACGCCACGGACAACAGGCACGCGGTAAAACTATTGTCGCTCACATCGGTAGCGGTGCCAGCCTGTGTGCGATGCAGGACCTGAAAAGTGTTGCAACCACCATGGGCTTTTCTGCACTGGATGGTTTGATGATGGGTACCCGCTGCGGTGCGCTGGATCCCGGTGCGGTCTTGTATCTGATGGAGATGCGCAAACTCACACTGGAGCAAGTCGGCCACATGCTGTACCACGAATCCGGCCTCTTGGGCATTTCCGGCGTATCCGATGACACCCGGGTGTTGCTGGAACAAGAAGCAGGCAATCCCCGTGTCCAGGCAGCACTGGCGCTCTACGTGCGACGGATTGTACGTGAAATCGGCGCGTTAACGGCTGTACTGGGTGGACTGGATATGCTGGTATTTACCGCGGGTGTCGGC